>CAYUWI010000007.1:3460-33509 GCA_964448275.1 uncultured Gammaproteobacteria bacterium | reverse complement strand
GGGTAGGCGTGGCTCCAAGGACCGATAATACCCTGACAAGGAACTTGCAGATTCTCAACGACCCGGAAGACCGCATTGGAGTAGGCATCTGCCCAACCGCTGACGATCATAACCGGGCACTGGATGGCACTGTAATCCTCACAAATCGAACCGTATTTCCAATAGGCGTCACGGTGGGGGTGTGCCATCCACTGTTCGACCCAGAGCCCGCTACCCTCGAGTCGCTGCAACCACATCTCACGCCAGTTGTCGCCCACGATCTGAGGGTCCGGTGGTAATGAGTTGAAGGCAAACATCGTAGAGGCCCAAGAGAGGTTATCGTTTAGCAGGCACCCCCCCATATAGTGGACATCATCAGCATAGCGATCGTCGCTGGCCGCGACAGCGATGACTGCCTTAAGCTGGGACGGGCGACGCGCGGCGATCTGCAGGCCATTAAACCCCCCCCAAGAGATCCCAATGATGCCTACGGTGCCATCGCACCAGCTCTGCTCGGCGAGCCACTGTAGGAGATCCTCTGCATCCTCCATCTCCTGGATGGTGTACTCGTCGGTAAGCACACCCTCCGAATCGCCACTTCCCCGGAGGTCCACACGCACACCAGCATAGCCGTGTGCGGCGAAGTAAGGGTGCATACGGGTATCCCGAGCCCGCTTTAGATCACGTTTGCGGTAGGGAATGTACTCGAGGATCGCCGGGACCGGTGACTGCTCCGCATCAGCTGGCAACCAGATGCGGCCCGAAAGTCGACAGCCATCGCGCATCGGAACCCAAATGTGCTCGATCTCGCGCACCTCGCGCGACAGCGGTACGAAGGTTTTCATACGGCTACCCGTTCACCACTCCCTTGGTGCCACTCTAAGTGCATCAGCTTGGCTACCTTGTGATACTTAGCAATGAGCTCGTATTGGTCTCGAGCACCCAACCAGATCCATGCCAACTCGTAGCTGTAGCTGTCTTGATCCTGGAGGTTAGCGAGATCAGTCCCCTCGGACACCAGGAGCTGCACCGAGGTGCCAGGGACAAGGCGAGTAATGCATTCGAGCTCTGCGTGACTCGGGACCCGCTTGACGCGTCCGTTGTGATGGCTCCGGATGAAGAACTTGCCCGCGATTTTGAATTCACCCTCACGATGTGGCATCGTCGGCCGGCGGCCAAGGGCGAGGTCGAGGGCGACTTGCTGATGCGAGACACCATCCACCTTCCTGAAGAGCTCACAGTGCGACAGCGAGATCCGTGGATTGATCTCGAGTAGCCAGATGCGGTCACTTCGACGATCCCAGAAACACTCGATGTTGAACGGACTGTTGTCCAATCCAATGTGGGTCACAATCCTTCGGGTCATGTCGATCATACGCGCCTGCACTCGCTTCGGAAGACCGGAGGGGTACTGATACCGGGCGAAGGAGACGCGGTTTCGCTCCCGGATCGAATCGACCACGCCATAGACTGTGACCTCGCCATGGTGGACATAGCCCTCGAGTGTGCATTGTCTCCCGCCTATGATCCCTTCGGCGATACAGGCATGTGCATTGAGTCGTGCGATGCTATCCGGTAGCTTGGCTTGAGAGAGAAAGTAGCCAAGCGGTTCGGCGAGGCGCATGATGTGCTGCCGGATCGTGGCGACAACCTGGCGGAACTGAGAGGCACTACCAACACGGAAGCCAAGGTGGGAGCGATAGGCGTGAAGTGGTTTGACCCAAAAGGGGAAGCACAGGGGAGGGTTCACGAGCGTATCATCATCGAAGGGATCGAAATAGGCGAACCGTGGTACCACCTCAGGCACCGCCTCGGCCTGAAGTACTCGACTCCAATACTTGTGGCTGCAGCGCAGCATCTGTTCGAGCGACGGGACACATAGGCCATGGGACTGGCCGACAACAGCCACAGTCTCGAGTGCAGGGAAATCCAGAAATGTCATCAGCGCGGCCACTGGCCACGAAGGACCTCAATCGGCACCAACGAAAGGTAAGGGGTCGCTTCCATGGCCGCCTAATCTATTCACCTCAGGTGGGGGTACCACCCAGATGGACTTACTACTTGCAGTCAGCCACCGATCGGCAGGAGGTGATCTGACTACCACCCATTGTGGAATCCCTGCCCAGAGGGGAAGTTTAGTGGGGAAATGGCGTGGTACTATACACGCTGTAGGCGGGCATATTCGTTGATAAGCCACTTCTCCTGGCTGAGCTCTCTAAAGAAGACCCGTACCCGGGCCTTCGGTCCATTGCCCTCACAGGCCATAACAACACCTGGACCGAAGTGCGGGTGATGGACATTCGCCCCTGGAGGGAAGGGGGATTGAGCGAGCCCCTCATTTGGGGCTCTCAGCTCCAAACCTTCGGCGCGCGCTGTTTGTCCCTGAGGCTCGGAGGTCAGCTGGATTAACCTTTTGGGGTCGATCTCCGCAATAAACCTGGAGGGCAAGTGGAGTTGCTCCCCCCCTCCCCAATACCGCCGCTGTGCCATGGTAAGCACCAGGCGCTCCATAGCGCGGGTCATGCCTACGTAACACAGGCGACGTTCCTCCTCTAACGCCGTGTCTCGCTCCAGGCTCCGGATATGAGGAAAGAGCCCCTCTTCCATGCCCACGATGAATACCAGAGGGAATTCCAGCCCTTTGGCTGCATGAAGAGACATCAATTGCACTGCTTCCTCATTTGGGGTGGCATACCCCTCATCTATCTCCAAGGCAGCGTGGGTAAGAAAGGCCTCAAGGGGCTCGCCTTCATTACTCTCCCACTCCTCTTCGAACTCCCTCACCGCATTCAGGAACTCCTGCAAGATCTCAGCACGGACCTCACTGGTCTCGTCTCCCTTCCGAGTTAGGGCCGCCCGTAACCCCGTATCTTCGAGTATCCGCTCGACCAGCTCTGTAAGTGCGCTCTCCTTCGAAAGAGCGGTCAAGGACTCGATGTGGGCGAGGAAGCGTTCTAGACCTGTGCGAGCGCGCCCCCGTAGCGCCCCCTGGCTCAATATGGTGCGAGCCGCATCCCATAGTGAAGCCCCTCCCTCGACATAGGCTCGAAGTGAGGCCAGGGTCTTGTCACCCACACCCCGACTCGGCTGGTTGACTACCCGCTCGAAGCTAGCGTCGTCATGGGGGTTTCGAAGGAGACGGAGATAGGCTAGCACGTCCTTGATCTCGGCCCGCTCAAAGAAACGCACTCCCCCATAGACTCGATACGGACACCCGACTCGGATCAAGGCCTCTTCGAGCTGCCGGGATTGGGCGTGGGAACGGTACAGGACCGCGATTTCGGCACGTGAACGGCCCGACTCCACCCATTTCTGGATCTCCCTGACTACGCTACGGGCCTCATCCCGTTCGGTAGTCGCCTCTATCCAACCCACTGCCTGGCCATCATCCCTTTGGGTCCATAACTGTTTGCCGAGTCGCCCCACATTGTGTTGAATCACATCGTTAGCAGAGGCCAAGATCGGGCCTGTGGAGCGGTAGTTTTGCTCCAACCGCACAACACGACAATCGGGATAGTAATCCTGAAATTGGAGGATGTGATCAACCCGAGCACCACGCCAACCGTAGATGCTCTGGTCGTCATCACCAACGACGAATAAATCATCGCCGGGCTTGGCCAATGCTTGTAACCACCGGAGTTGAACCCGGTTGGTGTCCTGAAATTCATCGACCAGGATATGCTGGAAACGCTTCCGATAATGGGCAGCCACCTCGGGGTCCTGACGGAATAGCTCGAGGGTATACAACAGGAGATCCCCGAAATCAACTAGCCCGGATCGGGCCAGGGTCGTCTGGTAGCGGCGGTAGAGATCCAGCATTTCTGGATCCCCCTCTCCCTGCCCTGCCGCGTCGGCGGTGTTCAGCCCATTCTCCTTGAATTGATTGATCACGCGTTGGATCTGGCGCGGCGGAAGGCGCTTTTCGTCGGCGCCAGCCTCGCGGAGGACCCGCTTGATCATCCGCTTCTGGTCCTCTGCGTCCAAGATTTGGAAGTCACTCGACAATCCAAGTCTCTCTGCATGGGCCCGCAAAATGCGGTTGCACAGTCTGTGAAAAGTGCCGATCCAGAGGTTGCCAAATCCGATCCCCAATAGCTCTTCAGCCCGCTCTCGCATTTGGCGGGCTGCCTTGTTAGTGAAGGTCACTGCGAGTAGGGATCCAGGTGGCTCACCCAAATGCCCCACAAGGTAGGCTATCCGGTGGGTAAGCACCCGGGTCTTACCGCTGCCGGCTCCGGCCAAGACCAAACTCGGACCTAAGGGAAGAGTAACTGCCTCCCGCTGCTGTTCATTGAGCCGATCGAGCATGGCTCCCCCTAAAGTCGAGTGCCTAGACCACCAGAGGCTTACTCAACGGTAACGGATTTGGCGAGATTACGAGGCTGATCGACATCGGTCCCCTTGAGGACAGCAGTGTGGTAAGCCAATAGTTGCAAGGGGACCGTGTAGACCAATGGGGCAGTCAGATCCCCCGGATTCGAGAGGAAGACACTCGTGATTCCCTCTTCAGGTAGGCCCTTATTACCCGCTTCAGTCAAAACAACCACTCGCCCTCCTCGGGTGCGCACCTCCTCGAGGTTGGCCATTACCTTATCCATCAAGCTGGAAACTGGGGCGAGGACAAAGACCGGCATCTCAGAATCGACGAGCGCCAAAGGCCCGTGTTTCAGTTCCCCTGCGGGATAGCCTTCGGCGTGGATGTAACTCGTCTCCTTGAGTTTAAGGGCCCCCTCAAGGGCAATAGGATAGTAGGGGCCTCGGCCGAGGAATAAGGCATGTCGGCACTCCAGTAGGCTCCCAGCCAACTGGTGCATGACCGTGTCCAACTCCAGTGCATCCCCAATCCGATCCGGCAAGGTTTGGAGCTCCTGGTACCACTCCTGAAGCCGGTTGATACCAGGGGCACTGCGACGTTGGGTGAGGGCAGTACAGAGCATGGCCAAGAGCGTGAGCTGTGTTGTGAAGGCCTTTGTCGAAGCAACACCGATCTCAGGGCCCGCCTTGGTATAGAGCGTTGCATCCGCGGCGAGAGCAAGGCTGCTCTCGGGCACATTACATATCGCGGTTACTGGATGGTTGGCTTGTTGCTGAATCTCTTGGACCGCTGCGAGGGTATCCGCGGTTTCACCGCTTTGGCTGATCGCCACAATGCCGACATACGGGGGAAGGACAGGTTGGCGGTAGCGAAACTCGGAGGCTACCTCGACAGTGCAAGGGAGGCCCGCATACGCTTCGAGCCAGTAACGCGCTACAAGGCCAGCATGGTAGCTGGTCCCGCACGCCAGAATGAGTATGCTCTCCACCTCCCTCCAGAGCCCCTCCAAACCGGGGGTCAAGTCATCGAGACCCCAGTCTTGACGTTCAATCCGACCCCTCAATGTCGCAGCGATCGCTTGAGGCTGCTCGAAAATCTCCTTTTGCATAAAGTGGCGATAACTGCCCCGCTCGATCTGCTCAACGCGGATCGAGCTACGCCGGATCGGCCGTTCCACCTGGCGCCCGTAGCGATCCTGGATCTCGAAACGGTCCTGGGTAAGCTCGGCGAATTCACCATCGCTCAAGGTCACGATCTCCTGGGTGACCGGCACCAGGGCGGCGACATCTGAAGCGAGGAAATGCTCACCAACCCCCACCCCCAGGAGCAAGGGACTTCCCTGACGAGCAGCCACAATCCGTCCAGGCTGTTCGGCATCGATTACCGCAAGGGCATAGGCGCCCCGAATCCGGGAGGCAACCCGTTGGAGGGCGGCAAGGAGACCCTGTCCCTCCCTGAGTTCATGGTAGATGAGAAACGGCAGGACTTCGGTATCGGTTTGCGAGCCTAGTTGGTAGCCTGCTTCCTCCAGTTCGCTACGTAGCTCGAGGTGGTTCTCTAAGATCCCGTTATGGACCACAGCGACCCGATCACAGGCTAAATGGGGATGGGCGTTCTCCTCACTCGGGGCCCCATGAGTAGCCCAACGGGTATGGGCGATCCCTGTCGTGCCGCTTATTCCGGCTGTGCTAACGGCGTCACGAAGAGCAGCAACCTTGCCTTGACAACGCTTGCGCGTGAGACCGCCCCCTGGGGACAGGATCGCCAAACCGGCACTATCATAGCCGCGATACTCCAGACGACTCAGGCCCTCCAATAGGATCGGGACCATATCCCGTTGTCCAACCCCCCCGATAATTCCACACATCAGCCTCCCTCCTGGGAGGTGTTCCGCTCCTTTGGCCGTTTCCAGTCGTAGCGGGTTGCTTGCTTGGCCCGACCGAGAGTCAGGGCATTCGCCGGGGCATCATGGGTGATGGTCGAGCCCGCGCCTATGGTCGCTCGATCACCCACTGTAACCGGAGCAACCAGTTGTGTCGCCGAGCCAATAAAGGCCTCCTCTCCGATTACAGTTCGGTGCTTGGTCCAACCATCATAATTACAGGTGATGGTCCCCGCACCGATATTGGTCCTTGCTCCGATCTCGGTATCACCAATATAACTCAGGTGATTTGCCTTGACGCCCGAACCGAGGTGGCTCTTTTTGATTTCCACAAAGTTGCCGACTTGGCTCTCAGGATCCAAGACTGTCCCGGAGCGCAGATGGGCATAGGGGCCAATCTCGGTCCTCGACCCGATCCTCGCCCCTTCGATGTAGCTGAAACCTTTGATCCGTGCTTCGGTACCGAGGTGACAGTCCTTGAGGAAGCAGTTAGGACCAACAGTGACCCCTGACTCCAATATTACCTCGCCCTCAAACTGACAATTGGGATGGATCGTGACATCAGGTTGTACTGTAACACATCCATAAAGGGCGGTACGCGCCGGATCCAGTAGGGTCGCACCGGCCTTCATCAAATCTTGCCGTACCCGTTCCTGGTAGAGCGCCTCGACTGCGGCGAGCTGGATCCGGTCATTAACCCCCCGGACCTCGTCGGAATCGGCCACGGTGTAAGTGGCCACGCCTCCACCTCCCTCCGCAGCCGCAGAGCCGACTATATCCGTGAGATAGAGCTCCCCTTGGGTGTTGTCTGTATCGAGTTGGTCAAGCCACTGCTCCAGGGCAACTCGACGCGCGACCAAGGTCCCGGTAAAGACCTCAGCAATCGCGCGTTCGTGTGGCGCCGTGTCAGATTCCTCGCGAATACCACGGACCTCACGGTGAGGACCCCGTAGGATCCGACCATAGCCTTTTGGATCATTGAGGTGGGTCGTGAGAAGGCTCAGTGATGGTCCCCTCATTTGACCCGTTTCCTCACCCCACTTCTCTAATGCCTGATTCGGTCCCTCATCCCGTCTCCCCGCGATGGCGAGCCCATTGAGCCAGGCCTGCAGGGTCTCTGTCCGCACGAGTGGGACATCCCCGTTGAGGATAAGGACCCACCCGCTCCTTCGGAGATAAGGGAGTGCGCACTGTACGGCATGCCCAGTCCCAAGCTGTTCCGGTTGGGTAACCCATTCCACGACGGGGTCAGTGATCGTCGCTTGCACCTCAGCGGCCCCGTGGCCTACCACCACCTGAATCGCCCGCGGCGCAAGCGCCTTGGCTGCGTCCAAGACATGGGTGAGCATAGGTCGCCCGCCGATGGGGTGTAGGACCTTTGGAAGGTGGGAACGCATGCGCTTACCCTGGCCCGCTGCAAGGATCACGATCGCCAGATCCATCGAAACCTCCGAAACTGCCCTTCCCTTATTGCTACCTTCGACCCTGCCTTTGAAAGGCTTGTCTACCCCAGAAGAATGATCAGGATAGACAACCCCTTAATACTCAATAGGAGGGGAGAGCACAAGATCAAAGTACCCGGTTAGGGAGGGAACGTAAAGCCTAAAGGAGACAAGGACGGTGGACATCCGGCATACTCACTCGCATCCACCGTGTCTGAGATGGGGAGCCCGGTGTCTGCAAAGATCTGTCCAGTCGCCTTCCAAAGGTACGAGGGCATTCACATGCTTGGAGAGCCGTTCTCAGCGTAGGGGTGCTATTACTCCTGTCCTCGGTCCCACTGCCGTTGCCGGTAACGGCGGTAGACTCGAAGGCGGGCAAGGGCCTCCGCGAGTTCGGCCTGGGCACGGGCCAGGTCCAGATCAGCAGTCTGCTGCTCAAGGGCCTGTTCGGCGCGGCGTCTAGCGGCTTCTGCCTCGGCGGCCTCAATATCCGGGGCTCGCTCTGCAGCGTCGGCGAGGATCGTCACGACTTCCGGTTGGACTTCGAGGAAGCCACCGGAGACAAACAGGATCTCTTCGTTGCCCCCCCCATGAAGGACCCTGACCTCCCCGGGCTGCAACCGGCTTATAAACTGGGAGTGGCCCGGCAAAATGCCGACCTCCCCCATCTCTGCGGGGGCTACCACCATCTCCCCTTGACCGGAGAAGATCTCCCGCTCGGCACTGACTACATCGATATGGATAGTCGCTGCCATGAGGCCTGCCCCTTAACTCAACTGTGAGTTCTGCCTAAGCTGCTGCCTTGAGCTTCTCAGCCTTCTCGATGGCCTCGTCGATTGTCCCAACCATATAGAATGCCTGCTCGGGCAGCTCATCGTGCTCTCCGTCGACAATCCCCTTGAAGCCCCGAATCGTTTCACTCGTCGGGACATACTTACCGGGCATGCCAGTAAAGACCTCAGCGACGAAGAAGGGCTGAGAAAGGAAGCGCTGGATCTTCCGTGCCCGCGAGACGACCAATTTGTCCTCTTCAGAGAGTTCATCCATACCGAGGATGGCGATAATGTCTTGGAGCTCCTTGTACCGTTGCAGAACCTGTTGGACCCGGCGAGCGGTGTCGTAGTGCTCCTGACCAAGGACCTGGGGATCAAGTTGACGGCTGGTAGAATCCAAAGGATCGACAGCTGGATAGATCCCAAGCTCGGCGATCGAGCGCGCCAGCACCACTGTCGCATCGAGATGGGCGAAGGTGGTCGCTGGTCCCGGATCAGTTAGATCATCGGCCGGAACGTAGATCGCCTGGACGGAGGTAATAGAGCCCGTCTTGGTCGATGTAATACGTTCCTGTAGGGTTCCCATCTCCTCGGCAAGGGTCGGCTGGTACCCCACGGCTGAAGGCATCCGGCCAAGTAGGGCCGAGACTTCATTACCGGCTAAGGCGTAGCGGTAGATGTTATCGATGAACATCAGGACATCCCGACCTTGGTCTCGGAAGTACTCGGCAACGGTCAATCCGGTCAGGCCAACCCGAAGGCGATTCCCAGGTGGCTCATTCATCTGACCATACACGAGCGAGACCTTGTCGAGGACCCCGGAGGAACTCATCTCATGGTAGAAATCGTTGCCCTCGCGGGTCCTTTCTCCGACCCCAGCGAAGACCGAGTAACCAGCGTGCTCAATCGCAATGTTTCGGATCAGTTCCATCATGTTAACGGTCTTACCGACGCCCGCGCCACCAAAGAGGCCGACCTTTCCCCCCTTGGCAAAGGGACACATGAGATCGATCACCTTGATCCCGGTCTCAAGGACCTCCTGGGTAGGGGTCAGTTCCTCATAGGGCGGAGGTTTGCGATGGATCGGCCAATATTCCTCGGCTTCGACCTCGCCTGCTTCGTCGATCGGGCGTCCGAGGACATTCAAGACTCGGCCAAGGGTCCCTTGGCCGACTGGCACGCTGATGGGAGCGTCAGTTGCCTGCACCTCCATCCCCCGCTTTAGGCCGTCGGTGCTGCCCATAGCAAGCGCCCGAATGACACCGTCGCCGGTGTGTTGCTGGACCTCAAGGATGAGCTCACCCTCCAACAGCTGAAGGGCTTCGTACACCTGCGGGAGCTCGCCCTCCATAAAATCGATGTCTACCACAGGGCCGATGATCTGGGTGATCTTCCCGGTCGACGTGCTCATAGTTGGTGTCCTCTAACTCGATCATTTACTGGTTCGACTAGCCTTCCAGGGCCGCTGCGCCTGCGGTGATCTCGGCGATCTCTTGGGTGATGGCGGCCTGTCGAGCCTTGTTGTAGGTGAGACGAAGATCCTCGATCAGGTTCTCCGCATTATCGGTCGCGTTCTTCATGGCCACCATGCGCGCTGCCTGCTCAGAGGCAATATTTTCGACCACGCCATGGTAGACCAGCCACTCGAGGTAACGCTCCATGAGCCCATCTAGAACCGTCTCAGGACCCGGTTCATAAAGGTAGTCCCAGCGGAGTTCGGCTTGAGTAACAATGTCCGGGAGCGGCAGGATCTGCTCAGCCTCCACTCGCTGGGTCATAGTATTGATGAAGCGATTATAGAGTAGATAAACACGATCTACCCCACCCTCGAGAAAGGTGTCCATCACCACTCGCGTCGGACCGACGAGATCAGCCACCTCGGGGGCATCCGGGAGTTCGGACTTTTCTGCGATCAAATCGACCCCCAAGCGCTTCATGAAGGGGAGCCCCTTGCGTCCTACAGCAATAACCCGGTAGCCGATCCCCTCACGTTGGAGCTCTTGCATGAGGTACAAGGCCCGTCGGAGGACATGGGTGTTTAAGCCCCCACATAACCCCCGATCGCTGGTGATGACCACGAGTCCTGCCGTTTGGGGTTCACGCGGGCGCAAAAAGGGATGGACATACTCGGGATGGGCCTTGCCAACGTGTGCGATCACCTCGCGCAGCTTAGCAGCGTAGGGACGGATCGCATGGACCCGCGCTTCCGCCTTACGCATCTTGCTCGCAGCCACCATCTGCATGGCCGAGGTAATCTTCTTGGTGTTTTCGATGGATCGGATCTGCTTCCGGATGTCCTTCGCGCTCGACATCGTCTCCCCCAGCGCCTAAAAGACCGCGTGCTGCTTGAATCCTTTGATTGCGGCCTCAAGTTCAGACTCAATCTCTGAGGTAAGATCGAGTTCAGTCGCAATCTTGTCGATCAACTCCTGATGCTGATGATGCAAGTGGTCATGCAAGGCCTTTTCAAAGCTTGTAACCTTCTCTACTGGGACATCATCGAGGTGGCCTCGGTTGGCAGCGAACAGAGAGACTGCCATCTCCGAGACACTCAAAGGCTGGTACTGACCCTGCTTCATCAACTCGGTGACCCGCTTGCCGCGCTCGAGCTGGGCCTGGGTTGCCTTGTCGAGGTCCGAAGCGAACTGGGCGAAGGCAGCAAGTTCTCGATACTGGGCCAAATCGGTCCGAATCCCTCCGGCTAACTTCTTGATGATCTTGGTCTGGGCCGCCCCACCCACCCGAGAGACCGACAGGCCTGCGTTGACTGCCGGTCGGATCCCGGCGTTGAAAAGGTCTGCCTCAAGGTAGATCTGGCCATCAGTGATCGAGATGACGTTGGTGGGGATGAAGGCCGAGACGTCCCCAGCCTGGGTCTCGATGATCGGCAAGGCCGTCAAGGTTCCAGTTTGACCAGTGACCTGGCCGCCGGTCTTCTCTTCTACAAATTCTGCCCGGACTCGCGCGGCACGCTCCAGCAGGCGAGAGTGGAGGTAGAAGACGTCTCCGGGGTAGGCCTCCCGCCCTGGCGGGCGACGCAGCAGTAGGGAGACCTGCCGATAGGCCCAAGCCTGCTTCGTCAAATCGTCGTAGATTACCAAGGAATCCTGTCCCCGATCACGGAAGTACTCACCGATGGTACATCCGGCATAGGGGGCGACGAATTGCATCGTCGCACTTTCGGCTGCATTTGCAGCCACCACAATAGTATGGTCCATGGCCCCGTGCTCCTCGAGCTTGGCCACAACTTGGGCCACGGAGGAGGCCTTTTGGCCCACCGCTACGTAAATACAGGTAACCCCCGTGTCCTTCTGGTTGAGGATAGTGTCGAGGGCTACAGCTGTCTTTCCGGTCTGTCGATCACCAATGATAAGCTCTCGCTGCCCCCGCCCGATCGGCACCATAGAGTCGAGCGACTTGATCCCGGTCTGAACCGGGGTGTCAACGCTCTGACGCCAGATGACCCCAGGGGCGATCTTTTCGATCGGCTCGGTCTCTTGGGTATGGACGGGTCCCCTGCCATCGATCGGTTGCCCCAAGGCATTGACCACGCGGCCGATAAGCCCCTCTCCTACCGGGACCTCCATGATCCGACCAGTCGCTCGGACCGTATCGCCTTCGCGGATGTGGGTATAGTCTCCTAGCACCACAGCCCCGACCGAGTCCCACTCGAGGTTAAGCGCCATACCGTAGGTTGGACCAGGGAACTCCAGCATTTCCCCCTGCATTACGTCATCGATACCGTGGGCCTTGATAATCCCATCGTGGACCTCGACCACGGTCCCCTCACTGCGGGCCTCTAGGTCCTGTTCGAAGCCCGCGATCTGCTTCCGAATGAGTTCGCTGATCTCGGAGGTATTCAATTGCACCGTCATAGTTACTCTACTCCTTGCGGCGCGATCAGGCAGTTAGCTCCTGGCGGAGCTGCTCGAGTCCACCCTGAACAGAGCCGTCGATGGTCCAATCACCGGCCCGAATCACAAGCCCAGCGATGAGACTGCTATCCACCCGACTCTCCATATACACCCTTTTGCCGAGCCGATGCTCCAAGGCAGCAGTGATCGCCTCCTTGGTCTCTGGTGCCAGAGGATACGCGGAGACCACCTCTGCCCGGACTTCACCCTCCGCTTCGCGACGCAACTCCTGAAAGAGTTCCAGGATCGCCGGTAGGAACTGGACCCGGTCATTGGCAAACAGAGCCTTCAGGAGCCGATGTGCCGACTCTTCTAAGCGATCCCCAACAATCCCAAAAAAGATCGCCTCTTTCCGCTCGGGGTCTAATCGAGGATTCTGGAGAAGGCGCCCCATGGTAGCGTCTTCACTGATCGCTGCCAGTAGGGCCAACTCGCTCTCCCACTCCTCGAACCGCCCCTGTTCTTGAGCAAGTTCGAATATGGCCTCAGCATACGGCCTTGCAATAGTATAAGGACCCGCCATGGCGTTCCTCCTTACAGGCGTGCAACCACACGCTCAAGGAGCTCGTGGTGGGCATCGTAATCGACCTCGCGCTCCAGGATCTTCTCAGCGCCTTCGATCGCCAGTTCTGCCACCTGTTTTTTTAACTCCTGACGCGCCCGGCTGAAATCTTGGTCGATCTGATCGTGCGCTGCAGCCTGGATACGTTCAGCCTCTTGGCGGGCCTCCTCGGTTGCCTCTTCTCGGATCTCATCGGCCCGCCGTTCCGCCGCAGTCAGGATCTCATTGGCTTGCCCCCGGGCCTCTCGGATAATCTCCGTGGCACGTTTCTCGGCGTGCTCCAATTCCCGGCGACCGCGTTCACCCGCTTCGATACCCTCCTGGACCCGTTCCTGTCGGTTGGCAAGGGCGGTATTAATCGGGTGATACAGATAGCGGTGGAATAGCCAAATGAAGATCCCGAAGGTAATGATCTGGCCAACCAGGGTCAGATTGAAATTCACTCGGGCCTCCCTACCGTGGCTTTTTAGAATGCTCGGGAAATAACTGGACTCATGGGAGCACTCATTATCCTAGGAACGGATTTGCGAAGATAAACCAAAGCGCCAAGGCCAGTACAATGAATGGGAAAGACTCCATTAACCCGGCAAATATAAAAGTATTGATCAAAAGCTGGGGCCGCATCTCTGGCTGTCGCGCAATACCTTCCAAGGCCTTGGCCGTGATCAGCCCCCACCCAAGGGCGGAACCCAGGCCTGCGGCTCCCAGGATGATCCCGACTGCAATGGCAGTTGAAGCAGTGATGATGGTTGTTGGTTCCATCGATACCCTCCTGAAGTTAGCTGCTGAGCCGAGCCATAACGTACCCCTAGTAAAGCAGGTCAGTGCTCCGAGGTATGCGCCATGGCTAGGTAGACGATACTCAGGATCATGAAAATGAATGCCTGAAGTAAGATCACTAAGGCGTGGAGGATCGTCCAGGGGACCCCAAGGCTCCAGTGGAACCACCAAGGGAGCATGAACGCGATCAGTAGATAGATCAGCTCACCAGCAAATAGATTGCCGAACAGACGCAGTCCAAGGGAGATCGGTTTGGCGAGCTCTTCCACGGTCTTGATGATGATATTAAAGGGAAAGAGATACTTCCCAAAAGGGTGGACCAGGAACTCCGTGGCGAATTCAGCACCCTTGACCCGAAAACTGTAATACAGCGTCAGGATGAAGATTACAAGGGCCATCCCTATCGGGACGTTGATGTCAGCGGTCGCGACCGCACGGAAGTTAGGCGCGCCCAATAGCTCCGCGATCCCAGGGATTAGGTTGACTGGGATGATGTCGAAAAAGTTCATAAAGAAGATCCACAGGAAGGTGGTGATCGCGATAGGCGCGACAATCGGATTGTATCCGGGGAAGTTCTCCGCGACGGTTTTATTGATAAACTCGACCACCATCTCAATGAGATTCTGAAGCCCGCGGGGGACACCCTCAGTGATCCGTGGCCGTATAAAGTAGCCTAGGAGAACGAACCCTAACCCGGTAATCACCGCCATCAACATGGTATCGATATTGAGGGCCCAGAACCCTTCCCCTAGGACCCAGTTAGTGAGATGGTGCTCGACGTAGCCGCCGTGGTTCGCCGATTCACTGCCAGTACTCACCCTTACTCCCCTGTAGTCGCGTCAGGATAGGGATTTCGATCCGAAATGGCGGACCGCCTCCACGAAGCTAATGATATGGGCTAAGATCAAACCGCTGATCAGGCCACCACCGTTCAGATCGAACACGGAGAAGGCTAAGGTTACCCCTACAGCCAAGATCAGGAAACGCTCTGCAGCCCCCACATAAATCAGGGTCTTAGTGGAGCCAAGGTCCCGGCTGTTGATAACCCGTTGCAGATTCCCTGAAAGCAACAAGGCCAGCAGGCCCGCTAGCCCACCGCCGAAGAGGACCCCCTTGGCTGGCCCCCAGTAGCCCATCCAGATCAGGATCACCGCTACAGCGCCGGTTACGACGAGCTGTTTGGCCACGGTCTCCGTTGTACGGATAGCAAATTCGTGTTGCGGGGCCAAAGGTCCCCTCCGACCTCGCTTGGGCACTCTTACTACAAAGTAGGCCCTACCCCGGCAGCTCCCGAAGGCCCCAAGGTTGGCCTACTCAATGGATTCAACCTTTAATACCGCGCAGGATACTAAGGGAGAGCCACCCGGAAGTCAACGTCGCCCAATTCAGGGAAGTTGTTGATCGATACTTACCTCAACATGCTCGAGTTGAGCAAGTTGACGGCGGTCACTCAAGCCCTGGAGATCACCGCTGCGGGGTCGAGCGGAGCCGCTCTTCGAGATTCGGGCTCCGATGACCACCTCATCAAAATTAGAGAGCCGACGCCCGGGGACTACCCCTTGAGTATCGCTCAGGGTGACAGTAGTCGGCAGATCGGCGACCTCTTTTCGGACCACCGCTAACGGCATAGGGGGACCTTTTGCGGCCCGCGCGAAGATAAATACGGTGTCCCCGGCCTCTGCCTGGGCACGCAGTGTTGGATCGAGGCGTATTGTGACCTCGAAGCTAGTCCCGCCTGACGCACCTTGATCAGCAATCGAAGGCCCCGAGCGACCAGAGGCTAGGGATTTTGCCTGGGCGATGTGCTCTTCTAAGGCCTGACGAGCCTCACTGTCCGCAGGCATTTGATTGGCCAAACGGCGCCAATGGCTTACTGCAGCCGTCCCGTCTCCACGCGCTACTGCCGCAACCCCAGCAAGCCATAGGGCCCTTGAGTAGTCCGGCTGCAGCTCAAGGGCCCGGCGAAGTAGTTGGGTCGGCTTCCCTTTCCAGCGACTCCCGTTGGCCAGTGCAAGGGCATCAGCATAGCTAGTCAGCAGCCGGGGGTGATTACCCAATTGGGCATAGGCCTTACGATAGGCCGTAACGGCCCGGTCATACCGCCCAAGGGAACGATAGGATCGCCCTAACAGCTGCCACCCCTGACCATCGTCCGGATGCTCTTCTAAGTAATCGTGGAGCCGAGCCACCATCTCCTTGGGAGAGCGATCTTTCTGATTCGCGCTCTCCCCCACACTTGACTCGAGTCCAGTTGGGGGCGAGGCTTGTTCGGGTTGCCCCAGAAGGAGATAGAGTCCGGTGGCTAGGGCCGGTACCCCAAGGGCCGCCAATGTCGGGGCCCCAATAGCGGGGACGGAAACGCGTTCACCGCTGGCCAACCTTGTCTCGGGGAGCTCTTGGAGAAACTCCCACTCCAACTCCCGCTGAGCCGAATCGAATTGCTCTGGGGTGAGTGCGCCATGCTCCTGAGCGGCCTTGAGCTCGGCGAGGCGCTCCTGATACGCGGTGATCTCAGCCTGCTCAGAGCTTACCCCAGACCTCCTCGTATGGCCGAGCAATGGGGGAAGGACCATCGCTAGTCCGAGCAGCATCATAACCCCAAGGATAACCCAAAAGAGTGTCATGATTGCTTGTCCTGGTGGGGGTCTCGCTCGAGCATTCGAACGGCCTGGACATGTTCCAGCTCACTGAGCGGCGGCTCGGGCACCTTCTCCCGGCGATAAATAATACGCGCAGCTATTGTAAGACCCACGAGTAACAGAAGCGCTGGTCCAAACCAGAGCAAATACGTTACCGGCTTGATGGGGGGACGATAAAGGATGAAATCTCCATATCGATCGGTCAAGAAAGAGAGGATCTCCTCTTTGCTCTTCCCAGCCTGCATCATCCCGTAGACCTCCTGCCGCAGATCCTGGGCCAACGGGGCAGGGGATGCAGCCAGAGACTCGTTCTGACAGACCAAGCATCGAAGCTCCTCCATCAGCTCCCAGAAACGCTCCTTTTGGGCAGGGCTAGAGAACTCAAGGGGTTGTTCTGACGCGGCCTCCATCCCCTCACAAGGGAAGGAAACCCCCAGCAAAAAGGCCAAGAGGGCTGGCAACAGGGTGTATCTATTAGGATATCTCATGACTCTTTGGACTGAAGCTTATGGATCAGAGGTAGGACCTTGTCCTCTAAGGCAGCCTCGGTCAGGGGACCGATCTGCTTATAACGGATAACCCCTGCTTTGTCCACAATATAGGTCTCCGGGACCCCATAAACTCCAAGGTCGATTCCAACCCTCCCTGTCCGATCGAAGGCGATCGCCTGATATGGATCACCTCGTCGTTTCAGCCAACGCAGTGCCTTATCCCGCTCATCCTTGTAATTGAACCCGTAGATGGGAAACTGACCCTTACGGGCCAGTCGCATCAATAGGGGATGCTCTTGGCGGCACGCTACACACCAGGAGGCCCAAACATTCAACAGGCTTACCTGGCCTCGCAGGTCTTCGGTAGCGAAGCTCTGCCGGGGCTCTCGGAGTTTGGGGAGGGCAAACGTGGGTGTTGGCTTGTCAATAAGCGGGGAGGGAACCCGACTCGGATCGCGTGACAGCCCCATCGCTAGGACCCCCACCAGCCCAACAAAGACCGCCAGTGGGATGAGGTAACGGATCATTCAGATCACCTCTGCTCCGCCAAGCCGACCGGAGAACGCCCCGCCACCTCAAATGAACGTCGGTACAAGGCCCGACGATAGCGCTGATCACTGAGCGCCACCCCGCCCCCCAGCGCCACGAACAGGGCTCCAAACCAGATCCAGCGCACAAAGGGCTTGTGATAAAGACGCACGCTCCACTCGTTCTCGCCGTCCAGCGGGTCACCGAGCGAGGCATAGAGGTCGCGGGTTAGGCCGGCATCGATTCCGGCCTCGGTCATCGGTTGCTCCTGGGACTGGTAGAAGCGCTTTTGAGGACGCAACACCGTCACGGGCTCGCTGTCATGGGTGACCTCAATCACCCCCTCAGTAGCTTGGTAGTTCGGTCCCTGGAACTCACGGACTTCTTTGAACCGGAAGGTGTAGGCGGCTACCTGAGCTGCATCCCCAGGTGCCATACGCGTACGGACCTCAGTGTTGTAGGCACTGGTCAATGTCACCCCAATCACTGAGATCGCCACCCCTATATGGGCCAATACCATCCCATAGAAACCACCCGGTAGATTGCGAAGCCCCCCCCATAAACTCCGCTTGCTGCTGAGGTGGAGGCGTACCGCCTGGAGGCTACTTAGGACTACCCAAACTGCGAACCCAATCCCCAGGATAACAGTCAGGTGCCACTCGCCTTCGCCGAACATGGCGGCTACCCCCAGCCCAACCACCAGACCGGCCAAGGCGGCGTAGCGCAAGTGGTACCAGAGCCGGGCGGCCTGATCCTGACGCCAGCGCACTATCCCCGCGATCCCCATCAAGGCCAAACCGATTAGGGCCAAGGGCACGAAGACTGCATTGAAGTAGGGTGGCCCAACCGAAAGCTTACCTAGTCCTAGGGCATCGATGGCCAGAGGATAGAGGGTTCCAAGCAAGACGGTAAGCATGGCCACAACCATCAAAACATTATTGACCAGTAAGAAGCTCTCCCGAGAGAGGCGCTGGAAACGGCCCCCTCCTAAGCTCTTAGGGCCACGCCAAGCGTAGAGCGCGAGCGATCCCCCGATCACAAGGCCGAGGAATGTCAGGATGTAGATGCCGCGGGTCGGGTCTTGGGCGAAAGCATGGACCGAAGTCAAAACCCCCGAGCGCACCAGGAAGGTACCCAGTAGACTTAAGGAGAAGGCGGTGATGGCAAGAAGCACCGTCCAGCTCTTGAACATCCCGCGCTTTTCGGTAACAGCGAGGGAGTGGATAAGGGCAGTACCGACGAGCCAAGGCATAAACGAGGCGTTCTCTACCGGGTCCCAGAACCACCAACCGCCCCAGCCAAGCTCATAGTAAGACCACCAACTGCCCAGGGTGACCCCGAGGGTCAAGAAGATCCAAGCAACACCGGTCCAGGGACGAGTCCAGCGCGCCCAGGCCGTATCCAGTTGGCCACCTAACAAGGCAGCTATAGCGAACCCGAATGCGACCGAGAAGCCGACATAGCCCATATAGAGTATAGGGGGATGGACGATCATCCCCGGATCTTGAAGCACGGGATTAAGGTCAGCCCCCTCGGCAGGGGCTGGGGCGAGACGGGCGAAGGGGTTCGAGGTCAAGAGCATGAAGAGTAAAAAGCCCACACTGACCAGCCCCATCACCCCCAGAACCCGCACCGCGAACTCG
Organism: uncultured Gammaproteobacteria bacterium; assembly: GCA_964448275.1. Taxonomy (GTDB): domain Bacteria; phylum Pseudomonadota; class Gammaproteobacteria; order Thiohalorhabdales; family CAYUWI01; genus CAYUWI01. The sequence goes on along the minus strand of CAYUWI010000007.1, from coordinate 14,561 downwards.
GTGGGCAGGCTCCGACTGAATAAGGCAACAGCAGTAGTCCATAAGGCGAGTACCAGCGTCCAAAGCAGAATCGAGCCCTCATGCCCACCCCAAATCGCCGTAAGCTTGTAATAGAAGGGAAGAGCGGAGTTAGAGTGGTTGGCAACGAAGGCGACCGAGAAGTCGTCGGCAATAAATGAGTAGGCTAGCGCCATGAAGGCTGTTGCCACGAAAGCGAGTTGGGCCATGGCAGCGGGCCGGGCCACGGCCATCCAGTTAGGAACCCCACGGGCAGCCCCCAGGAGCGGGAAGAAAGCCTGCACCAGGGCCATACAGAGGGCCATAATCAAGGCAAAGATGCCGATTTCCGGAACCATAACTCAGTCGTCCATCGCGTGGTTTGGTGGTTTGGCACCAGCGGTCTTAAGGGCCTCGGTAGCCTCGGGGGGCATGTAGTTTTCGTCGTGTTTAGCGAGCACTTGTTGGGCCTTGAAGATTCCGTTCTTTCGAAGACGGCCGTTGACCACAATCCCCTGCCCCTCACGAAAGAGGTCCGGTAGGATTCCGGAGTAAACTACAGGCACGGCGTGCTTGGTGTCGGTGACCTTGAAATGGACCTTGAGACTATCCTCAGCGCGCCGCACGCTACCCGTGGCAACCAGCCCACCAATCCGGAAGTTGCGCCCAGTGGGGGCCTTACCCGAAGCAACCTCGCTCGGGGTATAAAAGTACATCAGATTCTGGCGGAAGGCGGTCAACACCAGCCCCGCCGCAAGGCTCACACCAAGCACAATGAAACCCGCTAGGAGCATACGTTTACGACGCGGTGTCATCACGCTCTCCGAGAGCGTCGCCGACCCCTTCGGGCCAGATGGCGCAAGGTTCGGCGTTCACGCAGAAAGGGAATGATAAAATTAGCGAACAAAACCACCAATACCAGACCGTAGGCAGGCCAAACATAGTAGCCATAGCCACCCATGTGGATTAGTTCCTGCCACGATGACTCCATTACGTGTCCTCTTTCCCCAAAAGCCCTCTAATGTTGCTTAGCCCACTCTTGGACCCAGGTGCTTGTTCGTTCGGCCTCGAGGAGCTCACAACGTACCCGGAGCAAGAGGATGGTTGCGTAATAGCACGTGAACGCTAATGCCATGATCAGCAAAGGCATCAGCATGCTTGGAGCGATCGAAGGGGCATCCAGTTTGGTAACCGTTGGACCCTGGTGGAGGGTATGCCACCACTCCACCGAGTAATGGATGATCGGTAGGTTAACCAACCCCACAAGGGCCAACACCCCCCCAGCCCGAGCCGCCGTGCGCCGATCCTCGATAGCAGTCTGCAGAGCAATGTAGCCTAGATAAAGGAACAGGAGGATGAGTTCTGAGGTTAGGCGCGCATCCCAGACCCACCATGTCCCCCACATCGGCTTGCCCCACAACGAACCTGTAGCCAGGGCCAAAAACGTAAAGGAAGCTCCAAGTGGGGCGCTAGCACGCGCCACCGCTTCGGCTACCTTGAGCCGCCAAATTAGCCCCAGTGCCCCAGCAGCCGCCATGACCACGTAGGCAAACATGGACATCCATGCGCTCGGCACATGGACGAATATAATTCGGTAACTCTCCCCCTGTTGGTAGTCGGGAGGCGCTTCAACGAGCCCACCGTATAGTCCTACACCGAACAGTACCAGGGCTATAGTCCCAAGCCAAGGGGCGAGGCGCCGAGCGAGGAGATAGAAATGCTTGGGCGAGGCGTACTTATGGAACCGATGCAACATGGCCTATCCCACGCTGATACGCAATGAGGCAGCAGTTGCTAGGGGTGCCAACGTCAGGGTCAACACCAATAGCGCACTCAAGAAGTACAAGGGGGCTGCTACCGGGAGGTTGGCAGCGGCATTGGCCACAGCCCCCGCCGCGAAGATCAGCACAGGGGTGTAGAGTGGCAACACAAGGAGGGCCAACAGGACCCCGCCGCGGCGTAACCCGACGGTAAGGGCTACCCCAATTGCCCCAACCATGCTCAGTACAGGTGTCCCGAGCAAGAGGGTAAGCAATAGGGTTGGTAGGGCTGTCAGCGGCATCTGGAGGATGAGCGCCAGAAGAGGTGCAACCGCAATAAGAGGCACCCCAGTCATCAACCAATGGGCAGTGATCTTGGCGAAGACCAACCAGGCGGCTGGATAAGGACTCACCAGGAGTTGTTCCAAGGAACCGTCCTCGAAATCGGAGCGGAAGATCCCCTCCATGGAAAGGATCACGGCCAGTAACGCAGCTACCCATATAATACCTGGCGCGATACTTGCGAGCATAGTAGGCTCAGGTCCTAGAGCGAGTGGGAAGAGCGTGACCACCAGCACAAAGAAGACGACCGGGTTGGCCAGCTCCCCCTGGTAACGCAGGGCGAGGCGTAGGTCTCGCTGGAGAATGGCAGTAAAGGCGTGCATTAGGGCCCGTGTCATGAGCCCAAATGGATCGGGGTCACCGGACCGTTGGTGAGGTTGATCGGTTGGTGAGTAGTGAAGACGGCCATTCCCCCTGCAGCACAGTGGCTCTCTAAAATCCCCTTGATGGCCTGTCTTCCACTTTGATCCAAGGCCGTAAACGGCTCATCGAGGATCCAGAGCTGGGCCGAACTCAACAATAGCCGGGCCAGAGCCACCCGGCGCCCTTGACCTGCTGACAATTGGCAAACCGGGATATCCTCACACTCCAGGAGTGCAAGCCGTTCTAAAGCTGCCTCAAGCGAGGCGGGCCTGCCCCCCCAACCCGTGAGGGCAGCCGCTACTTGGAGGTTCTCTCGTGGGGTAAGGCCGGTTTTGATGCCGTGAGCATGGCCGACATAGCATACTTCGTGTAAATACTCCGAACGGATCTCCCGGATCTCCCTCCCCCCCCAACGGACCTCCCCGGACTCAGGTGGGATCAACTGGCATAGGATTCGCAGCAGGCTGGTCTTGCCGCTCCCATTGGCCCCCTCGACCTGCAGCATCTCACCAGGCTGGACTCGGAATTCAAGGTCATCGAATAGCGTACGCTCATTACGTACGCACTTCAGCGCTATACCTTCAAGGGAGGGCCTCGCCGATTTACCGAACCCGGTAGGGGTATGCTGTCGTGTAGTGTGTGGCTTCAATGGTTGCCCGACCCGTTGCGCTCCGGGTTGACACGAAGTGCCAGCGTTCCTCGCAAGCGAAATCAGAGTTTGGCGAAGGCCTCCCGTGCAGCTTCCAGGGTGGTGGTCACGTCGTCATCGCTATGGGCCCGACAGAGAAAACCACACTCGTAAGGTGAGGGCGCAAGATAGACTCCACGTTCAAGCATACTGTGGAAGAACCGAGCAAAGCGCTCGGTATTGCAAGCCTGGACATCCTGGAACGAACGGATGGAGCGGTGTCCCTCGCAAGCGAAATCGCTAAAGAAGGGACTCAACATCCCCGGAACTCGGTTAACCTCCAGGGGGATCCCTGCCTCAGCTGCACTTGCTTCCAGCCCTTCGGCCAGTTGGAGGGTTCGCGCCTCGAGTTCGGTATAGAATTGGGGTTCATAGAGCTTTCTTAGGGTCTCGATCCCAGCGACCATAGCCATCGGATTCCCGGCCAGGGTACCGGCCTGATAGACCGGTCCAGTCGGGGCGATCCAGTCCATGATATCAGCCCGGCCTCCGAAGGCTCCCACTGGCATGCCTCCACCGATCACCTTCCCTAGGGCCGTGAGATCAGGATAGACCTGATAGTAGGCCTGGGCTCCTCCGAGGGCGAGCCGGAAACCAGTCATCACCTCATCGAATATAAGGACTGCCCCGTAGCGATTGCACAGCTCCCGTAGTCCCGGAAGAAAATCAGGTTCGGGTGGCACACAACCCATATTCCCAGCTACAGGCTCCACAATAACCGCAGCGATCTCTTCACCGATCTGCTCGAAGAGTGCTTGGACTGAGTCTAGGTCGTTAAACGGCAGGTTCGAGGTATACTGGGTAAGGGCCGCTGGGATCCCGGCCCCGGAGGGGGCCCCTATACTGAGGGCACCCGAACCGGCTTTGACTAGCAGGCTATCGACATGGCCATGGTAGCAACCTTCGAACTTCACGAGCCGATCCCGACCAGTGTACCCCCGAGCAAGCCTTATAGCACTCATAGTTGCCTCAGTGCCCGAGTTCACAAACCGAACCCGGTCAACAGAGGGAACGGCCTCGCAGACCCTCCGGGCAAGCTCAGTCTCGTGGGTTGTCGGAGCACCGAAACTGGTGCCGTTTGCCACCACCTTTTGGAGGGCCGCCACGACGTCTGGATCGGCGTGGCCGAGGATTAATGGCCCCCAGGAACCCAAGTAATCGATATACTCACGGCCATCGGCATCCCAAACCCGCGCACCTTGGCCCCGCTCAATGAAAAGCGGGGGGCCGCCGACAGGGCCAAAGGAGCGCACTGAAGAGTTTACCCCGCCCGGGATGTATTGTTGGGCCTGTTCAAAGAGCTGCTTAGAGCGCGTTGCCATGGTGGTCTGGCTTGAAGGTTGCAGAAACAAGGGATATGAGCACACTTGAAAACCAAGAGGTTAGGCTAAGGGGCGGCCAAGGAATTGTCAAACCAACTGACCTGTGCGCACCCTACTGACTGACCTTCTCGGCCCCTCTATTTAAGCTCCTGACTTCAACTCACCGGATTGTTACCCCCGCAACACAATGTCATATTCCCGAACTGATCGTTCCTCACTATAGTGCGTCTTCGAGCAATTTCCGAGTAATGGGGCTTTTAAGATCCAATCTTCACCATCGGCTTAAACCACTGGATCCGCAATGTGACGGAAATGCTATGGTAAAGGTAAAAAGATATTGCGGTCAGCAATCCTTTTGCAAGCAGGTTATTGACTTATGGCTATGACGGGTTCGGGGCAGGGCCGGATACCCGCTTCCGAGATGGCTGCCAACCTACGCCGTTTGGTGATCCTCCGGAGCCTTGCCATTGGGGCCCAAGTTGGCGTCATCCTGATCGCGACACTCTATCTTGATCTACCTCTGCCATACGTGGCCTTAGGATCAATCGTCGGAGGCTATACGGCCTTCAACCTACTGGCCTGGTGGCGCCTTTGCCTCTTAGAACCCCCCACCGAAAGTGAGGCCTTTGGCCACCTGCTCGTGGATGTCGGGGTCTTGACCGGACTACTGTATCTCACCGGCGGAGCGGCCAACCCCTTTGCATTTCTGTTTCTACTGCCATTGGCGATTGCCGCCACCATATTACCGAGTGGGTATACCTGGGCCCTGGCTGGGATAGCGGTGGCGTGTTACAGCCTGGTAATGGTGAGCTTTATCCCACTGGCATCCAGTCGAACCCCAGGTGATGTCTTCGAGCTCCATATCCTCGGTATGTGGCTTGGTTTTGTATTCAGCGCCGGATTAATCGCCTACTTTGTTATGCGCATGGGACGCGCGCTACGAGAACGGGAACAGGAGCTTGCAGCAGCTCGCGAAGAGGCCCTACGAGATCAGCAGCTCGTGGCCTTGGGCACCCTCGCGACGAGCACTGCCCACGAACTCGCCACACCACTTAGCACGATCGCTTTACTCGCAGAGGAGCTGGAAGAGGGGGAGGAAACGCCTTCTGGTGAACGGTCCGCCAAAATCAAGACCCTTCGCGAACAGGTCAACCGTTGCAAGGAGGCCATTTCCGGCCTTTCAAACTCGGCCGGTCAGGTACGCCTCACTGGAGGAAGCCTGGTACCAGTGAATCAATACCTCGAGCGGCTGTTGAGTGAATGGCAAGATCTACACCCAGAGGTTCAGGTATGCACTACGTGGCACGGCTGTAATCCACCACCCGGCATCCTTGCGGACCGTACTTTGAATCAAGCCCTTTCCAATCTACTTGCAAATGCAGCGGAGGCCTCACCCGAACGGATCGATTGGGAGGCCCGCTGGGACCCGATAGAGCTCGTTATGGAGATCCGGGATCATGGCCCAGGCTTGACTGGTGAGCAGCAGCAAAAAGCGGGCAAGACGCCGTTTACCGAGAAGGAATCCGGGTTGGGGCTTGGCCTGTTTTTGACCTACGCTATTATTGAGCGCCTAGGGGGGAAGGTCACGCTATTTAATCGAGAGGAAGGCGGGCTATGTACTGAGATCTGCTTCCCCCTAACTGATCATCTCGGGAGAACCGCAGGATGAATAAGAGGCTCCAGAAGGAGCAACCCATTTTGCTCTTGGTTGATGATGACCCCAGCTTCTGTCAAACGCTCTCGCGAGCACTCGAGCGCCGAAGCCTGGCGGTCATTATTGCCCATAATTGCCTAAGCGCTCTGCACTCTCTTGAGCATCGGGTACCGGACTACGCCTTGATTGATCTCCGGCTCGAAGGGGAGTCAGGGTTGGCCCTCATCGAGAATCTGAGAGCAATCACCCCGGGGACACGAATTGTCGTCCTAACCGGCTATGCGAGTGTTGCCACAGCTGTTGAGGCTGTCAAACTCGGGGCCATCTACTACCTCATGAAACCAGCCGATCCGGATGAGATCGTTGCCGCCTTCCATCGCGATGGGGGCAACCCCGAAGTAAGCCCCCCTGCCAAACCGATGTCAAGTCGCCGTCTGGAATGGGAGCACATCCAAAGGGTGCTACGCGCCCATCATGGAAATATCTCCGCTGCCGCACGTGCCCTTGGCATGCATCGCCGTACCCTTCAACGCAAGCTCCAAAAGTGGCCGGTACGAGTCTAGCTCACACTCACAAATTAAACCACCTCATTGCGGCCGCAGTTAGCAAAAAAATGACAGCTCCATAGTCTCTGCGCCGCCTAATCCCGGCGTGTCTGAGGAAGGCATCCTACCTTCAGGTTGGGCCGCTGTTGGGGGTAGCTGTAAGGTGACTGAGATGATCGATGCGGGTGATAGCGGGTGGATGGGAATCATAATACCAAGAGTAAACCGGATCCGGTGTCAAGGTAGTGGCATTGTCCTTATATAGCTTGACCAAGGCCCGCATTAGGGCACCGGCGTCACTGTGCTTGGCAGCGTAGTTGTCGGCCTGGAATTCGTGGAGTCTAGAAAGAGAAGCCATTACAGGACGGAGGAAGAAACCAAATACTGGACCGACCAGTGTAAAAAGCAATAGGGCCATATGCGGAGCCGGTTGCTCTACACCGAGTCCACTATAGAACCAAGATTGGTCATAGAGCCAACCTAATAGGGCGAGCCCCCCCAGGCTCATAACGGCTAAGCTGAGTAAGCGGTTGCGAATATGGTGCAACCGGAAGTGACCCAACTCATGGGCGAGTACGGCCTCGGTCTCATCAGGCGCAAGCATATCCAGTAATGTATCGAAGAAGACGATTCTCTTGTTCCGCCCGAGGCCGGTAAAGTAGGCATTACTGTGAGCAGAGCGGCGCGAGCTATCCATCACAAATATACCTTGGCTGGAAAAGCCACACTTCTCCAGTAGTCGCTCAATACGAGACTTGAGTTCAGGATCCTGGAGAGGAGTAAAGCGATTGAATCGCGGTGCGATAAGCCGTGGATAGCCCCATGTAAGGGTGAATGAAAACCCTATCCAGACTGCCCAGGCATAGACCCACCACCATGCGCCGGCTTGTCCCATGAGCCAGAGGATGACCGCAACGAGTGGGGTGATAAGCAAGACAGAAATGGCGCCCTGCTTCAATATATCAGCTATAAAGAGGCTTGGACTCGTTCGATTGAAGCCGAACCGCTGTTCGATTCCAAAGGTCCGATAGACAGACAACGGCAGTGAGACCAAGGCTGTAATCAAGAAAACACTCATTACCACAGCCACTTGGGTGATCAACGGGGGGAGATGGAGGCCCTGCCATCCAGCATTCAGCAAACTCAGACCACCACCTAGGGTCCACACGAGGAGGAGGGCACTATCGAAGAGACCCCCCACGCGTGCCAATCGCATCCTCGCAAGGGTATAATCAGCGGCCTGCTGGTGATCACGTAGCGAGATCTGTTGCTGGAAGGCCTGAGGCACCTCGGCTCGATGGGTATGGACATGATGAATCTGCCGCTGAGCTAGCCAGACCTCGATGCCTGTGGCGGCGGCAAGGGCAGCCAAGAAGACAGCAGTAAAGTAGTTCATACCAAAATTGACCTTGATTGAGAGGGTGTCTTGACAAGCTCCTACCAAACCCTCAGCTTTGACAACGTGTAGCCTACAGCGGCGCTACGAGCCGTCCCGCTCGAGCCCATCCAAGAATTGCCGCCCATCTCAGTAGCTACCTAAGGTGAGGGCATCGTTTTTGGGTTCGTAAGGAATGGAGAGGTGTCATGTGATAGCCTCTTTGGCCATCGGGCACCACCTCGGTCACCGGAGGTTGTTGGACTCCGCGCTCTAACCCTTAGGGCTAGATGCTGCATCTAGAATAATGGCCTAGTTAGGCGCGGCCTGTGCGCAGTATCTCCGTATCCCACCCCACTCACTCTTTGAAGTGAAATGACAGGGGGAACCGGTCGGTACTTTAGCACTCCCATGGCGATGGCGCGCCCTTCTAGGCTGTTTGGTTCTAGTACCTGTTAGCCTACTATTAAACGTAGAGGAGAGGGTGGGCGTTTTTGACGACTTATCCCCATAGGCCAAGGTAGCCACCCAACCTTTTGGATAGCACTGCACTTCTCCCCCCTTCTGGGATCATATGGCATATGGAACACCGGAAAGTTATGGAGAAGAAGATCCTACCTCGGAGTCGAGCCACTCGAAGTTGATGTTTCAAAGGGGGAATGAGTCATGACTTATAGATTCCGCCGTAGCACGATCTCGGAATTTGATTCCTATCCGCCCTTCACCTCACTACATCCCGATGCAGTTGCTAGAAGAACCCATTTACCACGACTGCAGGCAGCGGTCGAAGCGGCCCGTGACGCCTTACTCGAGCTCCAGTCTGCAGAGGGATACTGGCACTTCGAACTCGAGGCCGATTGTACGATTCCAGCTGAATACATTTTGATGATGCATTATATGGACGAGATTGATCCCGCATTGGAATCCAAAATTGGGGCATATCTCCGAGCACATCAAGGGGAACATGGGGGATGGCCGCTTTACCACGGGGGGCATTTCGATCTGAGCTGTTCAGTGAAGGCCTACTACGCCCTCAAGTTAGCGGGGGAGGATCCGAACTCTCCCCATATGCAAGCAGCCAGGGAGTCGATACTCGCACATGGAGGTGCAGCGCAGGCCAATGTATTTACACGGATTACGTTGGCCCTCTTTGACCAGATCCCCTGGCGCGGCGTTCCCTTTATTCCAGTCGAAACCATGTTCCTGCCGCGCTGGTTTCCGTTCCATCTCAATAAGGTTTCTTACTGGTCCCGAACCGTCATGGTACCGCTGTTCATCCTTTGCAGCTTGAAACCACAGGCAGCCAACCCCCGTAAGGTATCCATTCGGGAGCTGTTTACCATACCACCAGAGCAGGAGCGTGATTACTTCCCTGCTCGGTCACCACTCAATCGAGCCTTTCTCCTGTTAGACAAGTGCGGTCGCACCTTGGAGCCGCTAATCCCTCGTTGGTTTCGTTGGAAAGCGATCCAGCGGGCCGAACACTGGATTATTGAACGACTCAACGGCAATGATGGCCTAGGAGCAATCTTTCCAGCCATGGTAAATGCCTACGAGGCCTTGGCATTACTTGGTTATGGCACGGACCATCCCTATAGGGTACAGACCCGGACAGCCTTGGAGAACCTCCTTGTCGTTGGCGAGCACTCTGCCTACTGTCAACCGTGTCTCTCCCCAATCTGGGATACTGCTTTGACGTGCCATGCGCTCCAAGAAGAGGGGAGCACCCGCTCCCGGGCTGCCTGCCGGTCCTCCTTGGACTGGCTCAAAGGGCGGCAGCATCTCGATGGACCTGGTGATTGGCGAGAGAAGAAACCGGATTTAGAAGGCGGCGGTTGGGCGTTTCAGTTTAACAATTCACATTATCCAGATCTCGACGATACGGCGGCAGTTGCCTGGGTGATGCACCGGGCTGGGCAACCGCAGAACTATGGGGAGCGTATCCGTCGCGCCGCCAACTGGATTCGAGGGATGCAATCGAAAAACGGGGGGTTTGCTGCCTTCGACGCCGATAATACCCATTTTTACCTTAACGAGATCCCGTTTGCCGATCACGGTGCCCTGCTCGATCCCCCAACCAGCGATGTAAGTGCCCGCTGTATAGCACTCTTGGGGCGACTCGCACGGCCCGAAGATCGGCCTGCTTTACAGAGGGGGCTGGCGTTTCTGTGGAGTGAGCAGGAGTCCGATGGTTCATGGTACGGACGGTGGGGAACGAATTACATCCAGGGGACATGGTCCGTCCTGACCGCCCTCGAGGAAGCGGGTGAAGATCCGGATCAACCCGCTATCCGTCAAGCTGTTGCATGGTTGAAGGAACGTCAGCAGGAGGATGGGGGTTGGGGTGAGAGCAATGATACCTATTTCGATCCGACACTGGCCGGTGGGGCTCGGGAAAGCACCCCATTTCAGACTGCGTGGGCCTTGCTCGCTCTGATGGCCGCTGGTGAGGCCGACTCGCTTGAGGTCCGACGAGGCATTGCCTACCTAGTGCACCACCAGCAAGCGGATGGGCTGTGGGCCAGACCAGGATTCACTGCGCCAGGCTTTCCACGAGTTTTCTATCTCCAGTACCACGGCTATGATGCGTATTTTCCGCTTTGGGCCCTAGCCCGTTACCGTAACCACCTGGAGACCAAATCCCCTTGAGGCCGGTCGGTGTCATCGCTGCTCTGCCGGCCGAGGGCCGCTGCTTGGCGGGGTTCCGAGTGTCTCCCGGTGCCACTGTGGCTTTACCTGATTCCGTCCTGCTCCAGCTCTCCGGCGTTGGAGAACTCCGTGCCAATCAAGCTGCCAAGGCCTTGCTCCATCATGGGGCCTCTGCCTTAGTGAGTTGGGGAACCGCCGGGGCATTGGCGCCAAGCTTGGCAGCCGGCACACTGCTCCTGCCTGACCAGGTGATCGATGCGGGGCAGGAGAGCTACTCACCCGATGAAGTCTGGCGGGAACGCCTTGGGGTGTGCTTAGGCGGTGGGATCGAAGGGCCGGTGGCCGGGGCCCTCATCCATAGCCAAGGGATGCTGACCACACCAGAGGCCAAATCAGCCCTATTCCA
>CAYUWI010000007.1:0-3450 GCA_964448275.1 uncultured Gammaproteobacteria bacterium | reverse complement strand
GGGCTGTGGCGGTGGATATGGAGAGTGCCGCTGTAGCGGCCCTAGCGTGGCAGGCCCGAATCCCCTTCTTGAGCGTACGTGTGATTGTCGATTCCCACTTGGAGACCCTCCCTCAGGCCGTCATAGGTGCCCTCGATCCTGAGGGAAGGCAGCGATCGCTCCGCTTCCTCGGCACCCTCCTGAAGAGACCAACCGAGCTACCGGCGGCGACTCGCATGCTAGGGTATTGGCGCGCCGCCCAGAGGACCTTGCGTTGGGTCGCCCAGCGAGCCGGTCCCCACCTACAAGCCCCCTAACCTCGCGCCAGTTCGCTTCAAACGTATGCGTGCACTTGATTACTTAGATCAGGCCCTTGGCATATGGATCGACACCGTTCGGCGGTGGGCTCACTGGCTCGTGTTCGTATTAGCAGTGGCCACGGGCCTGTTCGGTTACTACACAGTGACCCACCTTGGGATCGACACCGACACCGCCAATATGATCTCAAGTCAGCTCCCCTGGCGTCAGACCTATATCGACTATAAAGAGAGTTTTCCCCAGTACGACGATACGATTTTGATCGTGATTGAAGGCGTCACCCCGGAGCTCGCCGAGCAGGCCCGACGCCGCTTGACTACCCGGTTCCAAGCCCAACCCAAACTTTTCAAGGAAGTCTACCAACCCGGAGGGGGGAAGTTCTTCCAACGTCATGGGCTCCTCTATTTGAGTGTCGAAGAGCTCGAACGTCTCGTCGACAATCTCGCCGCTGTCCAACCCTTCCTCGGGACCCTGATTCGGGATCCAAACCTGCAGGGATTCTTCTCCATGCTAGAAGAGGCTATGCAGGCCCGCTTGGAAGGTACCGAGATCAACCTCGTACCCATCCTGGATCGAATTACCGAGGCGTTTGGGGCCAATATAGAGGATCGCTTCTACCAGCTCTCCTGGCAGGAATTGATCCTCGACCGCCCCACCACCCCCGATGAGCGGCGCCGCTTCATAGTTCTGAAGCCTTACCTGGATTACGGGACACTGAGCCCAGGAGGGCCGGCTATCGAGGCGGTCCAGGAGACTCTGGCCGAGCTAGGGATCGATGAGACTCCCGGGGTGAGGGTGCGGATCACAGGCTCTGTACCACTGGCGCATGATGAACTGAAAAGCGTGAGCCAGGGGGTCGGAGTTGGGGCCTTATTGGCCCTAGCCCTGGTTGGGCTCATCCTCTATCTTGGGCTCCGCTCCCTATCCCTGACGGTCGCCACTGTTGCAACCCTGGTCATGGGGCTGACCGCTACAGCGGCCTTTGCAGCAGCTACAGTCGGCGAATTGAACCTGATCTCCGTAGCGTTCGCTGTGCTCTATATCGGTCTCGGAGTCGATTACTCCATCCATTTGAGCCTGCGCTATCGGGAGCTGCTCGAACAAGGCAAACCTGTCTCAGAGGCCTTGCGGGAGGCCACAAGCGACGTGGGCATCTCCTTGCTGCTCTGCTCCTTCACGACCGCTGTCGGCTTCTACGCCTTCCTCCCTACGGCCTATGCTGGGATCGCCGAACTCGGGCTGATCTCGGGTACAGGGATGTTGATCAGTCTAGTTGCCAACCTCACCTTTCTCCCCGCCTTTCTGAGCCTAATGCCCCCGAGTCCGGCGAGCCTCCGTCGGCCGATTGCCCGAGGGGCTTTGGCGATGCGCTTTATTGACTTCCCTCGGCGACACGCTCGCACTGTCCGTCTAGGGGCTCTAGTAGTTGGATTGGCCGCTGTCGCATTGCTGCCATGGGTGCAGTTCGACTCCGACTTTATGAACCTGAGAAACCCCAATAAGGAATCGGTTAAGACCTTCAATGATCTGCTCGATGAGCCCGAGCATTCCCCTTTGACCCTGGTCAGCGTCCAGTCCGATGCAGCTGCCGCCAATGGGCTGGCAGCCAAGGTGAGCCAGCTGGGGGTTGTGGATAAGGCCATCACCCTGGAGGACTTCATCCCGAAGAATCAAACCGAGAAGCTCGCCCTCATCGATGAGATGACGTTCCTCCTCGGGCCGGAGCTGACCCAGTCGAGTCCATCAGCGGAGATTGATCCTCAACAACGCTACCGTGCGATCGAGGGTTTGCGCACTGCCCTCCAACGTTTCGCAGCGGAGGCCGAATCTGTACATGCTGCCACCGCACAGCAATTGTCGAGACGGGTCAAGGAGTGGCAGCAAGAGGTACGCATGCAGGAGCCCGCTGCGCGGGCGGAGCGGGCTCTGGCAGTGGAAAACAGCCTGCTCACAACCCTGCCACTGCAGCTCAAGGCTCTCGAGGCCGCCATGCAAGCCGGTCCAATCACCCGGAGTGAGCTGCCGGCGGCATTGGTCGAGCGCTGGCTTAGCCAGGACAACCGCTATCGGGTAGAGATCTTTCCAAGCCAACCACTTACTGATGAGGCGAAGATCCGGCAATTTGTGGAGCAGGTCCAAACAGTGGCCCCCCACGCCACAGGGCTCCCAGTCTTCCAACTCGAGGCGGCCGATACGGTAGTATCGGCCTTTCAACAAGCCTTTACCTACGCCTTGCTCGCGATCTTTATCCTGCTTTCCGTACTCCTGCGCAGCCTCTCCTCGGTGACGTTGATACTTGCCCCTTTGGTGCTCGCGACTATCCTGACAGGTAGTGCCTCAGTGCTCTTCGAGATCCCCTTCAATTTTGCCAATGTTGTGGCCCTACCTCTCATCTTTGGAATCGGTGTCGACAACGGGATCCATGTTGTCCACCGCGCCCGCCTACGCCGGACCCATGAGATGAACCTGTTGCATACCAGTACAACTCGGGCGATCCTATTCAGTTCCCTGACCACCCTTTGCAGCTTTGGCTCCCTAGCATTGTCCCCCCATCGTGGGACAGCTAGTATCGGTCAGCTCTTGGCTATCGGGATTGTAGCCACTCTGGTTTGTACCTTGGTTGTCCTACCAGCCTTATTAAATAAAAGGGAAGAATCCAGTGCCAAGACGCGGGCACTCAGATAGTGACCATGACCGATTCGGGCCCCGCAAGCCAATGAGCCAATCCAATTGGCCGAAGAGAGCGTAGAAGTAGAAAGAGATATAGGCTGAGGTAGCACAGGCACATCGTCTGATGTCTGATGATGGAGGATCCTCGAATGACACCCATCAGGGCATCAACGCTTCAGCCAATTTGGACTCACTTGCCTCTGCCGATCGTTGATGGGAAGGGATAGTCGTCAGGCCACTATCGATATCCAACTCGGTTACGGGAAAGAGAGAAAGGTGCGGCATTGGAATTGGATAATGATCCTAACCTTCTCCGCCTGTTTGAGGAGCGGTACGTGTGACTTCGGGAATCACTACCGCATGCCTGAGGGATTGGGGCTCCATAGCAGGGTGTTGGGGACCTCAACCGGGGCGTGGACTCGGTGCTTGGCTCTTGGTCCTGTTCATTATGCTAGTCGCTCTCGGCGGCTGTGCCACGACCTC
>CAYUWI010000006.1:0-35034 GCA_964448275.1 uncultured Gammaproteobacteria bacterium | reverse complement strand
AACTTCGAGTTCAACGTGGAGTACTACGGTCAGGCCCTGGCCAGTGAGCTCAGCACTATCCTGGACGCCAAGCGGGATGCCGGCCAAGCCCTGCACCTGGACGAGCTTCAGGCGCGCCCGATGTGGACGAAGCTACGCGATGGGCTCGCCTGGCTGCTCACCCCATATCTGTAGACCGGGCGCTACGCTTTACAAGCGCACCGGCATGACTGTTCAATTCCTGCCCGGATGGGCTTTCGAACTGCTGAGTTAAGCTGGGCCTATTTGTCTGCCATTAGAGAGGATTTGACAGAAGTGCCTCTCCGGGATGTTCTCACCGGTCCCTTGGGGCAAGTGGGATGTTAGAAACAATGGTATTTGGACCCTGAACTCCACAATAAGATGCCTCCTGAACTTGAGCACTTGGTATATCTTTCCTGAAAGTGGCAACAATGCGGGCTACCGCTGTTCTCGGGATAGCGAGGGCCGGTCAAGCTCAAATTGGCCTCACTCCCCCTCGGCCGGGGCTGCTCCAGCAGCCCGGTGGCGGCCCGCCGGCCGGACCGCGTCAGGGGCTCCCTCTTCAGCAGAGCGCATCTGCAAAAACGGCTCCAGCAAATCGATCGGAATGGGGAACAGGGTGGTGGAGTTATTCTCAGTGGCGACCTCGGTCAGGGTCTGGAGATAACGCAGCTGCAAGGCCGTCGGAAACCGGCTGATGATCTCCGCCGAATCGGTCAGCCGCTGGGCCGCCAAGAACAGGGCAACCAAGACCCCCGCAATGACCAGTGGATTGGTGATGATGGCTTCCATAATAAGTAGGCCCCACATTAGCGTCCGTTAGCGCGTTTGACATGGAGGGTTAGGCCGTCGATCCGGAGCACCTCGATGGTCTCTCCCTGCTGGATGGGTTCTTCCGAGTGAGCCTGCCACGACTCGCCCCCCACTCGGACCCAACCCTCAGGCTGGAGTGGCTCCAGTACGACTCCTGTCCGTCCGATCATAGCCTCGGCCCCACTCACCGAACGCCTTCGATGGCTTCGCAGCGCCATGGTGGAGACAATCAGGACAAAGACCCCGGTAGCCACAGCGGCTGTACCGATAACAGGCCAAGCAATCTCGTGGGCTGGAACATCTGAGTCAATCAGGAAGACCGAGCCCAGAATGAAAGCCACGAACCCACCCAAACCCAGGATCCCGAAGCTGGGAGCAAGAGCCTCACCCACAAATAAAAGCACACTCAACAGGATCAAACCCAGGCCCGCGTAATTGATTGGCAAGGCCTGAAAGGAGTATAGGGCCAATAATAAACAGATAGCACCTAATACTCCAGGTAGTATCGCTCCAGGGCTGGCTAACTCGAAGATCAACCCATAAATACCGACCAACATCAGGATATAAGCCAGATTGGGATTGGATAGAGCACCCAATATACGGGTCCGCCAATCCGGCTCGAGCCGCTCGATCTGAGCATTTGCAACGTTTATAGTCTGTTCACCCCGGCGGGTCTTGACGGTTCTGCCGTGACTTGTGTCGATCACCTCCTGTATGTTCGAGGCCACAAACTCGGCTACATGTTTCTGCACGGCCTCCTTAGCAGGCAAGGATGCCCCTTCTCGAACCGCCCGCTCAGCCCATTCCTGATTTCGCCCGCGTAGGTCAGCCAAGCTTTGGATATAGGCAACCGCGTCATTGATGAGCTTGCGCTTCTTGGCAGAGAGTTGGCGCGAGTCGGTCGGCTTTCCCTTATCTTGTCCCTCTTGATCAGCTGGCTTGTCCTGCTTCTTCTCTGAAGGGGGCTTCTTCGAGGGTTGTGAAGGAGGGCTACCCGGTGCCCCACCACCCATCTGGATAGGTGTCGCAGCGCCCAGGTTGGTCCCAGGAGCCATGGCTGCAACATGGCAGGCATACAGGATATAAGTCCCAGCACTTGCTGCTCGCGCTCCACTTGGACCAACCCATCCGATAACTGGCACCCGAGAGTCGAGGATCGCTTTAACGATGGTCCGCATGGATTTCACCAAACCGCCCGGAGTATCCAGTCTAAGCAGGAGGGCTTGAGCGTTTTCTTGTGCAGCCTGCTGAATTTTGCGTTTGATCCAGGATGCCTGAGCGGGCCCGATAGTCCCCTCGAGTGGGACCACCCACACCTTGGGCGGAACCTGACTTGGTGAAGCACTCGGGGCAGTGCTACCAGGAGCAGTGGGGGAGGCTGCGCGGTCTGCCCCCATTAAGGCAACGCAACCGAATACCAAGAGCAAAAGAGGCCAATATCGCATATCCATTAACCGCTACCCACCTTGCTCATCAAGGTGCAAGCATTCTCCCTTCTTTTATAGTGGGTAAACAAAAAATAAGAGGTCCAAGTCAGCAACCTTGAAGTCCTTCTTGGTCCTGTTCTCCCTAATTACCTAAAAACGACAAAGTAAAATCTTAACAGATTCTTTAACACCTAGTTGATCAGTCTAACCTCAATCCAATCTTAAGCGGAAGGAAAAAACCCTCCCCACTGCAGGAGCCCTGCGACCCCGGCCACCGACCCCCCTTTTTTACCTTGCTCAACCGCTTGGCATTGACTCGCAAGCCTTATATGCCTAATATCCTGTTATATAGGGAGAGGTACGGAAGTGGCCATAACCGCGCCGACTCGAAATCGGATGGGGGCTGAGAGGCCCCACGTGGGTTCGAATCCCACCCTCTCCGCCAATCTCCTCAATGCGTTTGCTGGTTTGATAACACAGTCTGGCTAACCGTGTAGTCTATTACTCAGCCTACTGCCTCCCAAGAGCTTCGCCAGAGTTGGCTTGGTTTAAGAAACTTCTAGAGTAGGTCGTTGTCAACTACGGTGTTTACTCCGTAAAATCCAATGGTGTGGAGAGATGGCCGAGCGGACGAAGGCGCACGCCTGGAGAGCGTGTGTGCCCACATCGGGCACCGAGGGTTCGAATCCCTCTCTCTCCGCCAGTTCGGGTGGCGATGAAGGCAGGCCTCCGCGCAACGGTAAATTGTGAACTCCGTCAGGCCCGGAAGGGAGCAGCGGTAGCAATGAGCCCGTGTGCCGCGGCAAGGTGTGCTGGAATCGCCACCCTACGCTAAATGGTTCTAGCGACTTACCAACTCTACACCCCGGATCCAGTGTGAACACGCTTTCCTGCCCATGAGTTATCATGTCCTTGCTCGGAAATGGCGACCCCGGCAGCTCGCGGAGTTGGTCGGTCAGACCCATATAGTCCGTTCCCTCACCAATGCCCTGAAGAGCGGCCGAATTGGCCATGCCTTCTTGCTCTCCGGGGCACGAGGGGTGGGGAAGACCACGATTGGTCGCCTTCTTGCTAAGGGGCTAAACTGCGAGCTTGGTGTTACGCCGTATCCATGCGATCAATGCTCCGCCTGCCGTGCGGTTGGAGAAAACCGCTTTGTCGATCTGATCGAAGTAGATGCTGCCTCTCGAACCAAAGTAGATGATATCCGGGGGTTGCTGGACAACGTAGTGTATACGCCGACACTGGGGAGGTATAAGGTGTACCTCATTGACGAGGTGCACATGCTTTCCAACCATAGCTTTAACGCCTTGCTCAAAACCCTCGAGGAACCCCCTGAACACGTCAAGTTTATATTTGCAACCACCGATCCCGTCCGGATCCCAGCAACTATCCTCTCTCGATGCCTGCAATTCAACCTCAAACCGATCCCAACCGAGCAGATCCATGAAAGAATGGCCTCGATCGTGGAGGCGGAGGGGATTACGAGTGATAGCGAGGGCCTCGAGTTACTCGCCCATGCAGCCAATGGGAGTATGCGTGATGGACTAAGCCTACTCGATCAGGCAATCAACTTCGGAGCTGGCCAAATCTCAGCCCCCCCTGTCCGAGAGATGCTCGGCACAGCGAATCGTGATCAAGTTCTAGCCCTATTCGAATCAATTGCTAATCACAGTGGCTCCGCCGCACTGGAACAACTCCAAGAAATCACCTCCAATGGCTTGGATGCAGATGCCGTACTTGAGGCGCTCCTGGGGCTATTGCATCGGGTTGCTGTACTCCAAATAGTCCCCACGCATGGACAAGAGCGAACTCGCTCTCTCCTCCCCGAGGAGCAGCGCCGTCTAGAAGACCTAGCCAACCACACTTCACCAGAGGAGGTCCAGCTCCTCTACCAGCTCGGAATCCAAGGCCGTCGGGATCTGATGGAGGCCCCAGAGCCACACGTTGGTCTCGAGATGGCGATATTGCGAATGGTGGCCTTTACCCCCTTTGAGGAGGCTACAGTCGCAGAATTGCCTTCGGCTAGTGAGGATGGACCCTCCTTTACAATATCTGGAGAAGGTAAGGGCCACTCCAATAGCGAAGGGCATTTGCGCTCATTTAATCCGATACGTTCCAATGGAGAACTGGAGAAATCCTCTGGTGCAAACAGCCAGCAGACCCCTGTTGAAGCGCCCCAAACGGGAGGCGATCCCTGTGAGTCTTCTGTTGAGTGGTACAAGGCCCTCCAGCAGCTAGAACTCACCCCGGCTTGGCGTGCAGTTCTCGACTGTTGCACTGTCCGGGAATTCTCCCCCCAAGCTGTATGTCTTGCTTTCCCAGCAAGCCAGCAACCCAATGCCAACAGCCAACGCTTCCGGGAGCAGCTAAAACGGGCTCTAGAAGCCTATTTTGGTTCCCCCCCTGAGCTCACCATCGAGGAACGACCAGTGGACCCAACCCATGAGGCTCCCCAGGATAGTCATGGATGGACCACACAGAGTGCTCAATCCTATGCTGAGGAAGCGATCGCTAGGGATCCCAAGATCCAAGTCCTTCGGAATCAGTTCGGCGCTGAGGTGAAATCAGTACGCCCTGATGATGAGGGGAACCCTTAAGGCCTCTTCACTATAGGCCCTTGAGCCGAGAGGAGAGAAATGATGAAAGGCGGTGGGATGTCCGGTCTCATGAAACAGGCCAAGCAGATGCAGGAACAGATTCAAAAAGCCCAAGAGCAGCTTGCCGAAGAGGAGGTAACCGGCCAAGCAGGCGGCGGTATGGTACACGTTACTGTAACCTGCAAGTATGCCGTCCACCAAGTCAATATCGACCCCTCCATACTCAAGGAGAGTGACGTTGAGATGGCCGAGGATCTGATCACAGCAGCGATGAATGATGCCTTACAAAAGGTGGAGCAACGTACCCAGGAACTCATGGGCGAGTTAACAAGCGGTATGAACCTCCCTGCGGGGCTGGCAGAGATGTTCAACAAATAGCATCCTTCTCCGCCTTTCGAGGAGCTTACTGTGGTGGACCGTATGTCGGCACTCGATGAGCTATTAGAGGCACTGCAGCGGCTTCCTGGAGTCGGACCCAAAAGTGCTCGCCGAATGGTCTACCATCTCATGGAGAGGGACCGGGAAGGAGTTCAAAGGCTAACTCGATCCCTTGAGCGGGCCCTAAGGGAGGTCCGTCACTGCGAGCGTTGCAATGACCTAACGGAACGCGAGATCTGCTCTATCTGTTCCTCTCGTCATCGGGATCAATCCCTTGTGTGCGTGGTAGAGAGCCCCACTGATGTAACAGCAATTGAGCAGGCCGCTTCCTACAATGGGACCTATTATGTGCTACTGGGGCGTCTTTCTCCATTGGATGGGATTGGCCCGGAGGATCTCAATTTCGATGGCCTTGAACGGCGTGCTAAGGAAGGGATCCAGGAGGTCATAGTCGCAACAAACGCCACGGTAGAGGGTGAGGCTACCGCCCATTACATCCAGGATCGCCTCACCCCCTACGGGATCCAGATCACCCGTCTTGCGCATGGGGTCCCCTTAGGAGGGGAGTTGGAGTTTTTGGATGGCTCCACCCTTGATCAAGCACTAATGCGACGCTACTCCCTTGCAGAAGACACCTAAACTTGCTTGCTTAGACAAGCCTCCCCCCGAGCCAGACCAACTACATAGCCTCTACTACGGTTTATTGAACTAAACCCAACAACAGATCACTCAATCCTGGTGCCATTCCGAGATAGGGGGCAATCTCCAGCTTGACCTCAGGATGGTCCTGCTGCTTGATGGCAATCTCTGCAGGGATATCCTCTACCACATGTCGGCCAGAAGCCAAAAAATACGGCAACACCACAACATGGCTCGCCCCCTTTCCAATGCATAAATCAATCCCCTCCGAGATGGAGGGATCAGTAAGCTCCAGGAAGGCACATTCCACTGTACCAATCTGGTTGCCCACCTTGGACTGAAGTACTGCAGTCAGGTGTCGTACCTCCTCATTAGACTCATAGCGCCGGCTCCCATGAGCAACCAGTAACAGACCCTTCATGACTCCCCCTTGCTCGAGTCTGTCTTTGTAATGTGCTTTGCAAGCATATTCTATAATATGGTGAGGCTTATCCTCATCGTCCCGGTATAGGGCAAAACAATTCGTACAACAGAAGTACAAGTGCTCTAAACCTGTCTGATCAGCCCCATCAATCCACCCTTCTCGATATGGGTCCAGTATTGCCTTCATCCGAGAAGGGTGAGTTGTGTTGATCTTTAGCAAGGGGGCATCTCAATTAAGCATAAACGGCGACTCAGCTCTTATCATAGAATCCACAAAGAGCTTGGTAACTAACTTTGCCTCCGACTGTCCTTCAAGATGTGCTTATCCTTATGGTCTTATCGGTAGGGCTGGTGGCGCTACTCCGGCGAGTTCGGCTCCCCCCCATCCTGGGTTACCTATGCGTAGGCATGCTTGCCGGACCACACGCACTCGATTGGCTATACGAGACTGAGACGACCCATTTTCTGGGTGAAATTGGGGTCGTTTTCCTCCTATTCACTGTGGGCTTGGAATTCTCCATCCCCCAATTCATTGCGATGCGGAAGGCCGTACTGGGACTTGGTGGGGCCCAAGTAACCCTCAGCACAGCTCTCGGTACGCTGCTCAGTTGGACAGCTGGTATTCCCCTGGCAGGGGCCATCGTCGCAGGGGGGGCACTCGCCCTTTCATCGACCGCCATAGTAGTCAAGCAGCTCACCGAACAACTCGAATTACAATCCCGGCATGGCCAACTCGCACTTGGCATCCTGCTATTCCAGGATCTGGCAGTTGCACCATTTTTGGTGATCATACCAATCTTGGCCGATGGTGAACAAAGCTTGGCCTGGCCTCTGCTACTGGCCTTGTTCAAGGGGATAATCGCTTTCCTCGGCCTCTTCGCACTGGGACATTGGGCATTGCGACCACTATTCCGTGAAGTCGCCGGTGCCCACTCTGCAGAGCTATTCACCCTGACGGTCCTTCTAGTCACCCTGGCAGCGGCCTGGATTACCCACCTATTGGGGCTGTCGCTAGCACTCGGTGCCTTCTTAGCCGGAATGATGCTCGGAGAGACAGAGTTCCGCCACCAGGTTGAAGCGGACATTCGCCCCTTTCGAGACATCCTTTTGGGACTCTTCTTTGTCACAGTCGGCATGCAGCTGGACTTTTCGGCATTCCAGGATCACTGGAGCTGGATCCTGCTATTGATTGCAGGATTGGTCTTCGGCAAGGGGGCACTGATCAGTGCGCTTACCTGGTTCAGCGGACACGAGAGCGGAGTGGCACTTCGGACTGGCCTAGTTTTAGCTCAAGGCGGGGAATTCGGATTTGTCCTGCTCACACTAGCCACAAGCTATGGCCTCTTCGCTGGCGGTACCCCCCAGGGCGTATTAGCAGCGACTACCGTCACAATGGCCTTAGCCCCAGTCCTGATCCGCTACAACGGCCCCATAAGCAAGGCGACCCTCGCGGGTAGCTATATACGAGGGCGTCACCAGCGCGAACAAGAGATTGCCAGGGCTACTGGTGAACTCGAACAACATACCGTAATCGCGGGATTTGGACGCATCGGGCAAAATATAGCCGGTTTCCTGCGCTATGAAGGCTTCCCCTACGTGGCTCTCGACCTCGACCCCTACCGAGTTCAAGAGGCCCACAGGGCAGGAGACAATGTCTTCTTTGGTGATGCCACCCACTGGAGCATCCTAAGAGCGGCCGGTATCCAGCGTGCTCGGGCACTCGTCATCAGTTTCGACAACCCCAACGCGGCGCTCAAGATACTCCATACAGTCCGTCAAGCGGGTGAGAATATCCCGATCTTAGTCCGAATCCGCGATGACACCAATCTGGAACGCTTGGTCGATGCGGGCGCCACCGAGGTAGTCCCAGAAACCGTAGAGGCCAGCATCACGCTCGGCAACCATCTACTCAATCTCCTAGGGACCCCGGCAGATGAGATTGGACAGCTGTTAGAAAACGTACGGAGTAAACGGTACCGTCAGCTACGGAGCTTCTTCCACGGGATCGAGCCGCAAAGTTTGGAGGAGACTCTGGGTCTCACTAGCCATCTACATACCATTACCTTACCTGATAATGCCTATGCCGTTGGACGTCGCCTGCAAGAGATGGACCTAGAAAGCCATGGGCTTACCGTCGCCGCACTCCACCGAAATGGGATCCGAGAAGATTCACCCTCTCCCGAGTTAGAACTCAAAGCGGGGGACGTTTTGGTGCTAGAAGGCGGGGCACAAAGCCTAGAGTGGGGTGAAAAGCGGCTTCTGAGCAGTTAAGGCGGCTGCCCGGACCTGACCTCAATGGGCCTGGTTAGCGAAACAGAAACCGTGTAGACTTGTTTCTGCTATATCGATCCTTATAAGGAACATTAGGATTGTGGCGATATTGTGGGTCTGTTTGGACCCATATAGGAGCCTAAAGTGATCCTACCCCCTCATTATTCTAAATTTACCATAAGGAGATCTGCATGACACGCCGCGGTTATCTGGCGATTTTGGGTGGCCTGGCGATTATTGTAATTGGAGTGCTCGCAGCCAATTGGGTGGGTTTCCGCTCCGTCGAACAAGCAGATTATGAGTTCGTCGCCGCGTGGGGTGGAAAGGGGCAAAAACCCGGACGATTTGACCATCCCACAGGGGTTGAAGTCGCTGGGGATGAAGTGTTCGTCTCCGATTCTGGGAACCACCGCATCCAGGTCTTCGATCGGGACGGAAACTTTAAACGTCAGTTTGGTATTCAAGACCAATCGGGCCGACTCGGCCGACCGATGAACTTGGCGATTAAAGACAGCACACTCTATATAGCTGACGAGGCCCACGATTCTATCCAGATGTACGGACTTGACGGCACCCCGAAGGGCAGCATCGGGGGCGAGGGGAGCGAACCGGGCCAGTTTAGGAACCCTGGTGGGGTAGCCGTGGGTTCTAATGGGGGGTTGTTCGTTGCCGATTACTATAACCACCGAATCCAGGAGCTGCAGGCTGACGGGACATTCGCTAACCAATGGGGAACCACAGGTGAAGCCGGGGTCAGACCCGAGCAGTTCAACTACCCAACCGATGTCGCAGTCGGGCCCAGAAACCATTTCCTCTACGTAGCTGACGGCTACAACAATCGGGTCCAGGTACTTGCACTCTCGCCCCGCTATTCACCCAGTTGGGATGGTCCGAGCTGGTTTAAGACGGTGGCAAGTGTCGCAGTCGATCAAGCAGGGAATGTCTTCGTTGCAGATTTCTACAACCACCGCGTTCAGAAGTTTAATCCAGACGGTAAGCTCCTCACCAGCTTTGGCAAACAAGGAAACAAGGAGGGTGAATTCCAATTCGTCAGTGCGGTAGCCACCGGCGACGGAAATACGATCTACGTAGCTGACTTCGGCAACAACCGGGTTCAGAAGTGGCAAATCCCCTCTTCTTAAAAAGGGGTTTGGTTGGACGAGGCTTCCACAGGCTCTACTGGGGACCCGAAGGCTCAGGTGGGGCAGACAGGGTGTACCACCCAACCTTGGGGTCTCCGCTACCTCACCACTGCATCCCCTTCTGGATCGTGTCCCTCCTCCTATTGCCTTGTTGAGGGCGAGAAGTCATACACAAAGGTGACCAGGAGAGGCGGCTTGACTAGGCGCTCCAATGGAGATCCAGCCCGAGCTCTTTGATCTTACGGGCAAGGGTATTACGTCCCCAACCCAGAAGCTGAGCGGCCTGTTGACGGTGCCCACCCGTATGGGCAAGGGCTTGTTGGATTAGGATGCATTCAAGTTGAGCTTGTATTTGAGGCCCGAGATCGGCTTGACCGGCCTCAAGAAGGGTGCGGACCCGACGGGCACATGCATCCTGCCAATCAAATGTCGCTTGCGGCTCTCCCCCCTCCCGATAGGGAGCGGGAAGGTCTTCTGGGTACACCAAGGTCCCTGGAACCATGAGTGTCAGTCGGCGGCATAGATTTTCCAGCTCCCGAACGTTCCCGGGCCACAGGGCTTGCTGCAGTAAGGCGACAGTTTCAGAGTCCATCTGTTTGGGTGAAAGGCCCAACTCCTTGGCTATCTGGACCATGAAATGCGAGATCAGGAGTGGGATATCTTCACGCCGTTCCCGCAAAGCGGGCAAAGCGATCGGAACGACATTCAGACGATGGTAGAGATCTTCCCGGAACCGATCCTCCCAAATAGCTTGGGTGAGATCTTGGTGGGTTGCAGCAATAATCCGAACATCGGCACGGAGGACCTGCCTACCACCTATCCGTTGGTACTCCCCTTCAGCCAAAATCCGCAGCAGGCGGGTTTGAAGATCAGCGGACATATCGCCGATCTCATCCAAGAAGAGCGTCCCCCCATGGGCCTCTTCAAACCGCCCAATGCGCCTTTCCACCGCCCCAGTGAAGGCGCCACGTTCATGCCCAAAGAGCTCCGACTCGAGCAACTCGCTTGGAATCGCAGCGCTGTTCAGTGCAACAAAGGGCCCACAACGGCGAGGACTATGTCGATGAAGGGCCCGAGCGACTAACTCCTTACCGGTACCGGACTCACCGGTAATCAGGACATTGGCCTGAGATCTGGACAAGCGGCCAATGATCCGAAATACCTCTTGCATGGACGGGGCTTCACCGATAATCTCAGGGCGCTCAGAGACGCCTCCTTTGGTATCCTCTTCAGGGGAGGCGTCAGTCAAGGCATGTCGGGCTAAGGTAACGGCTACCTCTACATCGAAGGGCTTGGGGAGATACTCAAACGCGCCTTCTTCAAAGGCCCCTACTGCAGAGTCCATATCAGTATAGGCCGTAGTCAGGATAACCGGGAGACGCGGATGGTCGACTTTTAGGTGGCGTAACAGCTCGAATCCGCTCTCCTGTCGTAGGCGCACATCGGAGATCAAGAGGTCCGGGCACTGACTGGCCAAGGCAGTCCAAACCGGACCGAGTGCGGAGAACGCACACACCTCCATCCCCGCCTCTCCAAGCGCTTTTTCCAAAACCCACCGGATCGATGGGTCGTCATCAACTACCCACACTTTAGGGCTCATTGACCGCTACCTACACCTGCCCTCTCGTACCCTTCCATCCCATTACTTGCAGATTCAAACGGGAGAATAACCTTGAAGTTCGTCGATCCAGGCCGACTCTCTAGATCGATCACACCCCCGTGAGCGATCACCAGGTCCTGGGCGATAGCAAGGCCTAAGCCTCGGCCTCCGGTTCGGTTGGTAACTAAAGGATAAAAGATCTGACTCTGTTCCTGAAACGGAATTCCGGGCCCGTTATCCCAAACCTCGATCCGAAGTGCCAGCGGGTGGCGTTGCCCTCCAAGGGTACAATGACGTTCTACCCGAGTTCGCAGGACAATATGCCCGCCCCCTGCCTGGCCCTCTAAGGCCTGCTCCGCATTCTGGGCCAAATTCAAAAAGACCTGGACTAACTGATCGAAGTCCGCTTTGATATTAGGCAGACTTGGATCGTAATCGGAAACGATCTCTACCTTCGCAGGCGCCTCGGCACCTACAAGTCGACGCACTCGTTCTAGGATTTGATGGATGTTGACGCGCTGTCGAGAACGGCTACCTGATGGGCCCCGCAACCGCTCCAAGAGATTCAACAGGCGGTTGACCTCATGTTGAATAATCGCCGTGTACTCGCCCAACCCCGGCTCCGGCAAATGGCGTTCTAGGAGCTGAGCCGCTCCCCGGAGACCACCTAAGGGGTTCTTGATCTCGTGGACCAGTCCCTGAATAACACGCCGGACTGCTCGCTGTTCCTCGAGTCGACGATCTTCCTGAGCGATTCGAGAGTGGCGTTCGCCCAGTGTGGCCTCAATCAAGAGACCCAACCCTTGCCACCCAAGGGAAAGAGAAGAAAGGGTTAGATCCACGAGGTGGCCATGCCCCCCTGGGAGCTCCAGCCAGACCCCTCGCTGGCTGATCACCCTAGAGTATGCAAGGACCTCTTGAGCCCTTTGCACTAAACTAGTGGATTGAGGGAACAGGGAGATCAAGTGGCACCCCTCACCTTGACGTTTGCCAACCGCCAGAAGCTCCTCGGCGGCTGGGTTCATCCAACTGAGCCGAAGGCTCTCATCGAATACGAGCACAGCCGTTGCGAGGGAGTCAAAGATCTGATTAAGCGCTACCTGTTTCAAGGTCCAGTGCAGTTTCGGCAGGTTAAAAAAGACAACCTCCCCAGAAGGGGAGGTTGTCGCAGTAAACATCTGGTCCTAGCCGACCCTCTCCCCCGCCACCAACCGCTAGAAAGCTATATCACGATCCATCTTTACCGGGCGATAAGGGGTCCCGGCGTTTGGTTGGATGCGAGAAGAGAGTGATTCACCTTTCCTACCGACCGAAGACCCATGCATCAAGTCATCCACCAGAATCTGTATTCAGCTATCGTAGTAAAGGTGGAACTCATGGGGGTGCGGTCGGAGCCGAAGCGGCTCGATCTCATTTTGCCATTTGTAACTAATCCAAGTCTCGATCAAGTCGTCAGTGAAGACATCTCCCTTGGTTAGGAACTCATGGTCCTGTTCAAGTTCGTCGAGTGCTTCCTCATAGGTGGCCGGGGTTTTTCGGGTCTCGGTGAGCTCGTCAGGGGTCATCTCATAGATATCCCGATCGAGCGGTTCACCTGGATCGATCCTAGACTGAATCCCGTCGATTACAGCCATCAACATGGCAGAAAACATAAGGTAGCCGTTACTGCTCGGATCAGGACAGCGGAACTCCAGGCGTCGCGCCTTGGGGTTATTAGAGTACATTGGGATTCGGACTGCTGCTGAGCGATTCCGCTGGGACATAGCCAGGTTAACAGGTGCCTCATAGCCTGGTACGAGGCGTCGATACGAATTGCTCGTCGGTGCGGCAAAGGCCAATACGGCGCGTGCATGATGTAGGAGACCACCGATGCCGTGAAGAGCGGTCTCACTGAGACCGGCATATCCGTTCCCGGCAAACAGCGGCTGCCCGTCTTTCCACAAAGAGAGATGGGTATGCATCCCGCTACCATTATCCTCGAAGATCGGCTTGGGCATAAAGGTCACTGTCTTGCCATGGAACCGGGCCACGTTCTTGACGATATACTTGTACCACATAAATTGATCTGCCATCTCAAGCAACGGGGCGTACTTCATGTCAATCTCACTTTGCCCACCGGTCCCTACTTCATGGTGGTGTGCCTCGATCGAGATACCGAGTTTTAGCATCTCGTAGACCATCTCGCCCCGCAGATCGTGGTAGGTATCTGTCGGGCTTACGGGAAAGTATCCCCCTTTATAGCTCGGCTTGTAGCCTAGGTTCGGCTCCTCGAAACGGGCTGTATTCCATGCCCCCTCGATCGAATCAATCTGATAGTATCCCCGATATTGATTCTGTTCGTAGCGCACCTCGTCGAAAATGAAAAACTCAGGCTCTGGGCCGATAAAGCAGACATCGGCAATCCCACTATGCCGGAGGTGCTCCGTCGCCTTGTGCGCTATATGCCGAGGATCCCGTGTATAGTCTTCTCGGGTCACCGGATCGACCACATTGGCGATCACACTGACCGTCGGTTCCTTAAAAAAGGGATCGAGACAAGCTGTTGCGGCATCCGGCACCGCCAGCATGTCGGAGACATGAATACCCTGCCATCCTCGGATTGAGGAGCCGTCAAACCCGACCCCCTCAACGAAGGTGTTCTCATCCCAGCTCTC
Organism: uncultured Gammaproteobacteria bacterium; assembly: GCA_964448275.1. Lineage (GTDB taxonomy): Bacteria > Pseudomonadota > Gammaproteobacteria > Thiohalorhabdales > CAYUWI01 > CAYUWI01. Next base: position 21,087 of record CAYUWI010000006.1, on the reverse strand, counting down.
GATCGGAAATGAACAGTGCTGCCAACTCCCAAGCAAATCGGTGAACTTCAAATCCACCATCTTGGCGCGGTGTTCCTTGGCAAATGTGAAGAACTCTTCGGGATTCATGAATAATTAGCTCCCTGGTTGACAACTCATCTTTGATACTTCTGGTGAGCACACTCCATGCCAACCTGCAAAAAGGGCCTTCAAGCGTCTTCTTCACCTTGCCTCTGCACCAAGATGGTGCGTTCGACCAATCTTTGCACCTCAATGGTGCGAAGATGACGATCTTGTTATTGTTTCTTTTGTTTCCGACCAATCAGTTCATGGATAATCGGGGTTAGGATCAACTCCATGGCGAAGACCATCTTGGGCCCCGGGACTGCCATGGTATGGGGCCGAGACATAAATGATCCCGGAATCATGGACAATAGATAGGGGAAGTCCTGATCACGGTAGGCGTTAAAGTGGATAACCACCATACTCTCATCAGCGGTAGGAATATCGCGTGCGATAAAGGGATTGGAGGTATCAACCAAGGGCACCCGCTGGAAATTGATATGGGTCCGGGAAAATTGTGGGGTAATGTAGTGGACGTAGTCATACATCCGTCGCAGGATGGTATCGGTCACCTGTTCTGGACGGTAACCGCGCTCGGCAGTATCTCGATTGATCTTCTGGATCCACTCGAGATTGACGATGGGGACTACCCCAATCAGAAGGTCCACCCATTGGGACACATTGACCCCAGCCTGTTCATCCACTATACCGCCGTGGAGACCTTCATAGAAGAGGAGATCGGTCCCTTCGGGAAGCCGTTCCCAGGGGGTGAAGGTCCCAGGAGGTTGTCCGTACTTTACCCCCTCGTCCTCATTATGGATGTAACGGCGTCGATACCCTGTGCCAGTTTGGCCATATTCCCTGCATAACTCTTCGAGCTTGTCGAAGTGGTTGGCCTCCGGCCCAAAGTGGCTGAATTTCCGACCTTCAGTCTCTGCCTGCGCCATTCGCTCCTTCATCTCCGTCCGTTCATAACGATGGAAGCTATCCCCTTCTACCATCGCAGGGGTGATCATCTCCCGTCGGAAGATTTCGTTGAAGGCATTCTTGACACTGGTCGTACCGGCCCCTGAAGAGCCTGTCACTGCAATGATCGGATACTTCTTGGACATCACCTTCTCCCCAACTCAACGGTCCCTCAGGAATGAGCGCAGACTAAAGCCCTGGAGCAAGCCCTCAAGCTGCCCAGAAACCCAGTTGCTGCTCCCCGTCCGGGACAAGAGGTCTCCAAAGCGAGCAAACAGTCTACTATTTTACCAATTCCTCTTTAGGGTAGGGAATCGCTCTGAGTTTATTCACCGAGCATGAGACCCAGAGAACGAGCGGTTTGGAGAAGTAGGTGATCGGAAGGAACAAATCGATGGTAACCTGCCACCTCGGCAAGTGGGATAGTCTGGATCTGGTCACCTCGCAGGCCCACCATATGGGCCCCTTTCCCTTCTGCCAAGGCACGGACTGCCGCAATACCGAATTGTGAAGCCAGGATACGATCCTCTGCTATTGGTGAGCCACCACGTTGGAGATGGCCGAGTACAGTAACCCGGCTAGCAATTCCGGTGCGCTGCTGGATCTGTTCAGCCAGCCATTGGCCGATCCCTCCCAAGCGGCTGGAGAAGTTGTCACTGCTCGCCCCGCGGAACGCTTTCTCTCCGTACTGAGCTGCACCTTCCGCAATCACGAGGATGCTGAATGCTGCCCCGCGCCGTGCTCGTTCATCGACCAGCGCACAGACCTTGTTAATATCGAATGGGATTTCGGGGATCAGAACGGCTTCTGCACCCCCGGCAATCCCTGCACCCAAAGCGATCCACCCCGTATGGCGCCCCATGACCTCTAACACCATAGCGCGGTGGTGGCTCTCGCCTGTTATCTGGAGCCGATCCAAGGCGTCAGCAGCGGTTACCCTCGCAGTGGCATGCCCAAAGCACTGATCAGTGCCCCAAACATCATTGTCGATGGTCTTGGGGGCAGCTACTACCCTTAGACCCTTATGGGCCATCCTTGCACTAATCTGAAGGGAGCCCTCTCCACCGAGTACCACCAAACCCTCCAACCCAAGCCCCTGGACCCGTTCCATGACTCGATCTGAACGGTCCTCATATCGCCCCTCGCCCACAGGGAAGTGGAACGGATTGGCCTCACTCGCAGTGTGTAGGATTGTTCCACCGCGGCTGATCAGACCACGCGTAGACCACGGGGTTAACTCCACTGGAGGCAGGGGCTCTACAAGACCTCGAAACCCTTCACGAATTCCCAAGGGCGGAGGCCATCCATAATCATGCACAACGGCACGCGCGATGGCCCGAATAGCGGCATTCAGCCCTGGGGCATCCCCCCACCGGTTAGGACTCCTAACCGCATCAACCTCTCCCTCTAGGCCAACTCGCTTGAGATCGGCTGCTCGGCTTTTAGACAATTCGCTCCCCACAAAGATCAGCCTCGAACATCGAAGATACGGGGAGGATCGTATAGAGGTAGAAGCCCTATATAAGCCACTAGTTGGGCAAGCCACCTACATCGACTGGTGAAGTGATCTCCGAAAGAGGATAGCCTAATTGGGCTCACTTCACGGGATGCGGTTCAGATAGAGGGGGTAGAGAAGGGTCCTACGGCAAACGGTTTCGAAGCGGCCCCCTATCCGCGGTCGAGATACTCGAACTTCTCCTCCACCTCCGCCCACTCATCGGCATCAGGTGGAGGATCGATACGCTCCGTGATCACAGGCCAATTTTGAGCCAATTCTGCATTCAATTCGAGATAGTGAGACCACTTTTCAGGCAATTCCTCTTCCGCGAAGATCGCAGTGACTGGGCACTCCGGCTCACAAAGGGTGCAGTCGATACATTCATCGGGATCAATAACCAAAAAATTTGGTCCCTCATGAAAACAGTCGACCGGACAGACCTCGACACAGTCCGTATACTTGCACTTGATGCAGGGTTCCGCGACCACATACGTCATTTACGCTCTCCTACCATTTCAGCACCGACTCGGACAGCACTCGAAATCCCTTCTTTCCTTTGAAACAGACTTCGGCGAGGTTCGTCCAAGCTATGCTATTTTGTAAATCTAAGTCAACCGGTTGGCAATCTCCTAGAAGTTGATATGAAAGCCCGCTCATCCAGTGCAGGGGTCTACTGTGCAAACGATTGCAATCCATCGAGAGACCGTTCCCCAGCGAACCATACGCCAAGTCGTCAGGATCTTCCAAGAGAAGGAGTATGAGGCGGTTCTCGCCTACCCAACCGACACAGGTTATGCTTTCGGATGCGCTTTGGGGGCTCGCCATGCCCTTCGACGCATTCAACAACTCAAAGGGCTTACAGAAAAGTACCCCTGGACACTGCTATGCGCCGATCCAAGTTGCCTTGGTACCTATGCTCGCGTAAGCACCCCGATTTTCCGCCAGATCAAACGGCTGATCCCCGGACCATATACCTTCATCCTACAAGCAACTTCTGAAGTCCCACGGCAACTCCAGCAAAAGAAACGCCGTACCATCGGGATCCGAATCTCGGATCACCCAGTCGTGGTTGGATTGGCCCAGGCCTTGGGTACACCTCTCGTCTCCACCTCGGCCCGAGTCGAGGAGAGTGGAGAGACCCCCGAGGATCCCGCCACGTTAGGGGCCTACTGCGGTCATGCACTCGATCTCTTGCTGGATGCTGGGGTCCATATACCGATCCCTTCGACAATAATCGATGCCACGGGGGAAGAGCCAATGATACTACGCCGTGGAGCGGGTGACCTCTCCTCCTTCGAGCGAGCCTAACGTATACCCCCTTGAACCCACCTAATTCATGGGATGCACCAGAAGCAGCGTAATTTCCTGTTGGAAAAGGAAAATCGCCACCTATCTTGAGCTCCCTTCTTCACCCATTTGGGTGAACGCCATATCAAGGAGTTGTATCCGCTCAACCCGGGAGAAGAGCCAAAATTTGCCAAGTTTGTGCTTTACCCTCGTGAATTAGGTGGGTTGAAGGGACTCGACTGCCACAGGGAGTTTTACAGAATTGCCAGAAGGATGGGGAGATTGCAGGGGTGACCCCCCTAGGAGGGTAGCCTATAGGGGATCGCCCGGAAGCTGGGTGAGGACCTCGTAGCCGTGCTCGGTAACCAATACGGTGTGCTCGAACTGCGCCGAGAGGCTATGGTCTCGGGTAACCACCGTCCATTCGTCCCTGAGCACCTTTACATGCCTCTTTCCGGAATTGATCATAGGTTCTATGGTAAATATCATCCCCGGTTCAAGCACAGGGCCCTCACCCGGATACCCGTAATGCATCACCTGTGGCTCTTCGTGGAAGTTCTGCCCGATACCGTGACCGCAGTACTCCCGTACGACCGAACAGTGCTGGGATTCGGCATACGTCTGGATCGCGTACCCGATATCCCCTAGATGGGTCCCACTCCGTACCTGTTGGATCCCGTATATCATCGCTTCATGGGCCACCTCGGTTACCTTTCGAGCCCGCACCGAAGGTTCGCCGACAAAGAAGGTCTTACTGGTGTCCCCGTGATAGCCATCCCTGCCTCTAGGGTCAGTGTTGACCGTGATATCAATATTGATGATATCCCCGTTTCGTAACTCTCGTTCACCAGGGATACCGTGGCAGACCTGCTGGTTGACGGAGGTGCATATCGATCTCGGAAAGCCATGGTAGTCGAGCGGGGCCGGGTAGGCCTCCTGCTCCCTGACAATATAATCGTGACAGATCCGATCGAGTTCACCGGTGGTCACGCCAGGTTGTATGTACGGCCGAATCATGCGCAGCACCTCGGCCGCCAAACGGCCGGCGATGCGCATCTTCTCAATCTCTTCAGAGGTCTTTAAATGGATACCCATCTGTGGCTATCTCGATTCATATTAAAAATCAAAAGAAATAGCATGATAGCCAGACAAACCTGAGGTTAAAACCCATAGTTGACCTTGGTTGTTGGGAAGCGCTTGGAGTGGTATAAACCAGCTCTAAATAAGAGATGATCCCAGCTATAGCTCGGGAAATCCACACGCTTGCCTGACACCTGTTGGGGTGTCCTGCTCCAAGCGAGAGGATCGACAGGTGCGAAGCGAGCGGAGGTTTAACCCCAAGTGAAGAAGGTAAAGAGCGATGAAACACGTATCAATGCGACAAATGCTCGAAGCAGGAGTTCATTTCGGTCATCGGACCAGTCGCTGGCACCCCAAGATGGCCCCTTACATCTTCGGTTCACGGAAGAAGATCCATATCATCGATCTTGAGAAAACTGTCCCCTTGTTTCGACAAGCCATGGAGTTTCTGCGCGAGCTTGCCTACGATGGTGGACAGTTCTTATTCGTTGGGACTAAAAGCCAAGCGCGGGAGGCCATCACCGAGCACGCGAAACGCTGCGGCAGCTTCTACGTTAATCACCGTTGGCCTGGTGGTATGTTGACCAACTACCGCACGATCCGAAAGTCGATTCAACGGCTCAAAGAGATTGAGCGTATGGCCAACGACGGGACTTTCGAGATGCTCCCCAAAAAGGAGATCCTGATGCTCGAGCGCGAACAAGCCAAGCTCGAGCGCAACCTAGGGGGAATCAAAGAGATGGAGGGGCTCCCGGATGCCCTATTCGTGATCGATATGGAACGCGAGGCTATCGCCGTGCGTGAGGCCAACAAACTTCAGCTGCCTGTCGTGGCGGTAGCAGATACCAATGTGGATCCAACCCAAGCTGATTACATTATCCCGGGTAACGATGACGCCGTTCGGGCCATCCAACTCTATGTCGAAACGGCGGCGGATACGATCCTTGAGGGGCGTCAACTCCGTGAGCAGGAGCTAACAACTGCTGTGGCAAGCGACGAAGAGATGGTCGAGATCAGTGATGAAGAGGTAGGTGAGCAACCTTCCTGATAGAAGGGATTCTATCGGGGTTGCCTGCCGCACCTGCCAGCGAAAGGGGATAGTAGCAAGGCCTATACTACGGAGTCCATAAGCCGCAATTGAGGAGTGGCCGATCGTTATGAATATCAGCGCACAGCAAGTAAAAGAGCTACGGGAGCGCACCGGAGCCGGCATGATGGAGTGCAAGAAGTGCCTCCAGGAGGCGGAAGGAGATATGGAACAGGCCGTGGAACTCCTCAAGCGCAAGGGGTTGGCAGAGGCCGAAAAAAAGATTGGGCGCACGGCCTCAGAAGGGGTGGTCACCTCTTATATCCACGGTAATGGCCGCCTTGGGGTCCTCGTTGAGGTAAACTGCGAAACGGATTTTGTCGGCAAAAACGAGGAGTTCAAGACATTCGCCCGAGACATTGCGATGCACATTGCGGCCATGCAGCCTGAGTATATAAGCCGCTCTGACATCCCCGAGCACCGTATTGACAAAGAGCGCGAGACCCTACAAGCCCAAGCCGAAACCTCCGGCAAGCCAGAGCATATCGTCGCGAAGATGGTGGAGGGGAAGCTCTCCAAGACCCTAGAAGCCATCACACTGTTAGAGCAACCCTTTGTGAAGGATCCAGACAAGACAGTCGATGAGGTCCAACGGGAGCTAATAGCACGGTTAGGAGAGAATATCCGGATTCGTCGCTTCGAGCGCTTTGAGGTCGGTGAAGGGATCGAGGTTGAGGAGACCGATTTCGCCGAAGAGGTCCGCGCCACATTACAAAACGGGTAACGCAGATTGGCTGCCCTTGACGCCTCTCCATTGTTCTACCCTCGGGTCCTGCTCAAGCTCTCTGGGGAAGCCTTAATGGGCGAATCAGGGTATGGGGTCAGCCGTACCATGGTGAAACACATCGCAGGGGAGATCCGAGAAGCAGCAACTGAGGGAGCCCAAGTCGCTGTGGTGATCGGAGGAGGGAACATCTTTCGTGGGGTTGCTCCTGCCGCTACCGATATGGATCGAGCAACAGCTGACTATATGGGCATGCTTGCAACCCTGATCAATGCCCTTGCCCTTCAGGATGCCCTCGAGAGTATCGGTTTGGTAACCCGGATCCAGTCGGCCATCACCATGCAGCAGATCGCTGAGCCATATATACGGCGTCGTGCGATCCGTCACCTGGAGAAAAACCGTATTGTCATCTTCGGCGCAGGCACTGGGAACCCCTTTTTCACCACCGATACGGCTGCCAGTCTCAGAGCAATCGAGATCAATGCCAGTGCCGTGCTCAAGGGCACCAAAGTAGACGGTATCTATAGTGACGATCCGGTGCGCAATCCCGAGGCCATACGCTACCGGCATCTAACCTATATGGATGTTATAGCACGGGATTTAAAGGTTATGGATGCAACCGCTGTTACCCTGTGCCGGGATAACAAGCTCCCGATCGTAGTCTTTAACTGTGTTAAAGAGGGCGCCTTAAAACGGGTGCTATTCGGCGAGGACGAAGGAACCCGGGTCGACGCTGCCGAGGGATTGAGTCATGATCGATGAAATCAACAAGGATGCGGAAGACCGCATGCACAAGAGTGTCGAGTCCTTCAAAGAGGACCTTTCCAAAATTCGGGCCGGCCGAGCCCATACTGGGGTACTCGAAGCAATTACTGTAGAGTACTACGGCACTGAGATGCCTATCAATCAGGTCGCCAATCTGACAGTTCCCGATGCTCGAACCATCCTGGTCCGACCTTGGGAAAAGAGCATGATTCCCAAGATCGACAAGGCCATACGTGAATCCAATTTGGGACTCAACCCGAACCCCTCCGATGACGTGCTCAGGGTCCCCATGCCCGAGTTGACCGAGGAGCGGCGAAAGGAGCTCGTCCGCCATGTACGTCAACTCGGAGAGGGGGCACGGGTAGCCATTCGGAATATCCGTCGCCATGCCAACTCGGAGCTGAAGACCCTGGAGAAAGGGGGCAAGGTGAGCGAGGACGAAATCCAACGTGCAGAGAAACAGATCCAAGAGCTCACCGATCGCCATATCGCTGAAGTAGATGCGGTTCTAGAGGCCAAGGAAGCCGACCTAATGGAGGTCTAAACGGGTGGAGGAGAGCGGTCAGCAAATCCCTCACCACATCACAATCATCATGGACGGCAATGGCCGCTGGGCAAGAGAGCGTCGCTTACCCCGGATCGAAGGCCATCGTCGAGGTGCCGAGGCAGTCCGGAGTGTGGTACGGGGCTGTGCCGAGATCGGGGTGGAGGCACTGACCCTGTTCGCCTTCTCTACCGAGAACTGGCGGCGCCCTCCGAGCGAGGTCAATGCCCTGATGGGGCTCTTTCGCATCCTCCTTGAACGCGAAGGCAAGGCCCTGGAGGAGCAAGGGGTGCGTTTCCGGGTAATCGGGGATCGCCAGGGACTTGGCGAGAGCGTGGTTCAGGGGATTGAAGCCGTCGAGCAGGCAACAGCCAACAACTCTCGACTCACCCTGAGCATTGCCGCCAATTATGGGGGGCGGTGGGATATCGCCCGAGTTGCGCGGGAGCTCGCCCAAGAGGTCACTAGCAGGGAGAGGGACCCTAAATCGATTACCGAGGAAACCATCTACTCACGCCTCGCTCTCGCTAACTTGCCTGAGCCCGATCTCTTCATCCGGACCGGTGGCGAGCAGCGAATCAGCAACTTCTTGATCTGGCAACTCGCCTACACGGAGCTCTATTTCACGAACACGTTATGGCCGGATTTCGGCCATGCAGCCCTTGAGGATGCCATTGAGAGTTTCAACCGACGCCAACGCCGCTTCGGGCGCACAGGTGAACAGTCCCAAGAGTAAACGTTTACCTGAGCTTCGCTCCCGCACCCTGACTGCTTTGGCCCTGATCCCCATCGTAATCGGGGCCCTGTTCTACCTCCCCCCACAAGGAATACTCTTTCTCGGCGTGATTGCTGCTACGGTATGTGGCCTGGAATGGGCTCGGTTGAGCCATATCTACCACACGGGTCGTTTGGGATTTGCCTTGTTCATTGGGGCAATGACCTGGGCCTTGACCGCTCTAGACCCCTTTTGGCTCGCTGCCGCTGTGTTGGCATGGTGGCTCTTGGTGCTCTTCGAGTTACCGGTCTTTCGGCCACAGACCGATGAACCCATTTACCGCGCCAGCACTGGCTTGGCAGGACTTGTAACGATTGCCCCGTCGTTCGCGATCCTGGTCGACCTGTTTCAGGTCGAGTTGTGGTACGGACTCGGGCTCCTCCTTTTGGTGTGGATGACAGATATTGGGGCCTACGTTGTGGGAAGCCTTTATGGAAGGCACCAGATGGCTGCCCATATCAGTGCCGGCAAGACCTGGGAAGGGACACTGGGAGGGGTAGCCTTGGCTGGCATCCTAGGGGGGGTATTGGCATACTCCATAGAGGGCTTACCCGCTTCCGTCTGGATGGTATTGATTGCTGTGCTTACGGCCCTTGCCGGCCAGCTCGGTGACCTCTCAGAGTCAATGTACAAGCGGCGGGCTGGATACAAGGACTCGGGCAAGTGGTTGCCGGGTCATGGCGGCCTGCTCGATCGGGTCGACGCCCTGAGCACAGCGGTGCCTATCTACACCCTTTGCCTATACGGGATCCTAATCTGAGGTCTACACCCCTTGATTTCTCGAGCCTGCACTGCATGGTCGATAGACCCAAATTAACCACCGTCCCTCTGAACAGGTAAATAGTGGGGAGCGGACGAAGTGGGGAGAGTATGAGGGCCACCCTATCTTGGTATTGGGGACGTTCTGGGGGAAGATCTCGGCGCAAGGAGGTCCTATGAAGCATGTCGTCATCCTGGGATCCACCGGTTCGATCGGGGCCCACACCTTGGAGGTACTCGCCCGCAATCCGGGAACCTACACCGCTTTTGCGCTCGCAGCCGATCAGAGCGTAGAGCCAATGGTGAGGGACTGTCTGCGCTTTCGCCCCCAGTTCGCAGTTCTTCGGAACCAGAACCGGGTCCCAGAGTTGCGAGAAGCCCTCCGCAACGCTGGCATCCGGGAAACCCAGGTAATGGGAGGGACCGAAGCGCTCGCAGAGGTCGTCGCCCACCCCCAAGTAGACCAGGTTGTCGCTGGGATCGTCGGTGCGGCTGGGCTCGAACCGACCTTGGCCGCAGTCCGAGCGGGGAAAACGGTGCTCCTGGCCAATAAGGAGTGCCTGGTGATGGCCGGCGCGCTCTTTATGGAAGAGACCCGGCAGGCAGGGGCTACCTTGATCCCGATCGACAGTGAACACAATGCCTTATTCCAGATCTTAACCCCGAATAAGGACCACGGGGTGCAGCGTATGCAGCTGACTGCTTCTGGAGGACCTTTTCGGACCTGGCCACTCGAACGGTTGGCTTCTGTCACCCCCAAAGAGGCCTGCGCCCACCCCAACTGGTCAATGGGCCCCAAGATCTCAGTGGACAGCGCTACCATGATGAATAAGGGCCTTGAGATCATCGAAGCCTATTGGCTATTTGCATTCTCCCCAGAGCAAATCGCGGTCCTTGTCCATCCGGAGAGCATCGTCCACTCCTTGGTCGAATATATCGATGGTTCGGTCCTGGCGCAGCTCGGCAACCCCGATATGCGCACGCCGATCGCCGCAGCACTCGCCCATCCAGAACGCATCCCAAGCGGAGTTGAACCGCTCGACTTAGCTCGTATCGGGACCCTCCACTTCGAGGCCCCCGATTTTACTCGCTTCCCGGCCCTCCAAGCGGCCTACCGGGCCTTAGAAGCAGGAGGAACTGCCCCAGCACTCCTTAACGGTGCCAACGAGGAGGCTGTCCATGCGTTCCTACGAGGAGAGCTCGACTTCCCGGGGATCACTCAGGCTATCACTTACGTGCTCGATTCGATCGAGCCGGTCCCTGCTTCGGATCTCGCCACTATCTATTCAGCGGATCAAGAGGCCCGTCAGGGAGTACGGGATCTGATTGCTACCTGAATGCGACTCGCATCCATCCAAGGCGACTTAAAACGGTTCAGAATGCGGAGACCTATGCGTGAGGCAATCGATCAATGGTGCAAGCAGTACTACCCTTGTATCCTAGGCGCCTTTAGATTGGCTGAGTAGGCGGCTTTCAACTATGGAGTTCTTACATACCCTCCTTATGTTTATTGTGGCCATTGGGGTCCTGATTACGGTCCACGAGTTCGGCCACTTCTGGGTTGCTCGCCGAGTCGGGATCAAGGTACTCAAGTTCTCGATCGGGTTTGGACCTGCACTATTCTCCCGCACAGGCCGCGATGGTGTGACCTACGTCATCGCCGCTCTTCCCTTGGGCGGCTTCGTCAAGATGGCAGGCGAAGTGCCAGGGGAGAAACCCGAGTTGGATCCGAGCGAAGCCCATCGCGCCTATAACCAGAAACCCGTTGGCCAGCGTATGGCGGTGGCTGCCGCAGGCCCTATGGCCAACTTCCTGTTCGCGCTTGTGGCCTTTATTGGGGCCTATCTCATCGGGGTACCAGGCATCGAGCCACAGATCGGCTATGTAGCCCCTGACTCCCCAGCCGCCCAGGCCCCGCTCCACGTAGGGGAACGCATCTACTCAGTCAATGATCACAAGGTCCAGTCTTGGAACGAAGCGCGCATGGCCCTAATGCAGATTGCGATAGACCGGGATCAGGCCACCTTGGAAGTCGGTGAGAAGCAGCCGAAACGGCGTGTGCAACTGGATCTGAAACGAATCGGTGCCATCCAAGGGCTGGAATCCGATTTCCTCTACCGCGAGGTCGGGATCGGGTTGTATCAACCGGTGGTTGTGGGGGAGACCATTACAGATGAACCCGCGGCCCAAGCGGGACTGCGCTCTGGAGACCGCATCGTTGCAGTCAATGGTCAGCCCCTCGCCTCCTGGCACCGGTTTTTGGAGCTCGTGCGCTCCCATCCTGAACAGCCCCTGGAGTTACGCCTCGAACGTGATGGGGAAACGCTCACTCGCAGTGTACGACCCAAGGCCGTCGCCGGTTCTGACGGGGAGAGGGTTGGTAGAATCGGCATGCGGCCTGCTCCATTACCGGAATCCCTCCAGGTCACTGTGCGGTATGGCCCCCTCAGGGCAATTGCTGAAGGGCTGAGCAAGACAGGGGAGCTATTTGGGCTCACTGTTGAGATGCTCGGGCGTATGGTGATCGGTTCCGCTTCTACCGAGGGTCTCGCCGGTCCAATCGCCATTGCCCAGTTTGCGGGACAATCGGCGGCGGCCGGCCTGGTCCCGTTCCTCTGGTTTCTGGGCATGATCAGCTTGAGCCTTGGGATCGTCAATCTCCTGCCTATTCCAGTGCTCGATGGAGGCCACCTCGTCTTCCACCTTATTGAGGCCATTCGCGGTCACCCCCTAAACGAGGCAACCCTTGCAGCGTGGCAACGTGTCGGTATCGCGGTCCTGCTCGCAATCATGGCCTTTGCCTTCTATAACGACATTCAACGACTCCTGAACTAATTCAGTGCAGTGGAGACGAGTCGGAATCGCGGCTGTCTTGGGAGTCAGCGGGCTCCTTTGGGCAAGCCTGGGATTGGCCTTTACCGTCGAGCAGATCCGGATCGTGGGAACTGGCCGGATCGAGGATGCGACTGTTCGCAACTACCTACCGATCAGTGTAGGGGACGAGTTAGACACAAAGGCCAGCCAAAGGGCTATCCAGGTCCTTTACGAGACCGGCTTATTCAAGGATGTACGGCTCGAGCGAGAGGATGGCCGGCTCATCGTTCGCGTCCAGGAGAAGCCGGTGATAACCGAGATCGAGTTCAAAGGTGTCGCTGCCCTCGAGGAGAAGAAACTTCGGAAAGGGTTTACCTCCCTCGGATTGGAAGAGCGTAGGATGTTTTCCCGTTCCAGTTTGCGCCGAGCGACCCTGGAGCTAGAACGCCAGTACCACTCCCTAGGCTACTATGCGGTGAAGGTCAATGCCGAGGTAGTGGAGGTCGGCACCGATGGAGTCCGACTTGTCTTTCGGGTGGAAGAGGGGGGGCGCGCTAAGATCTCTCAGATCCAGATTGTGGGGAATAAGAGCTTTGATAGCACGGCGCTCAAGCAGAACTTCACCCTAACAGACTCCGCTGCCTTTGCCTTTCTAAGCGACTCCGATAAGTATGCACGGCAGCGCTTGATGGGGGACCTAGAATCGCTGCGCTCCTTTTATATGGATCGAGGTTATCTCCAATTCAAGATTGCCTCGATTCAGGTCCAGTTGAGCCCAGATCGACGCCATGTCTTTATCACGATCAATGTTGAAGAAGGGGCACAATATCGGGTAGCCGAGATCCACTTTAGTGGGAACACAGTAGTAGACAAAAAGAAGCTCCGGCCGCTGGTTACACTGGCCTCTGGGGAGCTATTCTCGCGTAGCAAGGTCCAGAAGACCGTGGATAACATCGCTAACCGCCTCGGCAGTGAAGGGTTCGCATTCGCCAATATCAGCCCCAGACCTCACATCAATCAGGAGGCGCACACAGTCGACCTTACCTTGCGGGTCGATCCAGGACGTCGGGTCTATGTTCGACGCATGGAGATCCAGGGCAATGATCGCACTCAAGACCGTGTCGTCCGACGTGAGTTTCGGCAACTGGAAGGGGCACTCTACCAGCTTGGCAAGATTCAGCGTTCCAAGGAGCGGGTCAATCGCCTCGACTATTTCCAGAAGATCAACCTGGGGACGCAGTCGGTACAAGGGGAGAACGGGCTTATCGACCTCGATCTCGATCTCCAGGAGCGCTCAACTGGCCAATTCAGCTTGGGGGCAGGTTTCTCAAACGTCCAAGGAGTGATATTTAACGGCTCAATTAGGCAGAAGAATCTGTTTGGCCGCGGGGAGCGCATCAGCCTCCAGGCCGATATCGGTGGGGTCAGCCAACGGTTCAATCTCTCCTTCACTGAACCCTACTTCACAGTAAACGGCATCACCCTTGGCGGAGACGTCTTCTTTACCGATCGGAACACAGCGCGTCTATCCACCATCCGATTCTCACAGGACCGCATCGGCTTGGCAGGCCGACTCGGCTTCCCCTTGACCGAATTCTGGCGTGACAGTGTTCGGCTAGCCTTCGAACGAACCGATACCAAGACCGGGACCCTCGACCTCGGTGGGGCCGAAGATCCCTTCCTAAGGCCTCTAAATACTATCAAGTTACGCGATACCTTGACCTACGATTCCCGGAACGCCACTGTCTTTCCGCGCGAAGGCTGGAAGAACCAGCTCAGCTTAGAGTTCACCCTACCGGGTGGAGACACGCGCTACTACAAGTTAGGGATCGAGTCCCAAGTCTATATCCCCCTCCTTGACCAATCCACCTTCAAGCTTGGGGGTGAATTCGGTCGACTGAATGGCTATGCTGGGCGTAATGTGCCGTTCTTCGAACACTTCTTCTTGGGCGGCGCCCGAAGTGTCCGAGGCTTTAAGGTCTTTACCCTGGGTCCAGAAGACAACAACGGAAACCCGGTCGGCGGGGTAACCAAGCTCCAAGGCAATGCCGAATTCATCTTTCCACTCCCGGGAGTGGGTGCGAAGCGGCGGATGCGGGGGATGTTCTTTACCGATACGGGTTGGGTTTACGGTCCAGGCGAGACAATCGACCCAGCAGAACTCCGGGCCTCGGTCGGGGTCGGGTTCCAATGGATGGCCCCGGTCGGCCCCCTAGAAATCAACTTTGCCATTCCGGTCATCAAGGAACCAGATGATAGAACACAACAGCTTCAGTTCAATCTTGGGAGGCGATTTTAAGTCGGCCCAAGGTATAATCGTGGTGTGCGACTCTTCGGTTGGACCAGTAGGTCGCATAACTTGGGCACGGATAGCTTCCTAGCAGGGAGGGATATTATGCAGAGGTTTTTGGGGGGCTTGGTATTAGCTCTCATCTTCATCGCCCTGACCGGAACGAAGGGAGAAGCGGCGGAGTACAAGATCGGCTATATCAATACACAGAAGATCATCCGCCAATCGGAGCAGGCCCAAAAGGCATTGGAGAACCTGAAATCGACTGTCTCCAAACACAAGTCCGAACTGAAAGACCTCGAGGAACGGATCAAGGAGTTGCGCGGCGACCTAAAACGTGAAGGCGCCTTAATGAGTAAAGAGCAGCGGGAAACCAAGCAGAGTGAGCTCCAAAAGAAGATACGCCGGTTTCAGCGTCGAGGCCAGGCAGCGCAGCAGAAACTCAGCTCGAAGAAACAGCAAGTCCTTAAGGAAATCTACCAAGATATTGCGAAGATCGTGAATCGGATCGGTCAGCAAGAGGGGTTCGACCTTATTCTAACCGAACCGGCGGCTATGTACGTCACCAATCAGATGGACCTGACGGCCCGAGTGCTTGAGGAACTCAATAGCCAGAGTACACCATAATGCCAGTTGCCAGGGTCGCTCTCCCCCTCTCGGAGCTTGCTGAGCATTTGGACGCAGCGATCTATGGGGATGCCACCCGTCTGATTCACGGAGTTGCCTCCCTCCAGCAAGCCAACCTCCGGGACTTGGCCTTCCTTGCCCAGTCCCACCACCGCAAGAGCCTCCGCACCACCCGAGCAGGCGGTGTCCTCCTCCTGGAGGAAGTCCGCGACGATTGCCCGACAACCGCCCTCGTGGTCGCCAACCCTTATGCAGCTTGGGCTCGAGCACTTCAGCTCCTTTTCCCAAGGGAAGCGGTAACCGCCGGGATCCATCCGAGTGCTGCCATCGACGAGTCGGCGGAGTGCGCCTTGGATGCACGGATCGAGGCCCAAGTGGTGATTGGCCCCGGGAGCTGGATCGGTCCAAGGGCCTGGATCGAACCGGGGGCCGTCATCGGCCCTCACTGTACCATTGGGGCCGATACTCGGATCGGGCCGAAGGTCACCCTTTATGCCGGAACTGAGATCGGCCAGCGGGGGTACATCCAAGCAGGTGCAGTGCTCGGAGGAGACGGTTTTGGATTCGCCCAAGAAGGGGGACACCACCAAAAGATCCCTCAACTCGGTCGGGTCGTCGTGGAGGATGACGTAGAGATCGGGGCCAATAGCACCATCGACCGTGCAGCCCTGGAGGAGACCCGGATCGGATCCGGCTCCAAGATCGATAACCTTGTGCAAATCGGGCACAATTGTCGAATCGGCGAGGATTGTATAGTCTCCGGCCAAGCCGGTCTCGCAGGGGGTGTTGTTCTAGGTGATCACTGTACCTTGGCGGGCCAAGCAGGAGTGAGTGGGCATCTCCAGATCCCCCCAGGGAGCACCATTACAGCGAGGACTGGCGTAACCAGCGAGATACGAGCTGCAGGGACTTACTCGGGCTACCCCCACCAACCGCATACAGAGTGGCGAAAGAGTGTAGCGGTCTTCCGCCGACTCCATCAGCTCCGTTACCGGATCGCTGCGCTTGAACGGGCATTAGGTGAGGATGCCGAAGGAGAGTCATAGACGTGGAGACAGCAGAAGAGCTCAAGATCGAAGAGATCCTGGCCCATCTACCCCATCGCTATCCCTTCTTGCTTGTAGACCGGGTCTTATCTTGGGAGCCGGGGCAGTCGATGGTTGCCTGCAAGAACGTGACCTTCAATGAGCCCTTTTTTACGGGTCACTTCCCTGATCTACCCATCATGCCTGGAGTACTCATCATCGAAGCGATGGTCCAGGTTGGGGGGCTCTTGGCCTACAAATCCGAGCCAAAAGCCACCCATAATAAGCACGTCTACTTTATGGGGATCGATAAGGCAAGGTTTCGGCGCCCCGTCATCCCAGGCGATCAACTGCGCATCGAAGTCCAGGTCAACCGGCATCGCGGCAAGATCTGGCAGTTCCAAGCATCCGCCCAGGTCGAAGGGGAGCGGGCTGCGGAGGCTTCCTTGATGGCCACGATCACAGCGGATTAGGTGATGATTCACCACACGGCCTGCGTGGATCGAGGGGCAGAGCTTGGCGAGGACGTCGAAGTCGGGCCATTCACGGTCATCGGGCCCAACGTGGGCATTGCCCCTGGCTGCTGGATCGGTCCCCACGTGGTCATTCAAGGCCATACCCAGATCGGACCGGACGTCAAGATCTTCCAATTCGCCTCAGTCGGGGCACCCCCCCAAGACAAGAAGTACAGTGGCGAGCCGACCCGGCTCGAGATCGGGGCACATAACGTGATCCGCGAATCCGCGACCCTGCATACTGGGACCCCTCAGGGAGGGGGCGTAACGCGGATCGGCGAAGGAAATCTCCTCATGGCCTACGTCCACATCGCCCACGACTGCCAGATTGGCCACCATACAGTTTTATGCAATGCGGTGACCCTCGCTGGCCATGTAGAAGTGGCTGACCAAGTCACCATCGGGGGGTTAACAGCGGTCCATCAATTCTGCCGCATCGGAGAAATCGCCTTCATTGGGGGATGTTCCGCAATCAGCATGGATGTCCCCCCCTACAGTTCGGTAGCCGGCAATCGGGCCCGACTCTACGGGCTTAACGCAGTTGGACTGGAGCGCACCGAGCTATCTAAAGAGACAGTGGAGGGGCTACGTTATGCCTTCAAGGTCCTCTTCCAGCGCAAGCTACCTCAGGAAGAGGCCATTGCGGAGATCCTTTCAGCCCCCGAAGGGCAACTCCCCCAGGTACAGCACCTAATAAGCTTTCTGAACCGATCCGAGCGGGGAATAACCCGATGAGTTCCAACCGGATCGGTCTCATTGCGGGGTATGGTCGCTTCCCCCTCCTCTATGCCCAGACCCTTAAGGCCCAGGGCTACTCCATCTTTTGCGCTGCCATCCGCGAAGAGACCGATCCTAGCGTGCTCGACTGGACCGATGGACACACCTGGTTACACCTCGGTCAACTCGGCAAGCTCGTGGCGGCCTTTCGACAGAACGGGATTACCCGAGCTGTGATGGCGGGTAAGATCCACAAGACGCGATTATATAAGTTGCGCCCTGACCTTCGCGCAGCCAAGCTCATGGCACAAGTTCCGAACTTCAATGACGATACACTCCTCAAGGCAATCGCCGAGGAGCTAGAGCGCCACGGTGTCGTGCTTGCTTCCTCTCTCGAGCACGCCGGAGAGCTCTTATCCCAACCAGGAGTAGCCACCCAACGCGCCCCCAACCGAGACGAACAACGTGACATTGCGTTCGGTTGGGAAGTGGCGACGGCAATGGCCAGCTTGGACATTGGCCAAAGCGTAGTAGTCAAACAGCGGGCGGTTGTGGCAGTAGAGGCGATTGAGGGAACCGATGCTACCATCCGTCGGGGGGGAGAACTCGGGGGTGGCAAGGTCACTGTGGTCAAAGTAGCCAAGCCGGCCCAGGATTCCCGCTTCGATGTCCCGACAGTCGGACCGGAGACCATTCGCACAATGGCAGCCTCCGGAGGTACCTGCCTCGGCCTACAGGCGGGCTGGACACTGGTCCTAGATCGTTTGGAGACACTCGCCTTGGCCAATGCCCACGGGATCAGCGTGGTCTTGGAAACAACTACATCAGGGCCACCGACCCCCAGTGCTTAAAAGTCGAGACAATGACCCCGGGAGAGAGGGTACAGCCATTGCGTACAGGGGTAATCGGGGTTGGAAGTCTTGGATTCCACCACGCCTGGAAGTATGTGGCTAATCCTCGAGCTCATCTGATTGGGGTGGTGGACAGGGATCCCGAACGGGCCCAAACGGTGGCCCGAGAGACCGGATCTCTTGCCTTCTCCCGAGCAACAGATCTAATCGCCGCGGTGGATGCTGTGAGCATCGCAACCCCTGCCGAGGACCATCGCAAGCTCGCTGAGGCTTGCTTGGATCAAGGAGTGCACGTACTCTTAGAGAAGCCCATTGCAACAACCTTGGAAGAGGCCGACGCCCTCCTCCAGGTAGCCCACCAAGGCGACCAAGTCCTGCAAGTTGGTTACCTCGAGCGTTTCCACCCCGCGCTTTGCAAGCTTCGCGCTCAGGGGTGGGACCGCGAACCGCCGCTCTACATCGAATCCAGTCGTCTGAACACCTTCCAACCCCGCTCCTTGGATATCGATGTCGTTCTCGATCTGATGAGCCACGATATCGATCTGATTCTGGACTGGGTCCAGGCCCCAGTGACAGAGATCCGGGCGATCGGGGTCCCCGTGGTAACGGACAAGGTCGATATGGCTAATGCCCGGCTTGCCTTCGCGAATGGGACCGTTGCCAACATCTCGGCTTCCCGGGTTGCCCGTAAGCGCCTCCGTGAGCTCCGATTGTTCCAGTCGCAACGCTATCTCTCATTGGATCTGCTCAACTCCACCCTCGCCCTCTGCGAGCGCAACTCCCAAGCCATGGGGGACGGGGCAATGGGGACTGTACAGAGTGCACACTACCAGCTCGAACAACGCGATCTATTGGCCCACGAGATAGAAGACTTTGTTGGTGCATGCCTGGGAGAGCCTGCGACCGGAGCAAGTGGGGGGGCTGCACGTGGGGTCTTGGCAGTGGCTCTCCAGATTCGCACCGCGATCGACACTTTCAGGGGGGCCATCAAGTGAAGATCCCGATGGTGGACCTACGAGAGCAGATGGGATCCTTGTGGAAACAGCTCGCACCCGAACTGCAAGAGATCCTACTCAGCGGGCAGTTTGTGCGCGGCCCTCAGCTCGAGGCCTTTGAGGAGGAGGTGGCCACCCACCTTGGAGTGGCCCACGCGATCGGAGTGGCCTCGGGCACCGATGCATTACACCTCGCTCTACGGGCTACAGAGATCGGGACAGGCGATGAGGTGATCACCACTCCGTTTACCTTCGCTGGTACCGCCGAAGCCATCTGTCACACCGGCGCCCATCCTCGGTTCGTCGATATTGATCCAGCGACCTACAATCTCGATCCCAACCGGGTAGAGGAGGCCATCACCCCTCGTACGCGTGCAATCCTGCCTGTCCACCTATTCGGCCAACCCGTGGATATGGCCGGACTGGGGGCAATAGCGACCGACTACGGCCTGGAGATCATCGAAGATTGCGCCCATAGCTTCGGGGCGCGGCGCAACCACTGGGCGACAGGGGCCTGGGGGAGGGCGGGTGCGTTCAGCTTCTTCCCAACCAAAAACCTAGGCGGGGCGGGTGACGGCGGTCTTATCACCACCCACGACACTACCCTTGCCACGCGCCTACAGAGGATGCGTAACCACGGTTCGAATCGATCCTCGATCATCCACGAAGAGCGGGGCTTCAATAGTCGGCTGGATGAGATTCAGGCAGTGATACTCCGAGCGAAACTCCGTCATATTCGGGCCTACAATGAGGGGCGACGGCGTGTGGCTGCGGCCTATCGCCGGTACTTGGCCAGCACCCCGGTGACTCTTCCAGAAGAGGTAATCGAAGGGAGCCATGTCTACCACCAATTTGTTATCCAGGTTGGGAATCGCGATGAGGTGCAGGCGGCCTTACAGGCAGAGGGCATCGCCTCGGCTGCCTACTATACGGTCCCACTGCACCACCAGCCGGCATTCGCCGAGTTTGGTCAAGGGGGTGCCTGCCCGGTCACTGAGCGAATAGCCCAACACGCGCTAGCCTTGCCCATCTACCCGGAGTTGGACAAGGAACGGGTCGAGCAGGTCGCAAGCGTAGTCGCACAGACAGCGAGGCCTTAAGCATGAGGCAAGGGGAGCCCTACCCCGCTGCCTCTCGGAAAGATCCGCCACGGATCGTAATCATCGCTGGGGAGGCCTCTGGAGATCGAATCGCGGCCGGTCTAATCCAGAAGGTTTCTCAGTACCGGCCCGAGGCTCGCTTTACAGGAGTGGCTGGACCCGCAATGGTGGCCGCCGGCTGCAATCCCCTGTTCCCTGCAGAGCGGTTTTCGGTGGTCGGGTTGACGGAAGCGATACGCCGATCCCCCCCGATCTATAGGGCATTCCGCAGGTTAAAGGCCTATCTCCGTACGGCTTTGCCGGACCTCCTGATATGCGTGGATCTACCGGAGATCAACCTGCGCCTGGCAGCATACGCACACCGCTACCGTATTCCGGTTATCTATTATGTCAGTCCCCAGGTCTGGGCGTGGCGACGAGGCCGTATTCGCACCATCAAACAGACCGTTGATCACATGCTGGTGATCTTCCCGTTCGAGCTCGCCCTTTATCAACAGGCCGGGGTACCGGTAACCTATGTTGGCCATCCGCTTGTGGAGCAGATCCCCGAACCTCCGGACCGCCAGCGGGCCTGCCATGAGCTCCACCTAGACCCCGAGCGGCCGGTCGTGGCGCTTTTCCCGGGG
>CAYUWI010000005.1:0-43784 GCA_964448275.1 uncultured Gammaproteobacteria bacterium | reverse complement strand
CACCCGAAGTTCGGCTTGGCGGAAAGCAGCCCGAGCGGCTAAGGGGTCAGCTGCCTCGACCAATGGATCTGCCTGCACAATAAGGTAAGCTGAGCGCGGCTCAGCGCCCAAAAATGCAGGGGCTGCTACCCCATCAGGGGTGACTACCTTGCCACCCGGGCCACATCTTGGGACGCAGCCCATGGCCCAGGCACCCACGCTGTTAGCGTACGGGGCCAGATAGCCAATCCGGCACCCTGCGAGTTCCCCGAGTTGATGGACAAGTGCCAAAATCTCCGCAGCCTGCGGATGCTCCTGTGCCCAAGTGCCCACCAAGATCAAGGCGTTGTCCGCCTGCACCAGGCGCTGCGCCAGCCGCTCGACCTCCTCAGGAGGAAGAGAGGCAGCTTGAACGCTCAGGGTGCTTAGATTCTCGGGGAGGGGGTTGTCTCCGGCACGCGCTACTGAAGCCGCTACTGCGGCCACGGCAGTGGTGTCTTGGCCTGGACCGTAGACGAGCTCCTGAGCTAACTCGAAGTTGTGGTCGAAAGCGATTGGGTTCAATGCTGAAATGGCAGCTCCACCCTCAGCCGCCTTCTTCAATCGATGGTTGGTAAGCGGCTGGTCCTTGCGTGGATAACCGTTGACGATCAAGATAGCGTCAATCTGCTCCAATGCCTCGAGAGAGCTGCCGAGTAAAGGGGTAGCCTGGGTAAAGGTCTCATCGAAGTCTGTATCGGCCCAGTGGGTGCGGTGGTCGATATCCCGACCCCCGAGGCCACGGATCAGATGCTGGGTCAGCCACATCTCTTCCAAGGTGGCGGTCGGATCGATCAGACCAGCTAGGTCACTAGCGAATCGCTGCAAGCCTGCGGCTGCGCGTTGGATGGCCGCTTCCCAGGAGACTTCGGTCCACTCCCCTTGCCAATGCACCAAAGGGCTGGTGACTCGGTTGTGGTGAATTGCCTCATAGGAGAAGCGCCCCTTGTCGCAGAGCCACTGCTCGTTGATTGATTCATTGATCCGGGGGAGTATACGCTTGACCTGCTTCGGTACACGCTGGCTACCGATCCCCTGAATCCGTAGATTGCAACCGACAGAGCAGTGGGGACAGATCCCATCGCGGTTCCACATCTCCCAGACCCGCGCCCGGTACCGGTAGGGTTTGCTTGTTATCGCCCCGACCGGACACAGGTCGATCATATTGCCGGAGAGCTCGGACTTGACACCTTTGCCTACATAGGTGCCGATTTCCATGTGTTCGCTTCGGTGGGTGGCACCGAGCTCCATGAGCCCACCGATCTCCTCTCCGAATCGGACGCAGCGGGTGCAGTGGATGCACCGGGTCATCTCCGTCTGGATCAGTGGCCCGAGGTCTTCATCCGCCACCGACCGTTTCCCCTCGGCAAAGCGAGAGTGGCTGATCCCATGGGCGATGGCGAGATCCTGCAAGTCACACTCGCCGCCTTGGTCACAGATGGGGCAATCGAGTGGGTGATTGATCAGGAGAAACTCCATCACATTCTTGCGGGCTTCCTTGGCCTGCTGGGAGTGCGTGTAGATCTCCATCCCCTCGCTTACAGGGGTCGCACAGGCGGGGGCCGGTTTGCGCGCATTCTTGACCTCGACGAGGCACATCCGGCAATTGGCTGCGACCGAGAGCTTGCTGTGATAGCAAAATCGAGGGACATAGAGCCCCATCTGGTCGGTCGCTTCGATGATCATCGAACCGTCTCGCACGATCCGAGGCTGGTCGTTGATGTAGATCTGGGCCATCAGACCTTCCCTGATTGTTTAGCTCGCACTGTTAAATGGGTCTTTACCGCTACGTCGCTCGGGTTCTGTTCTCGCGTCACCCAAATCATGCGGGGATCTTGGCGTGTTTGCGCGCGAGGTAGGCTTCGTACTCCCCACGGAACTGCAGAATCGAGCTTCGAACCGGCGCGACCAAGGCATCCCCAAAGGCACAGATGGTGTGCCCCTCGATTCGGGGGGCAAGATCGAGCAATAGTTCCAAGTCCTCAGAACGACCCTGGCCATTTACGATGCGGGAGATGGTGCGGTAGATCCAGCCTGCCCCCTCTCGGCACGGGGTGCATTGACCACAAGATTCGATATAGAAGAACTTGGCGAGCCGCTGCACCGCCTTGACGATATCCGTGGTCTCATCCATTACGATCACTGCCCCTGAGCCCAGCATGCTGCCGTGTTCGCTTAGGGATTCGAAGTCCATAGTGCAGTCCAAGATTTGCTCTTGTGTGAGGAGCGGTACACTAGGCCCCCCTGGGATTACGGCCTTGAGCTGATAGCCATTACGGACCCCGCCGGCGAGTTCCAACAGCTCAGGGAAAGGGGTCCCCATCGGGACCTCGTAATTCCCCGGCCGGTTCACGTGGCCGGAGACAGAGTAGATCTTGGTTCCCCCGCTTTGGGGGGTTCCAAGGCTGGCAAACCACTCACCGCCGTTTTGGACAATCGCTGGGAGCGAGGCCAAGGTCTCGACGTTGTTAATGGTGGTCGGGCGACCGAAAAGGCCTCGCTGGGCCGGAAAAGGGGGTTTGAAGCGCGGAAGGGCCTTCTTCCCCTCAATGGAATCCATCATAGCCGTCTCTTCTCCAGCGATATATGCTCCTGCTCCCCGGTGCACATGGAGGTGGAAGTCGATCCCGGAACCAAGGATGTTCTCCCCTAACAGGCCAGCCTGATAGGCCTCATCAACGGCCTGTTGGACTCGCACGTACGGCTCCCAAAACTCCCCGCGAATATAGATATACCCGACCGTTGTATCGATGGTGTAACCGCTCAGGATCATGCCTTCGATCAACAGATGCGGGTTATAGCGCATAATGTCGCGGTCCTTGAAGGTCCCAGGCTCGGCCTCATCGCCATTACACAGAAGGTACTTGGGCTGGGGTGCATCGACCGGCATGAAGGACCACTTCTTAGCGGTAGGGAAACCTGCCCCCCCGCGTCCCCGGAGTCCGGAAGCCTTCACCTCTGCCAGGATGTCACCCTGAGCCATCCCCGTGTCGATGACCTTCTGAAGGGCAGCGTAGCCCGCCCGGGCCTGATAGCTCTCAAGGGTATAGGGGGTCGGTTGGTCGATCCCCTTGAAGCAAACCAATGGGTAGTCTTGCGGATAGTTCGGCATAATGGATTCTCTCGTTCATCAATCCAGGCACGCGAGGATCTCGTCAATCTTCTGGGGCGTCAAGTCCTCGTAGTATGTTCGATCGATCCAGAACATTGGTGCCCCGCCACAGGCCCCGAGACACTCCACCTCAGTCAGCGAAAAGCGACCATCTTCGGTGGTTTCCCCAACCCCGATGCCGAGCCGGTTGTGCAGGTGCTCCACGACCTCATCGGAGCCACAGAGCCAACATGAGATATTGGTGCAGACCCGGATGTGGTGCCGGCCTGGCCTTTCCAGATTGAACATCTCGTAGAAGGTGGCGGCCTCATAGACCTTGATCGGTTCGAGGCCCAGATAGGCGGCGAGTTCCTCGAGGGTCTCCTCGCTCAGCCAGCCGTACTCGTCTTGGGCGGCGTGCATCGCCATCAGGAGCGGAGCACGATTCTCCTCTTCTGGGTAGTTCTGCCAAATCTCCTTGATGCGAGCCTTTATGGCGTCGGATAGCATGGCCAGAGTCCCTTGTTAGCCTTATTAGATGCTTTACCGGTCGATTTCACCGAAGACGATATCCTGGCTGCCCAGGATAGTAACTACATCAGCAAGCATATGCCCTTTGGACATCTCTTCGATCGCAGCGAGGTGTGGGAACCCGGCCGCACGGATCTTGACTCGATATGGCTTATTTGCTCCATCAGAGACGAGGTAGACCCCAAACTCCCCTTTGGGATGTTCTACCATTTGATAGGTCTCTCCGACGGGGACATGGAAACCTTCGGTAAAGAGCTTGAAGTGATGAATCTGTGCCTCCATGTTCCTCTTCATCTCCTCCCGGGGAGGGCGGGTGATCTTGTAGTCATCCACCATCACCGGGCCAGGGTTGTTACGTAGCCAGTCGATGCACTGCTGGATGATCTTCAAAGATTGCCGCATTTCCTCCATGCGGACGAGGTAGCGATCGTAGCAGTCCCCCGTAGCCCCCACGGGGACGTCAAAATCCAATTGGTCGTAGACAGCGTAGGGTTGTTTCTTGCGTAGATCCCACTCAACTCCTGAAGCGCGTAGCATGGGTCCCGTAAACCCCAATTGTAAGGCCCGCTCGGGGGATACCACCCCGATATCTACAGTACGCTGCTTCCAGATGCGGTTCTCTGTCAGCAAGGCCTCGATCTCCTCGAGGCTCTCGGGGAGGTAGTCGACAAACCACTCGATATAGTCGAGCAGCGAACCCTGGCGAGGGGCGTTCATGGCTTCCACGTCACCCTCTGAATGCCATTTGGATGGCTGGTACTTGGGCATTGAGTTGGGAAGGTCCTGATTGACCCCTCCAGGCCGGTAGTAGTTGGCGTGCAACCGGGCACCGCTGACCGCCTCATAGATATCCATTAGGAATTCTCGATCCCGGAAGCTATACAAGAAGACCGTCACCGCCCCGACATCCATGGCATAGGCACCAAGCCACAGCAGGTGGTTGAGGATCCGGGTCAGCTCATCAAACAGGACCCGGATATACTGGGCCCGCTCCGGGATCTGGATGCCCAAGAGCTTTTCGACTGCAAGGCAGAAGGCATGCTCATTGGGGAGAATCGAGACGTAGTCGAGACGATCGAAGTAGGGCAGGGCTTGCAGGTAGGTCTTGTGCTCACATAATTTTTCTGTTCCCCGGTGGAGCAAGCCGATATGGGGGTCAGCTCGCTCTACAACCTCCCCATCGAGTTCGAGAACCATCCGTAAGACGCCGTGGGCAGCTGGGTGCTGGGGCCCGAAGTTCAGGGTGTAATTACGTATCTCAGCCACGACACTCTCCGTATAGGGAATGCGGTGTTAGGTACCCGAGTTATGCCGGAACTCGCCGAGATGGGTACGGGGTACCAGATTGCGTTCTTCAATAGTGACGGGTTGGTAGACCACTCGATGGAGGTCGGGGTCGTACCGCATCTCCACGTGGCCTACCAATGGAAAGTCCTTGCGGAACGGGTGCCCCGTGAAACCGTAGTCGGTCAAGATACGGCGGAGATCGGGGTGACCCTCGAAAATGATGCCGAACATGTCAAAGGCTTCGCGTTCGAACCAGTTGGCGGCATTCCAGATATCAATCACTGAGGGTAGAACTGGGCGCTCCTCCGGAAGCCAGGTTCGTAGCCGTAACCGGTGGTTATGACGCACCGAGAGGAGGTGGTAGACCACCGCAAAGCGAGGAGTCTCAGCCTGATGACCCTTGTACTCGAGATAGTCCACCCCACAGAGATCGATCAATTGATCAAGGGCCAAGTCTGGGTCGCCATGGAGGTGCTTGCATACTCGGTTGACCGCTTCGGCGGTGGCCTCCACGGTGAGCTCACCCCACGGCTCTGCCACCGAGTGGATCGCCTCATGGAGAGAGGAGTGTAGATTCTGCTCGATCTCGGCGCGTGTAAGTCCCATAGGCGCATCCCTTAGCGGGCAATGGTATTGGTTCGCCTGATCTTATTCTGCAGCTGAATGATCCCGAATAGGAGCTGCTCGGCTGTTGGGGGGCAGCCGGGTACGTAGATGTCTACCGGGACGATGCGATCAGATCCGCGGACCACTGCGTAGCTATAGTGGTAGTACCCACCCCCGTTAGAACAGCTTCCCATCGAGATGACCCACCGCGGTTCGGTCATTTGATCGTAGACCTTGCGGAGGGCCGGGGCCATCTTATTGCAGAGGGTGCCTGCGATAATCATGACGTCTGATTGACGTGGGCTCGCCCGAAACACCACACCGAGCCGGTCAAGATCGTAGCGCGAAGCCCCGGCGTGCATCATTTCGACGGCACAGCAGGCCAAGCCGAAGGTCAACGGCCACAATGAACCGGTCCGGGTCCAGTTGATCAACTGGTCGGCAGTGGTTGTCGTCACACCCCGTTCCAATACCCCTTCTATTCCCATTCCAGGGCTCCTTTTTTCCACTCATAGACAAATCCGATCACAAGAATACCTAAGAAGATCGCCATGGCGACGAAGCCAACTGCGCTGATGTCGTCGAGTACCACGCTCCAAGGGAAAAGGAAGGCGATTTCAAGATCGAAAACGATAAATAGAATTGCCACGAGATAGTAACGGACATCGAAGCGCAAACGTGCGTCCTCGAAGGCCTCGAATCCACTCTCGTATGGGGATAGTTTTTCGGGATCAGGGTTTCGCGGTGCGACCAAAAAATTGATGAGGAGTGCAATCACTCCAACGAGTAGGGCAATCCCAACAAAGACTCCGATCGGCAAGTACTGCTCGAGCATGACCTAATTCCTTAAGAAAGGACAATGGGATGGCGCTTTCTAGATTGGGGGCCAACCAAAATCCCCTTATCCTATAATAAGACTACGGTTACGACTATCCATTTCCAAGGTTCGCTATTCGGCAAGCTAGGCATTGACCCAAGACGCAGATTCCGCTAATTTAGACTCAGTCTAAATGACAAAGAAGTCTAAATGATACGAATTTGAGCCTTTATTCCGGGTGCGGTTGACTGCCCTCTTGTAGCGAGGAGCCTTCATGAGTCAAGAAGTCAAGGAACTCAAGCGGGTTGGCCTTAAGGCGACCCGCCCCCGGCTTGTTATCCTGCAACTCTTCGAGGAGTCCGGGGAGCGCCACCTAACTGCTGAAGGGGTATACCGTAGCTTGCTCGAAGCGGGAGAAGAGGTGGGCCTTGCAACTGTCTACCGTGTATTGACCCAATTCGAACAGGCAGGGCTCGTCAACCGGCATTACTTCGATGGCGAGCGAGCCTATTTCGAATTAACGGATCAAGAGCCTCATGACCATATGGTTTGTATCCGCTGTGGTAGGGTCGAGGAATTCTATAATGATGCCATTGAGCGCCTCCAGGAGGAGGTTGCTCAAGAGCATGGTTTCCGCCTGAAAGACCATCGGATGGAACTCTATGGGCTTTGCTTTGAGTGCTTGCAAGACAAAGCCAACGGCCAACTCTCCAATAAAGGGTCAGGCTACGTCAGGGAGCCTCTTCATACCCCAGGAGAGGAAGGCAAGTCGAGGTAATGAGCAGTTTTGGGGGCAGGGGCCCCCTTGCCCCCAATTTAACTCCTTGCAGTAGCCAGCATCTCACGGGCGCTAGCCCGAGTCGACTCGGTGATCCGGCGACTCCCCAAGATGCGGGCGATTTCCTCGACACGCTCTTCTTCATCGAGGGGCTCGATTTGGGTAGAGGCAAGCCCTTCCTCAGTCCCTTTGGTAATCCGCAGGTGCTGATGACCTTGCGCCGCTACCTGGCCGAGGTGGGTGATGGCCAGGACCTGGCTGTACTGACTGATCGCTTGCATCTTGCGACCAACCATCTCCGCCGCTGCTCCGCTTACCCCTAGGTCGATCTCATCGAGGATCAAGGTGGGGAACTGGCTATGCTTCGCCAGGACCGCTTGGAGGGCGAGGCTGAGCCGGCTGAGTTCACCCCCGGAGGCGACTTTGGTAAGTGGTTTAGGGGGCTCCCCGGGATGGGTCCGAATCCGGTACTCGATCCGATCGAGGCCGGCTGCGGCTGCTTGGGCAGGGTCTTGGGTGGTCTCGATTGCTACCTCGAACAGGCTGTCCGGCATGCCCAAGGCCTGGATTTCCTGCGTGACTCGTTTTTCGAGCCTTTCTGCTGTAACGCGCCGTTGCTCCGTAAGGGTGCTTGCAGCTTGCCAGTATATTTTATAGCACTGGTGACTCCTCTCTTGGACGCTCTTCCAGCGAGGCTCGATCCCTCCTAGCTCCTCCAGTTCGGCCCGCAACTCTGTTGTCTTTTCTGCGAGCCTCTCCGGTACGGTGTGGTGTTTGCGGCAGAGGGTGTGGATAGAGCCGAGGCGCTGTTCTACGGTGGCCAGGCGCTCAGGATCGATATCTAAGTGGTGGAGGTAATGGCGGAGCTGATCCGCAGTCTCTTCAGCGAATGCCGAGGCATTGGCCACTATCTTCTGGAGACCCTCGAGGTCAGGATCGATCTTGGCGAGTTCACTCAAGCGGGACTGGGCGTGGTCGAGCTGGTCGATGGTTGAATCTTCTGCTTCGTAGAGGGATGTAAGGAGTGCTTGGGCCCCTTCCACCAACTGGGTGATAGAATTGAGTCGCTGGTGCTCTCTGGTCAAGCGGTCAAACTCGTCCGTCTCGAGGCCAAGCCCTTCAAGTTCTTGGACCTGTTCGCGGAGCACCTCGCGGCGTTGTATGCTATTGCGATAACTCTGCTCCAGTGTTTCTAGCTCGTGTTCGGCCTCGCGCCACGCGTAGAAGGCATCAGCGACTCGTTGGAGCTGCCCCATGACACCGCCGAAGGCGTCGAGGAGTTCACGCTGGGTCCCGGTTCGCAGGAGACTATGGTGCTCACCTTGGGTGTGGATATCGACCAACCGCTGCCCGATCTCACGCAGGGTTTGGATGGGTGCGGAGTACCCGTTGATATAGGCTCGCGAGCGGCCCTCGCGAGACAAAATCCGGCGTATCCAACATGTATACCCTCCATCGAGTCCCTGCTCCCGAAGCCAGGCCAGAGCCGATCTATCCTCGCTTAGCTCGAAATGGGCGGCGACCTCAGCTCTTTCCTCTCCCGTTCGGATTTGATCTCGGTCTGCACGATCCCCGAGGACCAACCCAAGGGCGTCGACCAGGATCGACTTCCCAGCCCCTGTTTCCCCGGTGAGGACTGTGAGTCCGGGGGCAAAGTCGAGCTCACACGCCTTGACCACCGCAAGATTACGAATCCTTAAGTGGAGTAGCATCAGCTCCGTTCACCCCAACCGAATTTCTCCCGAAGGATATCGTAGTAATTACGTCGCGGGTCACTTAAGAGATGGACTGTGTGCTCATCGCGTTGGATGTGGATCTGATCTTCGTCCTGTAAATTGAAACTGATCTGTCCATCGAGGGTGAGTTGGACCGGGCCATGGTTGTGGGCCAAAACGACCTGGATATGGGAGTGGCCGGGAACAATGAGCGGGCGATTAGTCAAAGTATGGGGACATATTGGGGCCAAGATAAAGGCGACCAATGACGGATGGACAATCGGGCCGCCTGCTGATAAGGCGTAAGCTGTCGAACCAGTCGGGCTGGCAACGATCAATCCATCAGAGCGGTGGCTGTAACCGAAACGACCATCAATGTAGGTTTCGAGCTCGACTGTGCGGGCAATGTTCCCGCGATGGACGACGGCATCGTTGAGGGCACGTTCCGCTACCACATCTCCAGCCTGTCGCTGGACCCGGATATGGAGCATCATGCGTTCCTCCACTTGGTAGCGGCCCGTGAGTAAGGCCTCCAAACTGGCTTCAATGTTCGCTAGTGAGGTTTCGGTCAGGAAACCGAGTCGTCCTGTATTAACCCCGACAAGAGGGAGATCAAACTCACAGAGATGGCGGGCGGCCCCAAGCAAGGTGCCATCTCCCCCCACAACGATGGCTAACTCGGCACGTTTCCCGATGGAGCTTAGGGCTACAGGCTCAAAGGGGACCGCAGTCGGTAGTTCCTCAGCGGAGCTCTTTTCCACCAGGGTTTTAACCCCATAGGCGACCAATAGCTCGACGAGATAGGCTACCGACTCCTTAGCAGCCGGGGCGTCGAATTTACCTATCAAGGCAATGGTTTGGAACTTGGTTCGACTCACTTGATCGACTCACTATAAGATTGATGTCATTCTTTCTAGCAGTGAACATATCTCTTCAGTATATTCAATGGCCACGAAATCCAGGATTTTAGAAGATTGGGCTCTAATTGACACCCTATAGGGCCATTGCTAGGCTCCAAAAGCTATGCGAGTAGGGCCATTGCTAGGCTCCAAAAGCTATGCGAGGGACGGTTGTGGAGGAAGCAGAGGTTGCAAGCCGAGTTAGACGCTCGCGCAAAACAGATTCTGAAGACGCTGGTCTGTTTGTATATTGAATCCGGGGCCCCAGTGGGGTCACGGACCTTGGCACGCAACTCAGGCCTCGATGTGAGCCCAGCAACGGTTCGTAATATCGTATCTGATCTCGAAGAGGCGGGTTTGGTACGTTCTCCGCATCCTAGTGCTGGGCGGATCCCCACCGCTCGTGGTTATCGCTTATTTGTCGGGATCATGCTGGATATCCAACCTCTGGATCCCGGGGAGCAGCGGCGTATTCACAACTGGCTCAAGCAGCAGGCGACCGATGTTCATCAGCTCTTCCATACGACCAGTCGATTGATCTCCGGCCGAACCCACTATGTTGGTATTGTCCTTGTCCCTCGTCTAGCTCAGGGCTATTTCCGTCAAATTGAGTTTCTGACCTTATCGACCCAACGGATATTGGCCATCCTTGTGACCTCAACTGGGCTCGTTCAGAACCGGGTGGTGGACGTGGAGCGACCCTACTCAGAGTCTGAGCTGAAGCAGGCCGCCAATTACTTGAATGAGCGTTTCATGGGGCAGAGTTTGGAAGAGGTGAGACGGGGTCTTCTCCAAGATCTCCAGCGGTCTACCAAGGTTGCTCCTTTGGTTGCGTTGGCCAGTGAGCTTGGAGCGATCACCCTCGATTCTGAGCCCGAAGAGGAGATGTTCATCGAGGGCCAGAGTAACCTCCTCGACTATCCCGAGTTTAGGGAGGGGAGTCGCCTCCGGGATCTATTCAAGGCGATTGAGGAGCGCGATCCAATTGTTCGGGTGCTTGAGACAGGGCCGGACGACTCTAGAGTGGGGCTGATGATCGGGGATGAGGTTGGTCACACCGCCTTAGAAGACTGCAGTGTGGTGATGGCGCGGTATCGTGCCGAAGAGGCCGGTGTCGGGACGTTGGCTGTGATCGGTCCTGTGCGTATGAATTATGCTGTTACGATTCCCTTTTTGGATTGTACTGCCCAGCAGCTGTCTTCACTCCTATCTCACAATTCGCCTTCCAGTGCGAATTGAGGGCATCTAATCCTGGCTTCCCTTTCCTGCCTGAGTCGTTAGTAGACGGGCCCGGTTCGCGGCTACTCCCATCTACCTCAAGGGTTGAAAACTGATGCAGGGGCCCCCACATAAGCGAATGGCTCCAAGTGATACCCAAGCAAGCTTCAATAGTGCGGGGTGGAAATAGGTGACGAAGCAATGAGCGGAAAGCAGACCGAACAGACGGAGAACACTGAAAAACAGGCCGAGGGTACTGAGTACACCATGCCAGAGGATGGCCACTTCGAGGTGGAGTCTGCGGCAGAGCAAAAGGGGCCTGAATCATCCGAGGATCCCGAGCCCCTCAAGGCAAGGGTGCAAGAGCTCGAAACGAAGGTAAGAGAATATTGGGATCAGGTCTTGCGAGCCCGTGCAGAGACGGACAACACGCGTCGACGGGCGGAGAAAGAGATCGAACAGACCCGTAAGTTCGCTCTCGAAGGGTTACTCGAGGAGCTCTTGCCCGTTAAGGATAGCTTGGAGATGGCCCTTCAGGCGGAAGCCGGAGATGACAAAGCCTCCGAGCAACTCCGTCAGGGTGTTCGGATGACCTTGGATATGTTTACTGAGGTGTTGAAGAAGCGAGGTGTAGAAGAGATCAATCCTGGGGATGAGAAGTTCGACCCAAACTACCACCAGGCCATGACGACTGTACAAACTGAAGGCGAGCCCAATCGGGTCGCCTCGGTGATGCAGAAGGGATATATCTTGAATGGCCGCCTAGTCCGGCCCGCTATGGTGGCGGTCTCCGCCCGGTCGGATGAGTCCTCCCAGGATAGTGAGTCTACCGGCGGCCCGGATGACGGTGTGGCCGAATAGCTCGAATGATAATCGGCAGGGTAGAGCATGAACAGGCCAAATGAGGTAGGGGAAGTATCATGAGTAAGATGATTGGAATCGACTTGGGTACCACAAACTCCTGTGTCGCCGTGATGGAGGGCGACAACGCCCGAGTGATTGAGAATAGCGAGGGCGATCGTACAACTCCCTCGATCGTAGCATTCACTGAGGATGGCGAGCGGCTTGTGGGGCAAGCAGCCAAGCGCCAGATGATCACCAATCCCCAACGGACCCTCTATGCCATCAAGCGGTTAATTGGGCGCCGTTTCGCCGACCCAACCACCAAGAAGGATATAGAACAGGTCCCTTTTAAAATCGTCGAGGCCGAGAATGGCGACGCCTGGGTTGAGGTCGACGACAAGCGAATGGCCCCCCCTGAGATCTCGGCGATGGTCTTGCAGAAGATGAAACAGACCGCCGAGGACTATTTGGGCGACGAGGTCAGTGAGGCGGTCATCACAGTACCTGCTTACTTCAATGATAGCCAACGCCAGGCCACCAAGGACGCAGGCCGTATCGCCGGCTTGGAGGTCAAGCGGATCATCAATGAGCCGACCGCAGCGGCTTTGGCCTACGGTTTGGATAAGAAGGAGGGTGGGGACCGCAAGGTGGCGGTCTTCGACCTCGGCGGTGGCACCTTCGATATCTCGATCATCGATGTGGCCCACATCGAGGGGGAGGCCTCCTTCGAGGTATTGGCCACTAATGGAGACACCTTCCTGGGTGGAGAGGACTTCGACCATCGCTTGGTAGAACACCTGGCTGAAGAGTTCAAGCGGCAAGAAGGCATTGATTTACGTAAAGATCGCCTGGCCCTGCAACGGCTCAAGGACGCCGCCGAGAAGGCGAAGGTCGAGCTCTCTTCGACGCAGCAGACCACAGTAAGTTTGCCCTTTATCACTGCCGATCAGAATGGTCCCAAGCACCTGGAGATCAAGGTCACCCGGGCCAAGCTGGAGTCCCTGGTCGAGGACCTCGTCCAACGGACTATGGAGCCCTGTCAGGTGGCCTTGAAGGATGCGGGCCTTTCGGCGAATGAGATCAATGATGTCATCCTGGTCGGTGGTCAGACCCGGATGCCCAAGGTCCAACAGGCGGTGGGCGACTTCTTTGGCAAGACCCCGCGGAAGGATGTCAACCCCGATGAGGTGGTCGCTGTGGGTGCAGCAATCCAGGCGGGCGTCCTGGGTGGTGATGTGAAGGACGTCTTGCTGATGGATGTGACCCCGTTGTCCCTGGGGATCGAGACCTTGGGTGGCGTGATGACCAAGTTGATCGAGAAGAACACCACCATTCCCACGAGCACCTCGCAGGTGTTCTCGACTGCGGAAGATAACCAGACAGCAGTGACCATCCACGTCCTCCAAGGCGAGCGGGAGATGGCCAAGGACAACAAGTCGCTTGGACGTTTCGACCTGACGGATATCCCTCCTGCCCCACGGGGTGTCCCGCAGATCGAGGTCTCGTTTGATCTCGATGCCAATGGGATCTTGAATGTCTCGGCCAAGGACAAGGGTACTGGTCGTCAGCAATCCATTACGATCCGTTCGAGCTCTGGCCTCTCTGAAGAGGAGGTCCAGCGCATGCTCCGGGAGGCTGAGGAGCATTCTGAGGAGGACAAGAAGCAGCGGGAGCTGGTCGAGGCCCGCAACCAGGCCGAAAGCTTGATCCACTCCACCCGCCAATCCTTGCAAGACTATGGTGACAATATCAGCAAGGAAGACAAGCAGGCCATCGAATCCGCGATTTCGGAGCTCGAAAAGGCCAAGGAGGGTGAGGATAAGCAGGCCATCGATCAGGCTTCCGAGAAGCTGGCCCAGGCCTCCCACAAGTTGGCCGAGCAGGTCTATAAGAGTACGGGAACTGAGCAGACCCACACGACCGAGACAGGCGGTGGGCAGCAAGGTCACTCCCAGCAAGGTGATGAAGATGTCATCGATGCGGAGTTTACCGAGAGCGATGATGACCAGGGCAACAAGCGTTCATAAGGCCCTGTTGGCTTCATTCACTTAGTGGGGTTTTCAGGGGAGCCCTCTCTGCCAGACTCTTCTGGGGAGAGGTTGTGCCCAGGGATTGTTGTGATACTCGGTTAATGAACTGGTGCTCTACATAAAGGAGCAAGTTGAAGGGTCTGAGGGCATCTCTTCTAATTGGAAGGATTCCATGGCGGAACGAGACTACTACGAAATCCTGGGGGTCCAGCGCAACGCCTCCGAACAAGAGATCAAGAAGGCCTATCGGCGCTTGGCCATGAAATACCACCCGGATCGCAATCCGGAAGATGAAGAGTCCGAGGAGAAGTTCAAGGAGGCGAAGAAGGCCTACGAAGTTCTCTCTGATCCGCAGAAGCGGGCCGCTTACGACCAGTTTGGCCATGCTGGCGTAGAAGGAAGTGGTGGTATGGGGGCAGGCGGTGCCGCCGAGGGCTTCGGGGCATTCAGTGATATCTTTGGGGACATCTTTGGAGATATCTTTGGGGCTGGAGGGCGCGCGGGTGGCCCACGTGCCCAACGGGGTGCCGACCTGCGTTACACCCTGGAGCTGTCCCTCGAAGAGGCAGCAAAGGGAACCACTGTCACGATCAAGGTTCCCACCTCAACTGAATGTTCCAACTGTGGTGGCAGCGGGGCAACTCCGGGGTCTCGTAAGAGCACTTGTTCTACCTGTGGGGGGATGGGGCAGGTCCGTATTCAGCAAGGTTTCTTCTCGGTCACCCAAACCTGTCCCGAGTGCGGCGGCAGTGGGGCACGTTTGGAAAACCCCTGCCGGAGTTGTCGTGGGACTGGGTTCGTGCGGACCCAGAAGGAGCTCGAGGCCAATATCCCTGCTGGTGTAGACAGTGGAGATCGTATCCGGTTGGCCGGGGAAGGAGAGCCTGGAGAGCGGGGCGGCCCCCGTGGTGATCTCTTCGTGGAGGTTCGACTCAAACCCCATTCTATTTTCGAACGGGACGGCGACAACCTCATTTGTGAGGTCCCTATTAGTATCGGACAGGCAGCCCTCGGCGCAGAGATCACTGTCCCTACCCTCCAAGGAGAGGCCAGTATGAAGATCCCACCCGGGACACAATCGGGGAAGGTCTTCCGGCTGCGTGGGAAGGGGATTAAGGGGGTACGTTCCGCCAAGCAGGGCGATCTTCTCTGTACTATCAAGGTGGAGACCCCGATCAATCTCTCCAACCGACAGAAAGAGCTGCTGCGCGAATTCGACCAGGAGGCCGAATCCCGAGACAATAGCCATCCACATAGCCGCTCTTGGCTAGAGAAGGTTCGAACCTTCTTGGATCGCTTGGCTTCCTGAGTCCGTGGCCATGATCGGGATTGCGGTTACTGGGGCCTCTGGGCGCATGGGGCAAAATGTAATCCAGGCCGTGAAGGATTCGGAAGGAGTGGAGTTGGTAGGGGCCATCGTCCCTCCGACGAGTCCTTGGGTCGGCCGGGACCCCGGTGAATTGATCGGGGTTTCCCCGCTGGGGGTCACCATAACCGATGATCTCCGGGTTGCCCTACCCAAGGCCCAGGCGGTAATCGATTTCACTACCCCGCAGGTGACACTCCAATTTGCCTCTTGGTGCTGCGAGCAGGGAGTGCCGTTGGTGGTGGGCACGACCGGATTGGAGAGTGAGCATAAAGGGCGGTTACAGGCTATAGGGGAGGATCTCCCTTTGGTGGTTGCCCCGAATATGAGCGTTGGGGTCAACTTATGCTTCGATCTACTAGCAAAGATTGCCCGAATTCTGGGTGAAGGTTATGACGTCGAGATAATCGAGTCCCACCACCGGAATAAGGTCGATGCCCCAAGTGGGACCGCTTTGAGGATGGGTGAGGTGGTTGCTGAGTCTCTGGGCCAAACCTTGGCTGGGTCTGCAGTCTACGGCCGGCAAGGGTATACTGGGGCTCGCAGTGATTCTGCTATTGGCTTTGGAAGCATACGGGCAGGGGATATTGTGGGCGAGCATACGGTCTTATTTGCTGGACCAGGCGAACGTTTGGAACTCAGCCACAAGGCTTCCTCCCGGATGGTCTTTGCTTATGGGGCCGTACGGGCCGCCCGCTGGCTAGTTGAGCAGTCGCCAGGGGTCTACGACATGCAAGATGTACTTGGGCTGCGGTAATACGGGCGGAGGAGGTGGGGTGAGTGAACCGGCAGTCTTAATGCTTGAAGACGGAACCCGCTTCGAGGGCTGGGCAATCGGGGCTTCGGGACGCAGTTGCGGTGAGGTATGCTTTAATACCTCAATGACCGGGTATCAGGAGATCTTGCGAGATCCCTCTTATGCCTGCCAGATCGTGGTCCTCACCTATCCTCATATCGGTAATGTGGGGACCAATCCAGAGGATGAAGAGAGTGCCCAGGTCTTTGCCGCGGGTTTGGTGGTGCGTGCTCTGCCCAGACGGTATAGCAGTTGGCGGGCAGCTGAGGGTTTGTCGAACTACCTCCATCGCAATGGGGTGGTTGCCCTGGCTGGAATCGACACGCGCAAGCTGGTAGCGATCCAGCGCGACCGGGGGGCCCAGCGGGGGGTGTTGGTTACTGGGAGAGACTGGGATCCAAGGGCGCTTGTAGAAGAGGCTCGAGGGTTCCCGGGTCTATACGGCATGGACTTGGCCTCCGAAGTGACCACCCCTTTCTCTTATACCTTTACTCAGGGGAGTTGGGACCCTGTTAAGGGCTTGCCGGAACCCTGGTCTCCAGAGGAGTTACCCTACCATGTAGTTGCTGTGGACTACGGGATTAAGCGGAATATCCTGCGATTATTGGTCGATCGGGGCTGTCGGGTAACGGTCGTTCCAGCGACCGTTACTGCCCAGGAGATCTTGGCATTGCAACCTGATGGGGTATTTCTATCCAATGGGCCTGGAGATCCTGAACCTGTTGAGTATGCGGTCAGTACCCTGCGCAGCCTCTTAGCAGCTGACCTCCCGATATTCGGCATCTGTTTGGGCCATCAGCTCCTTTGTCTGGCTGAGGGGGCACGCTCAAGCAAATTGAAGTTTGGCCATCGGGGGGGTAACCACCCTGTGCGCAACGAACGCAACCGTCGGGTTGAGATTACCACCCAAAACCACGGTTTCGTGGTCGATGAGGAGAGCTTGCCTGAGTGTCTTGCAGTGACTCATCGCTCATTATTCGATGGGACCCTTGAGGGGGTCCAGCATCGGCACCGGCCGGCCTTCTCTGTTCAATACCATCCCGAAGCGAGTCCGGGTCCTCATGATTCCCGTTACTTGTTCGATGACTTCTTGGCCTTGATTCAAGCATCGCGGGAAGAGCCTACCCTGGATGGGGGGGCTACCCTCCATGGATTTGGGGGGAGTGCCAAGCGGTCCCCGGTGTAAAAGGGGGCTGTATGGGTTAAGGGTTTGATCGCCAGTAGGGAGGCCCTAGTATCGTAAATACCTCGGTTCAATTCTTCTGCCCAACGTCTTAGGGCATTCCAGATATCCCCTGCAAGTAAGGACCGATCGCAGTATAGTTTGCGGTACGTTCCATCTATACCTCGAAGTAACCGCATCCAACTGTGCCCTGCAACCTGCCCATGTCTAGGCGTTGAGTGAGCAAGCATGCCCAAGCGCACCGATCTCGAATCGATTTTGATCGTAGGCTCTGGCCCAATCGTCATTGGGCAGGGT
Source organism: uncultured Gammaproteobacteria bacterium (assembly GCA_964448275.1). Classification (GTDB taxonomy): domain Bacteria; phylum Pseudomonadota; class Gammaproteobacteria; order Thiohalorhabdales; family CAYUWI01; genus CAYUWI01. Next base: position 26,309 of record CAYUWI010000005.1, on the reverse strand, counting down.
TGCGAGTTCGATTATTCCGGGACACAAGCGTGTAAGGCCTTAAAGGAGGAGGGTTACCGGGTCATTCTGATGAACTCCAATCCCGCCACTATTATGACTGATCCGGATATGGCCGATGCCACCTATATTGAACCCTTGCATTGGGAGAGTGTGGCCGGAGTACTCGAGCGTGAGCGCCCGAGCGCCCTATTGCCCACGATGGGAGGCCAAACTGGATTGAATTGTGCCCTGGATCTTGAACGGTATGGTGTCCTCGAGGCGTATGGGGTGGAATTAATCGGTGCGAGTAAAGAAGCCATTGATCGGGCCGAAGACCGCGATTCCTTCAAGCAAGCTATGGGCCGAATCGGCCTTCAATCAGCACGTTCGGCGTTTGCTCATTCCCTGGAGGAGGCCCACGAGATCATGGAGTTTGTGGGCTTCCCGGCAGTGATCCGACCATGCTTCACCCTGGGGGGTAGTGGCGGTGGGATCGCCTACAATCGGGAAGAGTTCGATGAGTTCATCATCCACGGCCTAGAGGTCAGCCCGACCAGTGAGCTTCTCGTAGAAGAGTCAGTGATCGGGTGGAAAGAGTTTGAAATGGAGGTGGTCCGTGATCAGGCGGATAATGCCATTGTGGTCTGCTCGATCGAAAACCTTGACCCTATGGGGGTGCATACGGGTGATTCGATCACCGTCGCCCCTGCCCAGACGCTGACCGATAAGGAATACCAATATATGCGCACGGCCAGCCTCGCCGTGATCCGTGAGATCGGGGTCGAGACCGGGGGCTCCAATGTGCAATTTGCCGTTCACCCCGATACCGGACGGGTAGTCATTGTGGAGATGAACCCCCGGGTATCACGGTCTTCCGCTTTGGCTTCCAAGGCAACGGGTTTCCCGATTGCGAAGGTAGCCGCCAAGCTCGCTGTGGGCTACACCTTAGATGAGCTTCGAAATGATATCACTCGCGTAATACCTGCGAGTTTTGAGCCCAGTCTCGATTATGTGGTCACCAAATTGCCCCGCTTCACCTTTGAGAAGTTTCCCGAGGCGGATCGCTATCTCACGACCCAAATGAAATCAGTCGGAGAGGTGATGGCGATCGGGCGTACCTTTCAGGAGTCGTTACACAAGGCGATGCGCGGATTGGAGACAGCCAGCTACGGATTGGAAGAGAAAGTCGCGGCGGAGACCGAGTATCCTGGGGAGATCGGTGAGAAGCTCGATTACTATTTGCGCAATCCCGGCCCAGAACGGTTGTGGTATATCGGCGATGCCTTCCGCCACGGAATGGGCCTCGAGGAGGTCTATGAGCGAACCTTGATCGATCCATGGTTCCTTGCTCAGATTCAAGAGATTCTGGAATGTGAGCGAGGATTGATCGGGCTTACGCTAGAGGATCTCGATGCCGAGGCCCTACGTTACTATAAGCGCATGGGATTCGCTGACCGCCGCTTAGCGGCCCTTTTAGGGACTCGAGAGGCTGCGGTCCGAGCCCGCCGCTACCGCCTCAACATCCGGCCGGTGTATAAGCGTGTCGATACCTGTGCTGGTGAGTTTGTTGCTCATACCCCGTATCTCTACTCCACCTATGAAGACTCTTGCGAGGCCGATCCGACCGAACGAAGCAAGATCTTGGTCCTAGGCAGTGGACCCAATCGGGTTGGTCAGGGGATCGAATTCGACTATTGCTGTGTCCATGCGAGTCTAGCTCTGCGGGAGGACGGTTTTGAGACCATCATGGTCAATTGCAATCCGGAGACTGTATCCACCGATTACGATATCAGTACGCGACTCTATTTCGAGCCCCTCACCTTCGAGGATGTTCTAGCGATCGTAGAAATTGAGCGACCGCAGGGGGTGATCGTCCAATTCGGTGGCCAGACCCCGCTCAAGCTTGCTAACGATTTAGAGGCGGTCGGAGTTCCGATCATTGGGACCTCGCCTGATGCCATTGATCTCGCCGAAGATCGGGAACGCTTTCAGAATCTGCTTTCACGCCTTGGGTTGAAACATCCTCCTAACCGTATCGCCTACACTGCGGTTCAGGCCCGCGAGGCTGCCCGTGAGGTGGGCTATCCCCTGCTGATACGTCCCTCGTATGTTCTCGGGGGGCGGGCAATGGAGATCCTCTATTCGGAGTCCGAGCTGGATCGCTATATGACCGAAGCGGTACGGGTCTCGGAGGAACATCCGGTGTTGTTAGACCGTTTCCTGTTAGGGGCGAGCGAGCTCGATGTCGATGCGGTCTCCGACGGCGATAAGGTGGTGATTGGCGGACTGATGGAGCATATCGAGGAGGCTGGAGTACATTCTGGAGACTCTGCGTGTTCGCTGCCTCCACACGACATGGATCCATCGGTCCAGGATGAGGTGCGGCGCCAGACCGCTATTTTGGCGCGAGCCCTTCATGTGGTGGGCCTGATCAATGTCCAGTTTGCGGTCCAAGAAGGAACTGCCTATGTGTTAGAGGTCAATCCTCGAGCAGCACGTACGATTCCCTTCGTCTCTAAGGCGGCTGCCCGGCCATTGGCCAAGATTGCTGCCCGGGCTATGGTGGGGACTAGCCTGGAAGAACAGGGTGTTGTCGGAGAGATTGTCCCGCCCTTTTATTCGGTCAAGGAGTCGGTCTTTCCGTTCATCAAATTCCCAGGGGTGGACACCCTCTTGGGACCGGAGATGAAGTCGACCGGGGAAGTGATGGGTGTGGGCTCCACGTTTGGGAGTGCCTTCGCCAAGGCCCAGATTGGGGCACAAGTAACCCTACCGGAGCGGGGATGGGTATTCGTCTCGGTCCGGGATGCGGATAAGGCCGGGCTTGTTCCCTTGGTCAAGGATTTGGCAGAGCTCGGCTTTGAGTTCGTCGCCACTCGAGGCACTGCAAATATCCTCCGAGAGCATGGGGTTACTGTCACAGTGGTCAATAAGGTCAAGGAGGGACGCCCTCACATTGTTGACCGGATCAAGAATGGCGAGATCCAGATGATCGTCAATACCGTGAGCGGTAAGAGCGCGGTAGCAGACTCGTACTCCATCCGACGCACCGCCCTCCAGCACGGGGTGGCCTATTTTACTACCCTGGCTGGGGCGGAGGCCTCCGCTGCTGCCTTGGCCCGTCTGCGCAGGGGTCCGATGCAGGTTCGCAAACTTCAGGAATTGGCCCAGTTGCGAGAGGAAAAGCCGGCATGAACGCACAACAGATTCCCATGACCAAACAGGGTGTACAACAGCTCCGTGAAGAGCTGCACTGGTTAAAGCACAAGGAACGCCCCAAAGCGGTCGAGGCGATTTCATCGGCGCGTGAGCACGGCGATCTCTCAGAAAACGCTGAATACGAGGCTGCCAAGGAGCAGCAAGCCTTTATCGAGAGTCGGATCCGTGAGCTCGAGAGCAAACTCGCCCGCGCTCAAGTGATTGACCCGGCCGAACTCGAGATGGATACAGTGGTCTTTGGTGCAACTGTGAGGCTTGCCGACAATGAGAATGGGACCGAGGTTTGCTACCAAATCGTGGGTGAAGATGAAGCGGATATCAAACAGAATAAGGTCAGTATCAGCTCGCCTCTAGCGCGTGCTCTGATCGGATGTGGTCAAGGAGAGGAGGTTGAGGTTCAGACCCCGGGTGGGACCAGAAGCTATGAGATCCTAGCGATTGAATACAAGTAGCCTCAAAATAGTAAATCATGCGCCAGAGTCATGATCCCTATGCGGTTCGGGCAAGGCGTACTGGATATCGTTCCCGGGCTGCGTTTAAATTACAGGAAATTGATGCTCGGGATCATATCCTCAGGCCGGGTGCAGTTGTGGTAGATCTGGGCGCTTCTCCAGGGGGATGGTCCCAGGTAGCCGTGGAACGAGTAGGCCCTAAGGGAACGGTGATTGCTGTTGATCGGCAGCCGATGGAGGCAATCCCTGGGGTGCAAATATTGCAAGCGGATTTTGCCACCGAAATGGGCCTCGCACAACTCGAGGCGACTGTATCCAGAGGTCCGGTTGACGTGGTGCTCTCTGATATGTCGCCCGATTTGTCCGGGATCAAGGTGGTCGATCAGGCCCACGCCCTCGAACTGGGGGAACTCGCAGCCAGATTCGCAGCCTCTGTTCTCCATTCAAACGGTGTACTGTTGGTCAAGGTGTTTCAAGGGGCTGGATTCGAAGACCTGAAGCGATCCCTACGCTCGGAATATCGCTTCGTGGCAGGGCGTCAACCGGCCGCGTCGCGCAAGGGTAGTGCGGAGCAGTATCTGCTTGCACGAGGCTTGTGCAGAAACTGACCAGTTTAGAATCGGTCTAATTTGTTGGACAATAGTATAAGTTAAGTACTAGTGGGGGAAAAAGCTGTTAGGAGGCATGAGTGAGGCGGTGGCTCTTTGGTCTGTACTGGAGAAGTGCACTGCGATAACCTCCAGCAAGTTGGGTAAGGTGGACAAGAAAAGCGGGGCAAGTCCTGCTTTCTGGTCGATCCGCAAGGAGCAATTGTGAATAACGTTACCAGGAATATCGCCCTGTGGCTTGTGATCGGGCTCGTTCTGGTTATGGTTTTCCACAGCTTTAGCCAGAATGAACGGCCTAGCCATCAGGTGAACTTTTCTGAGTTCATGCATCAGGTTGAGCAGGGGAACGTGGCAAAGGTAACCATCCAGGGGAATAAGATCTCTGGCCATTACTTGGATGGCCAGCGTTTCTCCACCTATGCCCCCGATGACCCTGAGCTTGTCAAGACCTTGCGTGCCAAGGATGTTTCGATAACTGCCAAGCCAAAGGAAGGTAACTCCCTTCTAGTTTCCATCCTGATCTCTTGGTTCCCTATATTGTTGTTGATTGCTGTATGGATCTTCTTCATGCGGCAGATGCAAAGTGGCGGTGCAGGTGGCCGTGGAGCGATGTCGTTTGGCAAGAGTAAAGCCAAACTGGTCTCCGAGGATTCCAACAAGATCCGCTTTGAAGATGTCGCAGGCGTGGATGAGGCCAAAGAGGAAGTTGAGGAGTTAGTCGACTTCCTGCGGGATCCGGAAAAGTTCCAAAAGCTTGGTGGCACCATCCCCAAGGGGATTCTCTTTGTCGGTTCCCCGGGGGCTGGTAAGACCCTTCTCGCTCGGGCCATTGCTGGGGAAGCAGGGGTCCCTTTCTTCTCTATCTCAGGCTCTGACTTTGTAGAGATGTTTGTCGGGGTAGGGGCATCCCGAGTTCGGGATATGTTTGAGAATGCCCAAAAGCACGCCCCATGCATCATCTTTATCGATGAGCTCGATGCGGTTGGGCGGCAACGGGGTGCCGGTTTAGGCGGCGGTCATGATGAGCGTGAACAGACCCTCAACCAGCTCCTTGTTGAGATGGATGGTTTTGAGGGCAGTGAGGGGGTGATTGTGATCGCTGCCACCAACCGTCCGGATGTGCTCGATCCGGCCTTGCTCAGGCCAGGGCGATTCGACCGGCAGGTCACTGTCCCGATGCCGGACATTCGTGGCCGTGAACATATCCTGAAGGTCCATATGAAGAATGTCCCGCTTGCGGAGGACGTTGCACCTCAGGTGATTGCACGTGGTACCCCAGGATTCTCAGGAGCGGATCTTCATAACCTAGTCAATGAAGCGGCTTTAATGGCTGCGCGCCGCAATGCCCGTTTGGTGGAAATGCGGGACTTCGAGGCGGCCAAAGATAAGGTGCTGATGGGGGTGGAGCGGAAATCAATACTACTCTCCGAAAAGCAGCGCCTTACTACGGCCTACCACGAGGCTGGTCATACCTTGGTAGCCAAGCTATTGCCGGGCACCGATCCGGTACACAAGGTCACCATCATCCCACGTGGTCGTGCCATGGGTGTGACCATGCAGTTACCTGAAGAAGACCGCTATAACTATGAGCGGCAAGAACTTCTGAACAGTATTGCTATCCTGATGGGGGGTAGGATTGCTGAGCAGGTCTTTTTGAATCAGGTCACCACTGGGGCAGGTAATGATATCGAGCGGGCTACCGAGATGGCTCGTCGGATGGTAACCGAGTGGGGGATGTCCGAGAAACTTGGTCCACTTACCTATGGTGAGAAGGAGGAAGAGGTCTTCCTGGGCCGCGAGGTGACCCAGCATAAAACGATTGCGGAGACCACTACCCAAGAGATCGATACGGAAATCCGCTCAATCATCGAGACACAATACAAGCGGGCACGTCAGTTGATCGAAGAAGAGAGTGCTAAGCTTGAGGTGATGGCCCAGGCCTTGTTGCAGTGGGAGACCTTGGATTCCAATCAGCTTGACGACATAATGGCAGGGCGCGAGCCACGGCCACCGGAAGATGGGGATGATGGTGGCGGGCCGAGCTCTTCCCCCGAACCTACCACCTGGGCGCCAGGTCCGGTCGACCACCCTGAACCGGCCGAAGGAACGGCTTCGAGCCAACCATCAGGGTGATCTATTTGAAATGATGGCTACAGAGGGGCCGCTACTCGAGCTAGGAGATACACACCTAGACCTAGGGCATACACGGGTTATGGGGGTGCTCAACGTTACCCCGGATTCATTTAGTGATGGCGGGCGTTTCCTTGAGTATAATCGAGCCATAGAGCATGCCCATGCCCTGGTCGAAGAAGGTGCCGAACTTCTAGATGTGGGGGGGGAATCGACCCGCCCGGGGGCGGCCCCTGTCGAGCTTGCGGAGGAGTTACAACGAGTCATCCCTGTTGTAGAGGCCCTAGCAACTGAGCTGACCATCCCGATTTCGGTCGATACCCGCAAAAGTGTGGTAATGCGGGCTGCGGTGGCTGCTGGCGCCAAAATGATCAATGATGTCTCAGCGCTGCGTTATGACCCCGAAGCATTAACCGCTGTGGTCGAATTGAGGGTACCAGTTTGCCTCATGCATATGCAGGGGCAACCGGAGACCATGCAACAGGCCCCTTATTATGCGGATGTAGTCGATGAAGTACAGGGCTTCCTCGCGGAGCGTACCCGTACCTGTCAAGCGGCCGGTCTCCCGAAGGATCGGATCATCCTCGATCCTGGGGTCGGTTTTGGCAAAACCCAGACCCACAATCTGACACTATTACATCACCTTTCGGCCTTTCGAAGGCTTGGCTTCCCACTGCTTGTGGGGACAAGCCGCAAGGCGATGATCCATGAGGTCTTAGGCCAGCGCCACCCTGGAGAGCGGGTCTATGGGACAGCTGCAACAGTGGCCTGGGCTGTAGCCCAAGGGGTAGGCATCGTGCGGGTTCATGATGTGGCAGCAATGGTCGATGTCGTGCGTACAATCGAGGCCATACTCCACAGCTAGTGCTATTTAGTTTGTTATAAATATTCTCATTCCCAATTGCTTTCTCATTATTAAATCTTCAGGGACCTTTGCTGTATATCGTGGATCGTAGGGACTGAAAAAAAGGAGGGGCACGATGAACGGTAACCAATCCCTGTTTGGTACGGATGGGATCCGAGCACGGGTTGGGGAATGGCCTATCACGCCGGAACAGATACTGAAGCTGGGCTGGGCCTGTGGCCGGGTGCTTGGGGTCCAGGGGGCAACTCATCCCCGAGTGGTCATTGGAAAAGATACCCGGCTCTCGGGTTATCTCTTGGAGTCGGCCATGGAGGCCGGACTCTCGGCTGCAGGTGTTGATACGATGCTACTTGGTCCGATGCCAACTCCTGGAATTGCCTATTTAACCCGCGCGCTCCGGGCGGATGCAGGGGTTGTTATTTCCGCTTCACATAACCCCTTTGATGACAATGGCGTCAAGCTGTTTGGCTCAGACGGTTGTAAGTTGCCGGATGAACTCGAGGCGGAGATTGAAGCGGAGGTCGCCAAACCGTTGGTGACTGTAGAACCCGCTCAATTGGGCAAGGCTCGACGGATCGATGATGCCAGTGGCCGTTACATCGAGTTTTGCAAGCACACCTTCCCCCCAGAACTCAGTTTGGAGGGGTTTCGTCTGGTGGTCGATTGTGCTCATGGTGCGATCTACCGTACGGCTCCGCAGGTGTTTCGAGAGTTAGGTGCGGAAGTCATCGAGGTTGCCACCAGTCCAGACGGTTACAATATCAATGAGGGAGTGGGTTCTCTCCATCCTGAGTCTGTCATTGGGGAGGTGATTACTCACCGAGCACATGTCGGGATTGCCTTCGATGGCGATGGAGATCGGGTGATCTTGTCTGATGCCTCAGGGAAGGAGGTCGATGGAGACGGTCTCCTTTATTTGATGGCGCTGGAGATGCAGAGGCGGGGTGAGCTCCAGGGTGGCGTCGTGGGTACAATCATGTCCAATCTAGGCCTAGAACGTGCCTTAGAACGGGCAAATATCCCATTCGCTCGCGCTCGCGTAGGAGATCGTTTCGTCTACCAGCAGTTGCTTGAACGCGGGTGGATTCTTGGAGGCGAGCCTTCTGGCCATGTCATGTGTCTCACCCATAACAGCACGGGTGATGGTATCATCTCAGCCCTGTTGGTTTTGGCCATTCTGGCTCGCTTAGGTGCAACCTCCCTGGATGAGGTAGGGCTAGACCAGTTGTGTCTCTACCCTCAAGCTCACACGACCGTCCGGATTGCAGACCACAGGGAAGTGACTGATGTTGCTCGGGTTGTGGAGGCAGTCCATGCAGTAGAGGCAGAATTAGGCCCTGAGGGGAGGGTGGTCGTTCGCAACGCTGGGACTGAGCCGAAGGTCCGGGTCATGGTTGAGAGCCAAAAGACCGAGAGAGCGCGTTCCCTTGCCGAATGGCTTGCGGAGGTGATCCGCATGGAGATGACGGTTGCCTAGTCGAAATTCATTGACCCCGCCGGGTAGGGTAACTAGGATAGCCCACCTTATAGGTTGATCGATAGAGGGAAGGAGATGCGACGTCCCTTGGTAGTAGGTAACTGGAAGATGCACGGACGAGTGGCAGAGGCGGAAGCGTTAGTCCGGGCCATCGCGACTGCGGAGGTCGATTGGGGGCGGGTTGAAGCTGCAGTATGCCCACCTTTTCCCTTGATAGAACGGGTGGCTCGGGGCCTTCGTGGTTCTGCTATAGCGTGGGGTGCCCAGGACCTCCATTGGGAGGATAGTGGGGCCTTTACTGGTGATGTGGCTGGCCCGATGCTTCAGGATCTCGGGTGTACCTATGTCATTATTGGTCATTCGGAGCGCCGTCACGGTCATGGTGAGGACAATGCCACTGTTGCCCACAAATTCTTTGCCGCCAAGCGGAATGGGTTGATTCCGATCCTGTGTCTCGGTGAGACCCAGACCGAGCGGGATGCAGGGCGCACTGAGGAGGTGGTGGGGAGTCAGTTAAATGCGATAAGTGCCGAGGGGTATGAGGCCCCCTTCCGCGAAGCAGTAATCGCCTACGAGCCGGTCTGGGCCATTGGGACTGGACGGACTGCCACACCTGAACAGGCTCAGCAAGTCCATACTTGGGTCCGGGAGCAGATCCGCCATACCGATCCAGGGGTTGCCGATGCCGTGAGGCTCCTTTACGGGGGGTCGATGAAGGAGGACTCGGCCTCTGAGCTAATGGCGCAACCTGATATCGATGGTGGTTTGATCGGTGGGGCCTCCTTGAAGGCCGACCAGTTCATTGGGATCCTGCGAGCAGCGTCTCGGCGAGACTGACTCCTTAGGAGAGGTTGGTGCTAAGTCGCCTGAATTGTACAATAGAGAGAAGTAGGGAGCCGGTCGAAGGGGACGTATGGCGAGCACGCTGTGGATCGTTCACATACTGTTGGCATTGGTCTTGATTGGTCTGGTTTTGCTTCAGCCAGGGCAAGCAGGTGGGATGGGAACCGCATTAGGGGGTAGTTCCCAAACCCTGTTTGGTAGTCAGGGGTCTACCGGAGTGTTGGGTCGTATAACTAGCGTGTTGGCTGCAATCTTCTTTTGTACCTCTTTGGGTTTGGCCTATCTCTCTACAGGGGAAGAGGAGGCCAGTGTGATGGAGCAGGAGCCTCCCAAAAAACAAGAGCCCAAGGAGCCTGGTGTTCCGACAATCCCTGAATCAGGGGCTGATTTGCCCACGCCTCCAAAGGCTTCGCCCCAGGGAAAGGGGAAAAGGGAGTAGAGAAGGGCCTTTATTGGAACGATATCTAAGGGATATGATAACATACTTCTTTTGGCCGAAGTGGTGGAATTGGTAGACACGCTGTCTTGAGGGGGCAGTGGCTGTAAAGCCGTGCCGGTTCGAATCCGGCCTTCGGCACCATTCTTTAAGGAGGAAAAGGCAGCCTTGCAGGGTTGCTTTTTTTTGTTTGAGGGAACTTCTCGCCTTCTTCTGGTGAGCGTGGGGTTGTTGTTATTCGGTTTGGGCTCCTGTAATCGGATAGAGATCGAGCAGGGTAATTACCTGACCGCCGACCAAGTTCAGCGGATCCAAAAGGGGCAAAGGCGTGCTCAGGTCCACCGCATCCTGGGTGAGCCTCTCATCCAAGATCCCTTTCATCCCCAGCGGTGGGATTATGCCTATTGGCGCCTTTCCAAAGACGGTGAGCTTACGCGCCGCCGCCTGACTGTTTTCTTCAGAAATGGCAGAGTCAAACGTATCATCCGTCAAGGGGGGGCTTTCCCGAAGGGTTATGCCCCTACAATCTCCCAGTCAAGTTAATGTATGGCTTTATCTACACTCCGAGGCCCAGCCCTGGCCGTGGAGCTCATAGGCACGCCGACAGAAGTCAGAAACAAGGGTGTCCACCGCTTGGTGGAAGATCGGCCTAAGCATGAAGGAGAATACCCGGTTGGCAAACTCAAACCCGAGGGATAGGTGGACACGGGTGCCGTCCTCGGGGAGAGACTCGAAGCTCCAGATGCCTTCAAGGAATCGAAACGGGCCGCGTACCAGTTCCATCTCCACCAACCTGTTGCGCTGGAACCTATTACGGGTGACAAAGGAGATATGGATCCCCTGATACTGGAGGGTCAATTCTGCGATGATGCTGTCCTCTTCCTCGCTGAGGATGCGTCCGTGTCCACACCAGGAGAGGAATTCGGGGTAGGATTCCACATCCATGACCAAAGCATACATTTGGTCAGGGGAGAATGGCACGATCTCACTCCGTTCAAGTGATGGCATAGCGTGCTTTCCTCTCCCTCAACGGGATTATTGGGTGATGAGCTGGGCCATTCACCGGTCAGTCCCCTTGGGTAATGGCTGTGAACAGGATGTCCCTTCTGTCTGGACCCAGTTTGTAGAAGGGTTATAGGCTGTCATCCTGGACTGTCTATCGCCAGGAGTGTAAATCGATGATGATTGCTATAATTAGGGTCACAACTAACCACCCCACCCCAATTCCGACCACTACTTCAGGTGCATAGTCCCCGTAGGGCTTGACGAGCTCGCCAGCCAGAGATTGATCGAGTAGACAGAGTAGCACTACTGGGATGATGATCTTCAAGCTGTAGTCCAACCACGACCGTTGGAGCCAGACAGCAGCGATCGAGAGTAAGACGAAGAGGCGGGCCAGGAATGGGCCGAGCCCTGGCTCAGCTTGGTGCAACCCGAACCAAGTCAATGCCAAGGCAACGGTGATTAGCAGGCGCATAAAGGTCCCATAGTGGCTCCTTAGGCGAAAGCTCCCGACACCTTCGATGTGGGCGCCGAGGCGTTCGCCTCCGAAAACCCATCCCACGATGAGTGCCTCCAATAATGCAACCAAGGTCAGGCCGTAGCTGGTCATAAAGTGGTCAACAAGATCGATCCAGCCAAGCCCGGCCCCGGTGGTGAAGACAATCCCAAGGAAGAAGCCAATGGTGCACAGTAAGCCCACAGCTCTAGACCGTTGTATCGGATACTTATCGGAGAGGGCAGAGACGAAGGCCTGAATCAAGGAGATACTCGAGGAGAGGCCTGCGATGGTGAGGGCTGTAAAGAAGAGGACCCCGAAAACGGTAGAAAGATGGGGCAGCTCACTGATGATCTCCGGGTAAGCAACGAAGGCGAGCCCGATCCCACTCTGTACAACCTGATCCACACCCACTTCTTGGACCTGGGCCATGTAACCGAGAGTAGCGAATACGGCCACACCAGCGAAGATAGCAAAGCCTGAATCGGCTAAGGCGGTGATAAGGGCATTACGGGTGATATTCGCTCGTTCTGGGAGATAGGAAGCGTAGGCGATCATGATCCCGAAGCCTAGGGAGAGGCTGAAGAAGATTTGGGTGATAGCCTGAATCCAGACGTGCCAGTCTGCGAGCTTTGTCCAGTCGGGCTCGAGATACCACCTCAGCCCTTGTGCGGCCCCTTCAAGGGACAGTGACCAGATCACCAGGATCGCCATAAGCGCAAATAGGAGGGGGATAAATACCTTGAGGATCGGCTCCACCCCACGCTGAAGCCCTCGCCCTACAATAATCCCATTAATTCCCCAGACTGCCGCTAGGGCAATCAGGATGGGTCCTTGGGGAAGGGTGAGATCGAGGGGGGTACGCAAGCCGCTTTCGCCAGTCTGAGCATTGAGGAATTCCTGGTAGAAGAAGGCGTTGGCCCCACCCGTCCAGGGCTGGGTGAAGGAAAAGAGGATGAAGTTGAGGCTCCAGGCGATAATGACGCAGTAATAGATCAAGATCCCGAACATGGTAAAGCCCACTGCCCACCAGCCGAGCCACTGGAAGCGGAGGTCGATCCGAGAAAAGGACAAGGGGGCCGAGCCTTTCATATAGTGGCCTAGTCCGAACTCGAGAATCAGCAATGGGATACCAACGATAAACAGGGCCAATAGATAGGGGACCAAAAAGGCACCGCCACCATTTTCGTAGGTGACGTAGGAGAAGCGCCAGATATTTCCCAACCCGACTGCTGAGCCAATGGCGGCTAGGATAAAGCCAAGGGTGGAGTGCCATTGCTCCCTCGGTGCGTTCATAAGGGCATCCCGTTACTCATAACATCCCCTTCGCTTGGTGTTGTCAGTCTCCTTCTAGGGCGTTGATTCAATTGAGAGTGCCTCGAGGCTCGAGGTATGATTACCTTACTTACGAGCCCAGACATTGACCGTGATTCGGAACACCTGATGCCGAAGCCACCACGCTTGATCGCTCAAAACAAGAAGGCTTATTTCGACTTCCACGTAGAGGACGAATTAGAGGCCGGTCTGGAGCTCCACGGTTGGGAGGTTAAGAGCCTGCGTGCAGGCCGGGTCAATCTAAAAGACAGTTACGCCATTATCCATAATGAGGAAGCTTGGTTGCTCAATGCCCATATCTCCCCTCTACCTGAGGTGTCTACTCATATCCAGCCAGATCCTAGGCGCACTCGGCGCCTGCTATTGCACCGTGGGCAGATCCGTAGACTTCTTGGCAAGATCCAAGAAAAAGGCTATACGCTTGTTCCCTTGGAACTCCACTGGCGCCAAAATTTGGTTAAGGTCACCCTGGCTTTGGCACGAGGCAAAAAGAAGTATGATAAACGACAAGCTATCAAGGAGCGGGACTGGAACCGAGAACGGCAGCGGATCCTTAAGGGGGTTGATCGGTGACCCCTCGTGCCTAGTTGTAGTGGTTGCGGCCAAGCGTGTGGGTGCGTGGGGAACTCCGTCGCCGTGTGTTGTAATCTTATGCGAAGGTCATCCTAAAAGGTCAGTGTGGCGCCGCGATCATTGCCTAGTAGGCAAAACTGTCTTTATGGTAAATTAAAAGCGCCACTTCTCAAGGGGGGCGAGTTGGTTTCGACGTGGGTCCGAAAGCCACTGGTGCATGCCGAGGTGCTGGGCACCCTCGTAAATCTTCCCAGCAAAAAAATAGCTGCCGACAACGAAGAAGTCGCTGTAGCTGCCTAAACGCGGCTACCCTCCGTGCTCGGTTGTTTGTGGCCGGGATAAACGGGGGTCGACCTACACAAACTCGCGATATAGCTTGTCCGGGGCTATATCGTTAAACTGAGCCGGGCTGACTGGACATCACCCTGTTGCCCGGGTCGATGTTCGGGACCATCAAAGGGCAAATAAGCATGTAGAGCCAGTCGGTGGACGACCCGCGGACGCGGGTTCGAATCCCGCCGCCTCCACCAAGCTTCTAAGGCAAAGGCTTGCTAGTGGAGAAAATCAGGACTAAAATGGTCCTAATTAGGGGCTAAGGAACCCTTTAGGAGCTGAGCCATGCTACGGATCAGTAAATTGGCCGATTATGGGACCGTGGTGATGGCCCATCTGGCAAAACGGCCGGGGGCAGTGTATAGCGCTCGAGAGATGGCCGAAGAAAGCCATATAGCCCTACCCACGGTCAGCAAAATCTTTAAGGTGCTTGAGCAAAATAGCTTGTTGGTTGCCCACCGCGGTAAAAACGGCGGCTATCGCCTAGCTCGAGAACCGATTGATATCTCAGTAGCCCAAGTAATTCGGGCTATGGAGGGGCCAATTGCAGTGATCGAGTGTGGCAGTGGGCATATCCAATGTGAACATGAGGACTTCTGCCTTATTCAAGGCAATTGGCAGCGAATCAATCAAGCCATATTAAACGCCCTGGAAGCCGTTTCCATAGCGGAGATGATCGAACCGATCTCTGTTCAAGGGGTAGAAAAGGTGGAGAATCAGGCCCTTCGTTGTTTAGGGGAGCTTTGAGGAGGTTGGTCTTACAAATCGTTGTTGATATGCGCGCTAATGGGTTGATTTTGTGTGAGTTAATTGGGTGAGTTAAGAGTTCGAGATATTTCGGTGGGATATAAAGAGACACACGTGGACCGCAATCTGGGTGACGGTCTTTTCCATGTATGAGGGATGGAGGTAACGATGTCCACTGCGACCCAGATCGAGCAAGTCATTAACAAAGAGTATGCCCCAGGTTTCTATACGGAGATCGAGACAGATTCCGTTCCACCCGGGCTCAACGAGGATATTATCCGCATGATCTCCGCCAAAAAGGAGGAGCCGGAGTTCATGTTGGACTGGCGCCTTCGGGCTTATCACCATTGGAAGACCATGCAGGAGCCACGCTGGGCCAATATACGCCATCCTGTGATCGATTATCAGGATGTGGTCTACTACTCGGCCCCCAAATCTAACAGCGGCAAGGCCCCTGAGAGCTTGGATGAGGTTGATCCTAAGCTCTTAGAGACTTATGAAAAACTGGGGATCCCGCTTGAGGAGCAGAAACAGCTTGCTGGCGTGGCTGTTGACGCCGTCTTCGATAGTGTTTCGGTCGCCACCACATTCAAGGAGCGTTTGGCAGAAGAGGGGATTATCTTCTGCTCCTTTTCGGAGGCAATCCGGGACTACCCGGAGCTTGTGGAGAGGTATCTGGGTTCTGTGGTTCCCTATACCGATAACTTCTTCGCTTCCCTCAATTCGGCGGTATTCAGTGACGGTTCCTTTGTCTACGTGCCCAAGGGCGTACGGTGTCCGATGGAGCTGTCCACTTACTTCCGCATCAATGCCGCCGACACGGGGCAGTTTGAACGCACCCTGATCATCGCTGATGAGGGAAGCTATGTCAGCTATCTAGAAGGCTGTACCGCACCCCAGCGCGATGAGAATCAGCTGCATGCTGCAGTGGTCGAGTTGGTTGCTGAAAAGGACGCGGTAATCAAATACTCCACAATCCAGAACTGGTACCCCGGAGACGCCCAAGGGAAAGGTGGCATCTATAATCTCGTTACCAAGCGCGGTGACTGTCGGGGAGAGAACTCCAAGATCTCTTGGACCCAGGTGGAGACCGGTTCAGCAATCACTATGAAGTACCCCAGCGTGGTTTTGCAGGGGGACAACACGATTGGTGAATTCTACTCGGTAGCGGTGACCAATAACTACCAGCAGGCCGATACCGGAACCAAGATGACCCATCTGGGGAAGAACACCAAGAGCACTATAGTGTCCAAAGGGATCTCGGCTTGCTATGGCCAAAACACCTATCGTGGTTTGGTCAAGGTCGGCAAAAATGCTGAAAATGCACGCAACTACACCCAGTGTGATTCTATGCTTATAGGCAACAAGTGTGGTGCGCATACCTTCCCCTATATCGAGACCTCCAACCCCACGGCCCAGGTAGAGCATGAGGCGTCGACATCTAAGGTGGGTGAAGACCAGATCTTCTATCTGAATCAGCGAGGCATCCCCGCCGAGGATGCGGTCTCCATGATCGTAAGCGGGTTCTGTAAGGAGGTCTTCCACGAACTACCCATGGAATTCGCTGTGGAAGCCCAAAACCTGCTAGGCGTCAGCCTAGAAGGGAGTGTGGGTTGAGTTCTGCGTGGCGTACTAAGGCGCTCGGATTGAGCGAATTGAGCAAAGCCCTGCACGGACAGAGGATCTTTGCGGTTCAGGCACGGTTGAAATAGGGCCCTTCTCGCCCTCTAGCTCGAGAGGGGCCACATTTCAGCATATGGAGGGGATGTGGCCTTGTTAGCGATCAAGAAACTACACGTGACTATTGATGGCACCGAGATCCTGAAGGGGATCGATCTGAACATCGGTGCAGGTGAGGTCCATGCCATCATGGGCCCCAATGGCTCGGGCAAAAGCACCCTTGCGACCGCCTTAGCAGGAGGTACAAACATCGAAGTCTCCGAGGGAGAGGTGAACTTCTTGGACAAGGACCTGCTCGAGATGGCCCCTGAGGAACGGGCTGGTGAGGGACTCTTCCTGGCTTTCCAATATCCTGTAGCAATCCCTGGCGTCACTAATATGTACCTGATGAAATCTGCTGTTAACGCCATCCGCAAATACCGAGGCCAGGAAGAGATGGACGCTATGGAGGTCGTGTCCTGGATCAAGAAGAGGTTGAAGCTTACCAAGATGGATGAAAACCTCTTGCGCCGCTCGGTGAACGAGGGCTTCTCGGGGGGTGAGAAGAAACGTAATGAGATCCTCCAGATGGCTGTCTTGGAGCCGAAGTTGGCGATCCTTGACGAGACTGACTCGGGACTCGATATCGACGCACTAAAGAATGTGGCCTACGGGGTGAATGAACTGCGAAGTCCTGAACGTTCGTTCCTCTTGATCACGCACTATCAACGACTCCTGGACCACATTCGCCCGGACTATGTCCATGTCCTCCACGAGGGTCGGATCGTGAAGTCCGGTGACGCTAACCTCCCAGCGGAGCTGGAAAAGAGTGGCTACGCTTGGTTGGAGGAGCTTGAAACCACTGAAGCAGCGACGACGGGGCAGTCCTAATATGAGCGAGATCAAAGAGGCCCAGCACCACTTCGAGGCGTTGTTTGAGGACGCCAAGGGTAGGCTGCCCGGGCGGGAGGTCCTATGGGTCCAAGAGCGGCGACGGGCGGCCATTAACCGCTTTAAAGAGGTCGGCTTTCCTTCGCCGCGACAGGAAGACTGGAAGTATACCTCAACTCGGCCCATTGCAAAGAGAGACTTTGGGTTGGTCGAGCGCGAGGCGCCTGGGCTCAGCGCTGACGCCTTTGCAGGCCATACGTTCACAGAGCCAGCCTGCCATAGGCTGGTCTTCGTGGATGGCGTCTTTGCACCAGGACTCTCCCAGTGGGCTGAACTTCCAAGTGGGGTCACCATAGTCCCTATGGGGGAGGCGCTTGAGGATCCGCCAGAGATACTGGCAAGCCATCTCGGTCAGTATGCCGATATCCAGGCCAATCCGTTTGTCGCTTTAAACACTGCCTTTATGGCCGATGGTGTTTTTATCCACCTTCCCAAGGAGTCAGTGATTGAGGCCCCAATCCATCTACTGTTTCTTACTACCGAGGCGGCCGAGGGAAAGGGAAGCCACTTACGCAACCTCTTGGTCGCTGAAGCCTGTAGTGAGGCCACTGTGATCGAGGAGTGCGTGGGTCTGGCCAATGCCACCTACTTACAGAATGTGGTCACTGAGGTAGCAATTGGCCCTGGAGCCCGGATCGAGCAGTACAAGTTCCAGGAGGAGGCCCCTAAAGGGGGATTCCATGTGGCCACCTTCGAGGCGCGTCAAAGCGCGGATAGTAACCTGACACAACACAATATCTCGCTGAGTGGGCGGTTAGTGCGGAACGATATCAGTACCCACCTAGAGGGGGAAGGGGGGCATACCACGCTCAACGGGCTGTTCTTAGGAACAGGGCGGCAACACGTGGACAACCACACCTGGATCCATCATGAGAAACCGCGCTGTACTAGCCGGGAGTACTACAAGGGCGTACTGGATGGTTACGCCCGCGGTGTGTACAACGGGCAGGTAGTAGTCTATACCGAAGCACAACAGACCGATTCTGACCAACAGAACAAAAATCTCTTGCTGTCCCCGAATGCAGAGGTAGATCCCAAGCCGCAGCTGGAGATCTTCGCCGATGACGTCTCTTGTACCCATGGGGCGACAGTGGGCCAGCTGGATACGAGCGCTCAGTTCTATCTCCAAACCCGAGGCATAGATAGTGAGAGTGCTCGGAACCTGCTGGTCTTTGGGTTTGCTAATGAGATCATCGAACAGCTTCAGCTCGAGCCGGTTCGAGCACGGCTTGAAGCTCGCTTGTTCAATCAGCTGCCCAACAAATAGCAGCAAGGAGTGATGCCGTGAGTACCCTCGAGGCACTCCATAATCGAGCGACTGAGAGAGCTGAGCTAGATGCTTCAAGATATCGTCAGGATTTCCCTTGCCTTCAACAGGAGGCCAGAGGGGGTCCGCTAATCTACCTAGATAGTGCTGCTACTGCTCAGAAGCCTCAGGTGGTCATCGATGCAATAAGCGACTTCTACGCGAAGAGCTACTCGAATGTCCATCGAGGAGCTCACCTGCTGAGCGAGCGAGCGACCGAGGCCTATGAAGGAGGGCGGGCGCGAGTCCAGCAGTTCATCAATGCGGCTGAACCTCGGGAGATCATCTTCCTACGGGGGGCGACAGAGGCAATCAATCTGGTTGCCCAAAGCTATGGCCGGGCCTACATTGGGGAGGGGGATGAGATCCTCCTGACCGAGATGGAGCATCACTCCAATATCGTGCCGTGGCAGATCCTGGCTCAACAGGTGGGTGCCCGGATCCGTGTGGTATCCATTACAGACGCCGGTGAGCTCGAGCTTGAGGAGCTCGATCGACTCCTAGGTGAGCGCACCAAGGTGGTCGCGATAGGCCATATCTCCAATGCCTTGGGGACTGTTAACCCGATCCATGAGATCATCGAGAAAGCCCACACTGCGGGTGCTGTGGTCTTGGTGGATGGTTGTCAGGCAGCTCCACGTACTAAGGTTGATGTCCAGGCATTGGATTGCGACTTCTACGTCTTCTCTGGGCATAAGCTCTACGGCCCGAGTGGGATAGGGGTCCTCTACGGCAAGGCACAACTGCTTGAGGCCATGCCTCCCTATCAAGGGGGAGGCGAGATGATCAGTCGGGTCACTTTTGAAAAGACCGAGTACGCGGATATTCCAGCCCGTTTCGAGGCAGGGACGCCCAACATCGTTGGGCCTATAGGCCTCCATGCTGCGCTCGATTATGTTGAGGGTGTCGGTCTCGAGGCTATCGAGGCCCATGAGTTGGGTCTACTCACTTATGCGACAGAGGCACTTGCGGAGATCCCGGGTTTCCGCCCTATTGGGACTGCGGGGGAAAAGGCTGGGATCCTCTCTTTTGTCATCGAGGGGATCCACCCGAATGATATCGGCACACTCCTAGATCACCAGGGGATTGCTGTTCGAGTCGGACACCACTGTGCTCAACCGGTGATGGATCATTTTAATGTACCTGGGACGACTCGGACTTCTTTCGGGCTGTATAATACTCGGTCCGATATTGATGCCTTTGTCCAGGGCCTCCAGGAGGCCTGCGAGATGCTCGGCTGAGGTCAGACCAGGTTTAACCTGATTTGCTAGGCTAGAACTAGGTTGACAGTTGACAAGGGGAGGATGGCTATGCCTGCACAGGGCACCGAGGAGCACCCGCTGTGGGAACCTATAGTTGCGAGCTTGCGGGAAGTCTATGATCCCGAAATCCCGGTCAATATCTATGATATTGGGCTCATCTATACGATCAACATCGATGACAATAATAAGGTCGATGCCCAGATGACCTTGACTTCACCTGCCTGTCCAGCGGCTGGGATACTGCCCGAGGAGACAGAGGAGGCAATTAGGTCGGTAGAAGGCGTCAGTGAGGTCAACCTTGAGCTTGTCTGGGATCCTCCCTGGGACTTCGATAAGATGTCGGAGGATGCCAAGCTCTCCTTAGGATTGGCGTAGGACGCGCCGTCACGGGAAGTCAGGCAGTGAGCAAGGAATAATAAAGGGCCTGGTCCCCTTTTCCCCTATAATGAAGTGGAGTGGTGGTTCGGGCTAGCCAGAAAGGAGCTAGGAGCAGGTTATGACAGATTGGGTCGAGGTTGCGCCCGCGGAGGAGCTACCACCAGGGAGCCATAAGGTCGCTGACGTAGATGATGTCATGATCGCCGTGTTCAATATCGATGGTGAATTTTTCGCGATCGAGGATGTGTGCACCCATGACTATGGCCAGCTCACCGGTGGCGAGATAGAAGGGGATCAGGTCGTTTGCCCTCGCCACGGGGCGAAGTTCTGTATCAAGACAGGAGAAGCCTTATCCCCCCCAGCCTATGAAGCAGTGTCTACCTTCCCAGTCAAGATGGAAGAGGGCAAGGTCTACGTGCGCGACGATCGTTGGGACTAGGAGAAAAGATACTACGATTCTGGCCTAATGCCAAAGGCAGAGCCCAAAAGGTCGTGAAGCCCTTCCTCAAGGAGGGGCTTTAATATACGGGGGGAATGCATTTACATTTTTCTTCGGCTTCACCCGGTACAACCTACGCCAATAGATTGAGTCAAAAGGGTGAAGAGCGATCTCAAGATGCTGGTCAGTGGTGCCGTATCCGAGGGGAGTAATCGGGTACTTTTTGCCGAGGAGGGGACAATGGCAGATGACTCTCAAGCCCGTAGGCGCATTTCTGGAACCGCTGCCATTCGTTTTAGTGATAGGGAGGTGACCTGTAACATTATAGAGGGGGGTGAAGGGGAGTGCGGGCTTGATATTTCCCACCTTCGCAGGGACACAGGATACGTGGCCCTCGATCCTGCCCTCGCCAACACTGCCGCGACCGAAAGCACAATCACCTATCTCGATGGGGAGAGCGGCATCCTTCGGTACCGCGGCTATCCGATCGAGGAGTTGGCTGAACAGGCCTCGTTTGTGGAAACAGCTTATCTTCTTATCTACGGCGACCTCCCCACGCAAGAACAACTGAACGCCTTCTCCCAAGGCCTTACGGAGCACTCTCTGATCCACGAGGATATGAAGCGATTCTACGACGGGTATCCTGGGACTGCCCACCCTATGGCCATTCTCTCTGCAATGGTCAATTCCCTGTCTACCTTCTATCCCGAGTCGAGGGAAATGATCAACCCCCAAGAGCGGGACCGGACGATCGTCCGTCTCCTCTCTAAACTACGGACGATCGCTGCATTCGCCTATAAGAAGCTCCGTGGTCAACCGTTCATCTACCCCCAAAACCATCTCTCTTACTGTGCCAACTTCCTCTATATGATGTTCGCGGTTCCGAGCGAGCCCTACGAGGTCGACGAGGACCTTGTCCGGGTCTTGAACCAGCTCCTTATCCTCCATGCGGACCATGAACTGAATTGCTCCACCCATACTGTCCGCACGGTAGCGAGTTCCCAGACCAACCTGTTCGCCTCGGTCTCAGCCGGAATCAATGCGCTGTGGGGCGTGCGTCATGGGGGGGCCAATCAAGCAGTGGTGGAGATGCTAGAGCAGATCCACTCCGATGGCGGAAATGTCGGCAAATATATCGATCGGGCCAAAGACAAGAGCTCGGATTTCCGCCTTATGGGGTTTGGCCACAGGGTGTACAAGAAATACGATCCCCGTGCAACGATCATCAAGAAGGCCGCACACATCTCCTTCCAAAAGCTCCACACACCGGATCCCTTGTTAGAGATCGCCCTTAAGCTGGAAGAGGCAGCCTTGAGTGACGACTACTTTATTGAACGTCACCTCTACCCCAACGTGGACTTCTATAGCGGTCTGATCTATCGAGCGATCGGTATCCCAACCAACTTCTTTACCGTCATGTTCGCCCTTGGGCGCTTGCCAGGCTGGATTGCGCACTGGAGAGAGCAAATCGAAGATCCGGAGATGCGTATTACCCGCCCACGGCAGATCTATACCGGCGAAGGAGAGCGTGCCTACATATCCCCTGAAGAGCGATGATCGGAAGATTCGAGACAGGCCAGAGCTTCTTCGTCATCCACCTGCCCGAAGATTTGGTAGAACTGTCCTACTGCCATAAAGCGGCTAGGAGTCTCCACGGCAACGATCTTGTCTGCTTCCTGGTCGAGGAACTCGACCGTATCGGAAGGGGCCACCGGTACGGCGACCACTACCTGTGCTGCACCTTGTTGGTAGGCGAAACGGACACAAGCCACTGTGGTCGCCCCGGTTGCCACTCCGTCATCAACAAGGAGCACGATCTTCCCTGTCAGCTGAGGGAGGGGGCGTTGGCCGCGGTAGTACTCATACTTCTGGTGAGCGTTCTCGGCTTCCGCACGCCGGTGCTGCTCGAGGTACTGAGTCTCAACTCCAAGTCGATCGATCAGCGGGGCGTTGAGCCAGGCGCTCCCATCGCTCGCCACTGCACCTAGGGCCAATTCAGGATTGCCAGGCGCGCCGATCTTACGAGCTACAACCACATCGAGCGGAATCGCCAAAGCTGTTGCCACTTCCCGGGCAACTGGTAATCCTCCCCGGGGTACAGCGAGTACGATATCTCCAGTGATCCCCTCTTCGAGCAGATGGGCAGCCAATCGTTGTCCAGCCTCTCGACGGTCGTGGAACATGGTTCCCCCCTATCGATCCGACTTGTGGCTCGGGTGTTCGTCGACCTCAGAGAGGGGAGAATCATCGAGGCGGCGCAATAGTTTTTCCTTGTAGGCTTGTTCGAGGTGGACTGGGGTCTTCTCCGAACAGCGTGAGAGTCGGATCCGATCGACCAACAGCCGGAATCGAGCCCAGGCTCGATTGCATCCAGTAGGCCCTTCAGCTCGCATCAGGAAATCCTCGAGTTCCCGCAATTCCCGCTGTGGCTCGAGTTCTGGTGGCAAGTGGCCGGAGTTCTTGAGTATCCGGTAGGCTGGGCGCAACTCCTCTGGGACGAGGGAGTCATCTTCCAATTCCAATGGCTCCCCCTGCCCGGGGAGATTGTCGAAGGCACCTGACTCCATCGCCTCCTTGATCCTTTGCTCGGCAAGCTGTTCAAGCAAGTGCAAGCCTGACCCCTCTCTGGCCTGGTTTGACCACCTATTATCAACTCATTCTGTAGGCGAGGTAAAGCCACACATCTTACTTGGCCTGTTTCCCTCAAGGCATACTCGGGGAATATATGTTTCGTAATTGGCCATGCAGTTGCGATCGCGAGTCTCGGCGGGAATACACCCTTGAACTTGGCCTTCCGTTGACGGTGGGTCCTATTACGCGGTCGGTTGGATCGGGATGGCGGGGTCTCTACCCGATGCGCCGTGTTGATCACCTTGAGCGAGGCTTCAACAGGCTTGATCAAACCACTTACCGGACCCAATGATCCGGTAAGGTAAGGAAGAGCCTACGGAGTGAGGGAATGGGCTTTACTCAGAAGTCTTTTGGGGTTCGAACTCGACAAACCGCCAGTCGATCTTGGTCAATTTGCCGTCACCATCGAGGTCCTCCCGCTTGGCCTCTTTTTTGGGGACACCGATCTTCTCAGCCTCCTGGATGGTAACGGAGCCATCACCGTTTTGGTCAGCCTTGCTGTAGCTCGGTTTAGTTGCTGCTTGGATGGTTAGTGGAAGCAATGTCAGCGCCAGGATGAGCACAACGTATTGGCTCCTCTGCATAAGAAGACTCATACTCCCTCCATGGTGTTGACCTGAGTCCTACATGGATCAAGCAGGTAGGGTAGTAAAAGAGCAAAGGGGTTATCCAGGGACTGTGGCTGTCTAACCGATCCAGTCCCTTGGTCCCTACGGTTAAGCGAAGATATACTAAGGATCGCTATCGTTGGCTCCTACCTCAACCCAGGTTAGGAGGAACTTAAGTGGCGATCCAACGAATCTCTGTGCTCGACCGTGAACAGGCCACCCAGGTCCCGGGCGATCCTCAGGTTGGTGTCATCTCGATCGCTGATCCGGGCGATTCGGTGCCGCTAGCGCCTGGATTTGCCGATCTCTTGCGGTTGGCCTTTCACGATCTTGACGATGAGATGTTTACCTATCTGCAGGCGACAGGGACCTCTATGGAGGCCTATCGGCTCTTCACCTCGGAAGATGCCCAGGCAGTGATTGATTGGGTAGACCGACTTGCCGCCCGACCTGATCCCCTTCGGGTCGTGGTCCACTGTCACGCTGGGATCTCTCGTTCCTCTGCTATTGCTCTGTTTATCGCCCATCGATGCAGGACCCCGCTGTCGTGGACTGCCCACTTCGTACCCAATCGGCGGGTTGTCCGGCTTCTGAGCGAAGGGAGCGGAATGGTAGTTCCGGTCCCGGAGTGCTCCCATGGCGTTGATCACTGGATCCACCCTTGAATAGATTCTCCCTTTTCATTCTATCTATCCCTGATGCGAGAGCGCGGTTTCCATGGACGATCTTGAGCTACTCTGCGTGAGAGGGGCATTGACCATTCTGAAGCGAGGGGATTGATGCGCAACCAGCTCCTTTTCCCAACCGGTTCTCGAGAAGAGCTAATCGATATCACGGATCAGGTGGACGGTGTGATCCGTGAAAGCGGAATTCGAGAGGGGGTGGTTAATGTCTACGCCCAAGGTGCAACGGCAGCCGTAATGATCCAAGAGAACTGGGACGATAGTGTCCAAACGGATGTGGTGAACCTGTTGAACAAGCTGATCCCGCATGGTGTCTGGCGCCACGATCGCCAGGACGGCAATGGTGACTCCCATCTCAAGTCAGGCCTGATCGGTCCCTCTGAGACCATCCCCCTCATAGAGGGTCGACTTGGGCTCGCCCGTTGGCAGAACATCTTCTTTTGCGAATTTGATGGCCCGCGCCGTCAGCGCTCGGTGTGGGTGTCCATCATTCGGGATGAGGCCTCGAGTGTCACCTCGTAGGTGTGGGGCTGAGGGTTCCCAGACGACCCTTTGCGCATCACCTTGACGGTGATCTGCTCTCCCGGTTGGCTCCCAAGCATGGCGAGGCGTACATCGATAGGAGAGTGAATAGGGGTCTTATCGAGCCGAATGATCCGGTCACCCTCTTCAATACCGGCCGCCCGTGCCGTACTTCCCTTAGTAAACCCCTCTACATTCACCCCTAGTCCATCGGCCTCGGTTAAGAGGGTCCCTAACCTCCCTTTCGGAGGGAGAGAGGCCTCTCGGGGTAGGAGGATAAAGTCCGCCATCGCGGGGGAGAGCTCGCCATTGAGGCCACTCAACAGGATGGCAGTGGGCAGCTCCAGCCGCCGTTCCACTCGACCGGGGATCCCTGAACCGTAGGCGATATGGCCGCGGCCTGCCAAGACCACAATGGTCCGGTGGGGATGCTGTTCGAGATAGTGTGCAACCCGCTCGGCCATGGTCTCATCCCGAAGGAGCTGCGCCTCCCAAAAATCCTCGAAATCCCGCTCCTTGGACTTGGGGTGTTTCTCAAAGGCCTTGCGCAGGCGAGCCTTGTATCCGGAGTCTGAACACTCGATCTTCTCAGGGAGCATCCGTTGTTGGTCGAAGGTAAGGGCCTTGCGTCCCTCCTGTGCCACTGTCTGTGGGATCGCATTGGGCAGGTTGAGGGCAAGGAGTGGAATCCCGTGCTCCCGAGCAAAGTGGAGTATGGGTTGGTAGAGGCGGTAATCGAAACCCCAACGCTGGAAGTACTCAGTCTCCCGCAGCAGCATCTTCTCGTCGATTTCCCGGGCAATATAGGCATCAAGGTGATGTTGGAAAGGGAACTGGAACTGCTCCATGCCGATGGCGAGGGGGACTCCTCGGTCATGTAGCCCTTTGATAATGGCCAGCTGGACCAAGTGGTCTGCAAACTGGGTGTGGCGTTCGCCGATAAAGATAGCGCGTTGCTTTTCCAAGCGTGGAAGGATGCCCTTCACGGTGGCAAGGGAGGTCAGATCGAGGGCCGGTATTTCTAGCATCCCCTCTGCTATGGGGAGGGGGTGGGCATGGGTGTTCGCATGGCTCGCTGGCCCCGAGGCCTGAGCCAAATCCTGGCGGCTGCTTAGAAAGAAAATCACTGCAAAGAGGGCGAAGAAAAAGGGTAGACCACGCATAGAATATAGGGAAGCCTTCTTGGATCGGTAGACAAACTATTATAAAGCAACAACACCGGTAGGTTGCCATGCTATGGGGATACGATCAGGAAGAGGTGCCCTTTTCGGCCTTCCGGCTCTCTTTTGCCTCGGGAGCCCCGAACCGGCTGGAATTTGTCCTCCATTGATGGGATGGACTCCTCTCCTTATTCCACACTGGTGCCGGAGATCAA
>CAYUWI010000004.1:42357-44423 GCA_964448275.1 uncultured Gammaproteobacteria bacterium | reverse complement strand
CCCAACCGGCAGACCGGGTCCGCTTCTTCCAAGGCCTATTAGAGGCCCTGGCCCGGATCGAACAGCGCGGCTATCAACGATTGACCGAATTGGGCGCCCCCTATCCAGGGTCGGTGCACTCTGTGGGCGGTGGTGCGGCCAATCCAGCCTGGACAGAAATTCGGGAGCAGCTACTCGGGGTTCCTGTCCTGACCCCAGCTCAACAAGGGGCCGCCTACGGCGCGGCTCGCCTCGCCACCCTGGAATATCGGCACGGTCGCCTTGCTGAGGGCAGCTGCTAGCAGCCGAATCAGCGCGCGGGCAAGAACTCCAGTAGCACCTTATGGAAACGTTCTGTCGCTGCGAGGTGTGGGATGTGGCCCACCCCCTTCAGCGGGATGAGGTGGGCGTCCGGGATGGCCCTGGCTGCCTCTCGCCCGAGCTGGGGGTATTGGCCAAGGGTTGCGCGGACCGACTCGTTCACACGGCCCTTCCCGAGAGCAGTGCGGTCCGCTTGACCGATCACGAGGAGGGTCTCCATCTGGATATCAGGGAGCTCATGGACGATCGGCTGTTCATAGATCATCTGCACGATGCGAGCCATCACCTGGGCCAAATGGGGGTAGGCACCGCTGAGGGTTCGGCGGTAGTGGACCTGGACATACTCCTCATAGCGTGGTTCCCATTCGGCATAATAGCCCTTGTGGAATTGTCGAATCTGCTCTTCGGTGGTACCCAATAGCTCTTGATAGATTTGGCCGGTGGGCACATAGGGGACCTTACGCCGGTAGTCCTCCAGTCCAATCGGGTTCTCTAGGACGAGCTGGGTAGTAGTTTCCGGATACATGAGAGCGAACCGGACCGCCAACATCCCCCCCATGGAATGGCCCACCACTGCCACCTGGTCGACGCCGAGCGCCTCGAGCAGGGACTTTGTTTGGAATGCCAAGTGGTGGAAGCTATAGTGGATGACTGGTTTGGACGACTTTCCGAAGCCGATCTGGTCAGGCACAATGACTCGATATCCAGCATCCCGCAATGTATCGATGGTATCCTCCCAATACCCACCGAAGAAGTTACCCCCATGGAGAAGGAGAACCGCCTTGCTGGGATGACCACCACCCTGCGGCGGCACATCCATGTAGGCCATCCGGACATTGTGCCCCTGGACAGCGAAGGTATGGTACGCCACCGGATAGGGGTAATCGTACCCTTCCATTGCAATACCCAGGGGTTCGGGTTCCGAAGGTAAGGCCTCTGCACCGGCTGGCTGGATCCACAGTAGGGCCAAGGCCACTCCGCACCCTACCAAACGGGCCATCCCCTGCTCTGCCTGTTGCCTCCATCCCATAGTTTGACGCTCCTATTCATATATCCGTCTCTCGACGCACAAGGTTCGAATGGCCATCTCAGAGCATACTACTGGCACGCTGGCTCCTGCGCCTGAGGCACTGCTGAAACGCCTTGCGCGCTCCTTCTACCTTAGCTTACGCCTCCTCCCTGAACCAATGCGGGGCCGGTTTGCTCGGGCCTACCTCTTCGCTCGCGCTGCCGACACGGTCGCAGATACCGAGGCTGTAACTCCCTCAGCCCGTGAAGGCACCCTAGCTTCCCTGGAGAGGGCAGCACAACAACTAGCCCAAGGCGAACAGATCAGGCTGCAGGCCCCACCCCTTGGGCGGGGGGGCAACCACTTCGAGCGTGCCCTAATGGAGCACCTCCCCCGTGCGGGTCAATGGCTTAACGAGCTCGCCCCGCCCCCTCGATGTCGGGTCGGCGAAGTGACTGCAATCCTGATCGCTGCGATGCGCCAGGATCGGGATCAAACCTCGAGCCCACTGCGGGTCTTACCGGACGAAGAGGCCCTGGCGAACTACCTGTATGGAAACGCCGGCTGTGTCGGTCGGTATTGGGCCCAGGAGCTTGCAGCGACCACGGCCTCCTTCAGCGAGGCAGAGCTGCCCGCGATGGAAAGTGCCGGCCAACGGCTCGGAGAGGCCTTGCAACGTGTCAATGTCCTCCGTGACCTTGGCCAAGATCTGCACCGGGGTCGTTGTAATCTCCCCCAGACGCTCCTGTCCGCCTAT
>CAYUWI010000004.1:0-42347 GCA_964448275.1 uncultured Gammaproteobacteria bacterium | reverse complement strand
TATAACCTCAGCCCCAGCGATCTGGGGACTCCGGAGGTTGCCCCACGCTTGATCCCCTTGATTACCGAACAGATCGAAAGGGCCCATCGCGACCTTGAATCCGGTTGTGCCTTCCTGTTCTCGCTGCCTTGGGGCTGGATCCGGCAACGGGCCGCAGCGGCCCTACCCGCCATCTTGGCCCGACGAACGCTCGATCGGATTGAGCTCCAACCGGCACGGATTCTGGATACTGCAAGCCCCCCGGTGAAGGTCCCGCGACGCGAAGTTCGACTCCTGCTCATGCGCCTCCTTTTAGCGCCGCCGTCGAACCCGACCCTTACAAGGCTGATCATCAAGTGAGTCGAGTACCGAGGCCCTATAGATAGCCCTGCTGAGCGAAGGAGGTTACCTCAGTATCCCCAACGACAAAGTGGTCGAGCAACCGCACTTCGACGAGCTCCAAGGCCTGCTTGAGTCGTTCAGTGAGATGGATGTCTTGGATGCTCGGCTCAGCAATACCGGAGGGGTGGTTGTGAGCAGCGATTAAGGCAGCAGCATTCAGACTGAGGGCACGTTTAACCACCTCCCGGATATAGACTTGCGCCCCATCGATGGTACCGTAGAAGAGTTCTTCGAAGGCCAAGATCCGATGGCGCGTATCGAGAAAGAGGCAGGCAAAGACTTCACGCGATTGGCCTCGAAATTGGTGCACCAGGAAGTCACGAGCTGTGGAGGTCGATTCGATGGTAGCCCCTCGTGTAAGGGGCTCAGCGAGATAGCGGCGGGTCATCTCTGTGATGGCTCGGAGCTGGATATGCTTCGCTGGCCCCAATCCCGGGGCCTCACAGAAGCTCGCCTGATCAGCGGTTAGGAGCGGTCGAAGACCGCCGAACCGAGCGAGTAGACGGTGGGCCAGATCCACCGCTGACAGGCCCACAGCACCTGTGCGCAAGAAGATCGCCAACAGTTCCGCATCAGTGAGGGCCTCCGGTCCCTGCTCGAGGAGTTTCTCGCGAGGCCGCTCCGAGAGTGGCCACTCCGTGATCGCCATAGATCTGCCTTCGCCGCTGTTCAGGGGAAAGGTGACTGGCCCGAGATATACAGCGGATCATAGCGAGATCCACCGCAGATTGCCAATGGGAGGTCGATAATCAGCCATGGTTCCCACCGAGCTTGAAGTCCCCCAGGACCCGCTCGCCGGGACCCATATCTTATTGGGGGTCACTGGGAGTATTGCTGCCTACAAAACCCCCGAGCTCGTCCGGCTCCTCAGTCAGGCAGGCGCGGAGGTCCGGGTGATCCTCACCGAAGGTGGGGCCTCCTTTGTCACCCCTTTGACTTTGCAGGCAGTCAGTGGCGCCTCCATCCACCGAGAGCTACTCGATCCGGCTGAGGAATCCGGAATGGACCACATCCGTCTCGCCCGGTGGGCAGATGTACTCCTAATCGCGCCCGCCTCTGCGGATGCCTTGGCCCGCATCGCCCAAGGACGAGCAGATGATCTCCTTGGGACATGCCTCTTGGCCACCACGGCCAAGGTAGCTGTGGTACCGGCCATGAATCATCAGATGTGGAACCATCCGGCTACCCAGCGCAACGCCACCCAGGTCGAACGGGATGGAGCGACACTCATTGGACCCGAGACCGGATCACAGGCCTGTCGAGAGGAGGGTCCCGGCCGCATGGTGGAGCCGCCAGAGCTTGTGGAGCAATTGCGTTACCTCCTTACACCCAAGCGTCTCGCTAGACGAGGGGTGGTGATCACTGCAGGTCCAACACGAGAACCTCTCGATCCAGTACGGTTTATCAGTAACCGTTCGAGCGGCAAGATGGGATTTGCCTTGGCAGCCGCTGCCCAGGGTCTTGGGGCGAAGACCACCTTGGTTGCTGGTCCAACCACCCTACAACCCCCTCCGGGGGTATTCTACACCCGTGTCGATACCGCTACAGAGATGGCAGAAGCGGTACACGAGGCAGTGGTCGGGGCTGACCTATTTATCAGCTGTGCAGCGGTCGCCGATTACCGCCCCGCAAGGGAAGCCGCTGACAAGGGCAAGGCCAAAGAGCCCTGGACCCTGGAGCTAATCCCCAACCCTGACATCTTGGCCGAAGTCGCCGCCCTTTCCAATGCCCCGCGTACCCTCGGTTTTGCTGTCGAAATCGGTGAGGTGCTCCCGCGGGCCCGTAATAAGCGAACAGATAAGGGAATCGATTGGCTCGCGGTCAACGACATTAATGAACCGGGCTGTGGGTTCGAGACCGAGACCAACCGGCTTACCCTACTTGGGAGCGAAGACGAATTGACCTTCCCCTTTGCCCCTAAGGCCAATCTGGCCCAAGCCCTGCTTGGCTACCTCGCGAGTCAGCTCTGAGGAGGTACACTCGAGAGGCCTAGGACCGCGGCAACGTGAGCCTATCTTGTCCTTGATACTTGCCTGCACGGTCCTTGTAGCTTGTCTCGCAGAGCTCATCGCTCTCCAGAAAGAGGACCTGGGCTACGCCCTCATTGGCGTAGAGCTTAGCGGGCAAGGGGGTCGTATTGGAGAACTCCAAGGTGATATAGCCTTCCCATTCCGGTTCGAGAGGCGTCACATTGACGATAATCCCGCAGTTGTGAACAAATACTCCCGCAGCCAAGGCGAAGTTCCCCACTTCGGGCACCGTAAGACAATAGACATCATGGAGACCGGCCACTTCCCGAATCGCAGTGATCTTGTGGTTGAGTCCCAGCGAGCCAGTTCTTCGGATTGGCAGGGTAGGGCTAGCCTGTGCCAGGACCGCCTTGTCCCCGCGTTCCCGCATAGGAGAGTGGACTGATACACCAGCATCACCAGTGGTGGATCCACACTGGCCCCCGAAGAGGGGAGACACGGGGCAGAGACGCCCTGTATACGGCTGGTATACCCGCTCGCACTCCTGCGATCGATTACGATAGAGCGGCATAAGCGTATCACCCGGACGTAAATCATCAGCCTTAACCATCTGCCCAGTCCGGGTCATAAACGGGTGGTCTGGCGTGCAGTCGATCTTAGCCCCATTATCAAGGACCACTTGCAGCAGGGCATCGCGGCCGATATAACGCGGTGCTTTGAGGGCTGTTACTCCGATCTCGCCTGCGGCCCCAAGGCTATAACCGAAAAATGACTCACCACCCTCGGCCCGTCGGGCCATCGCTTCAAGGGTCGGCGCCGTGCCATCGGCCAAAGCTACCCGGGTATCGCCCCGGAAACACCGTGCATAGGTCGACTTGCCGATGCAGATGGTGAGGATCCCACGCGGGATTCGGAAATATTCCAGGGTTCGGGCCAGGGCAAAGCTATTGGGGGGGATAACGCAGTGATCCCCATTGAAATCAACGAAGCTGTCTTCATTAAATGCCTTAGGGTCGACCAAGGCGTTGCGTACATTGGTGAAGATCTTGAATTCATCCGCTACACGGATATCGTAGCCGTAGCTGGACAGGCCGTAGGAGATGACCGTGTGGCCCGATGACTCTTCTTTCACCTGCGAGGCAACAAACGGTTCGATCATCCGATGCTCTTGGGCCATATGGCGAATCCAGCGGTCCGATTTAATAGCCATCACTCCCCCTTCACGCTCAACTCCCCCCACTCGGGTCGCACTCTCAGCCTATATCTATATAAAGGCATCGAGGTGGTTACTTCGCGATACCTAATCGTTCTGCATGACGATATCTGGGAATTTGTGGGAATGGTCCTCGGCCTGTTTGGCTATCTCGACCGCGACGTTGTTGGCAATTTGAAGGTAATATGAGGCGTTTCTCGACTCAGGCTCCGCCACCACTATAGGATTACCACTGTCCGTCTTTTCGCGAATCTGGGCGTCCAGCGGGACGCTGCCAAGGAATCTCACACCATACTGCTCGGCAAGCTGCTCCCCTCCTCCATGGGCAAAGATATCTGCCTCATGGCCACACTGCGGACAGCGGTAGATACTCATGTTCTCTACAATCCCGAGTTTTGGTACACCGACCTTCTCAAACATCTGGAAGGCCCGTCGTGCATCATTGAGAGCGAGATCTTGAGGGGTGGAGACAATGACTGCCCCGGTGAGCGGGACCTTCTGGGATAAGGTCAACTGGGTATCTCCGGTTCCGGGTGGCAGGTCTACAACAAGGTAATCCAGCTGACCCCAGTTGGTATCGCTCAGGAGTTGCTCCAAGGCCTTTTGTACCATCGGCCCACGCCAGACCATCGGGGTCTCCTCACCAATGAGGAAACCGATCGACATCGCCACGATGCCGTGATTCTCTTTCGGTTCCAGGGTCTTCCCGTCTTTGGAGGATGGCTTGCCGCTTATCCCGAGCATGCGGGGAACACTGGGTCCATAGATGTCGGCGTCCAAGATGCCTACTCGCGCCCCGAAGAGAGAGAGTCCCAGGGCAAGGTTGACTGAGAGATTGGACTTGCCCACTCCCCCTTTGCCACTCGCCACAGCGACGATGTTACTGATCCCTTTGATCAATTTGATCCCCTGCTGGGTTTGATGGGGTTTGATCTCGGGGCGCATTTCCATTTGGACCTTCTTGACCCCTTCAACCCCTTGGACAGCAGATTCCGCTTGGCGAGCTACCTCCTTACGGGTCGAAGACAGGGGGGTTCCTGGGGTAAACGCAAAGCTGACTTTACTCCCCTTCACAGCCAAGTCGCGAATAAATTTCAAGCTAACGAGATCGTTTTCGAAATCTGGATCTCGGACTCCCTTTAAGGCCTCCCAAACAGCCTCTTCACTCGGCGCTGCCATGGCTTTCGGCTCCCTTTGGAGGGGTGGGATCTCGATCAGAGTTCAATGGTAGTTAGCGGGTACCGAGATGGGCAAGCTGCAAATTGAATAGCTCACTGCGCTGTTCCTCACTAATAGCACTGATGGCCGCATTGACAAAATCCTCGGTCAAGTGGGGTGCAAATAGGCGGATGAAGGAGTGGATGTAGCTACGGAGCGTTTCTCCCCGTCGTAGGGCAATGCTGGTTATGCTGTACTCGAATAGATGGCTTGCATCCAAAACTGGAAGATCTCCATCACGCTCAGGAGAATATGCCATCCAGGCGATGATGCCGATACCTAGCCCAGAGCGGACATACGTTTTGATCACCTCCGCATCGGTTGCCGAGAGCACTACATTAGGTTCCAAGCCCTCAGCGGCAAAGGCGGCGTTGGTTTGAGAACGACCTGCCAAACCAAATTCGTAGGTGATCACTGGATAGCGGGCAATCTCCTGAAGGCATAAGGGGTTCTCATAGACCAAAGGGTGATCCGGAGGTACGACGATACAGCGATTCCAGCGATAGCAGGGCAGTAAGACCAGATCCTGGAAGAGTTCCAGGGCCTCTGTCGCAATAGCAAGATCAGCGAAGCCGCTCGCGACTTGCTCCGCCATCTGCTTGGGACCGCCTTGATGGATCTGAAGGCTAACCTCCGGATAGAGCTGGCGGAAAGAGTAGACAACCTCAGGCAAGGCGTACCGAGCTTGGGTATGGGTTGTGGCGATCGAGAGGGTCCCTCGATGAGGATCACGGAAATCTGCGGCAACCCGCTTCATATTGTCGGCTTCTCGCAGCACACGGTTTGCGCACTCCAGTACTGCTTGACCTGCCGGAGTGATATGGCTTAAGTATTTGCCACCGCGGGCAAAGATCTCGATACCCAATTCCTCTTCTAATAACCGGATCTGTTTGCTAACCCCCGGCTGGGAGGTATGCAGACACTCAGCGGCGGCTGTCACGCTCAAACCCAGGCGGGCCACTTCACAAACGTACTGCAACTGTCGCAGATTCATAGTGCCCCACCCAATCTAGACCATATAAACTGTAAAAAGTGAACAAAATGCTAAAATGGCTAGCTTGCTAAAGGATATGGACCTTGCTAGAGTAATAGACAAAATCCAGCCGACAGGTTCCACACACAGTGCCTCTAGCTAGGGATCGTCGGCAGCCCTGCAGTGAGCCCCTCCTAGACATAGATCCCACCAACCAACAACCTAGTATGGAGGCAAGCATCATGTCTGAATACGCCCATCCTGAAGTCCTTGTAGAGACTGAGTGGGTAGCAAACCATCTCAATGACCCTGGGATCCGCTTGGTCGAGGTTGACGTAGATACCACGGCTTACGATCAAGGCCATATCCCTGGGGCCATCGCTTGGAGCTGGACCTCTCAACTCTGCGATCAAGTCCGCCGTGATGTGATCTCCAAAGAGCAGTTCGAGAAGCTCATGGGGGAATCCGGTATCTCGCCAGAGACTACCGTCATCCTCTACGGTGATAACAACAACTGGTTCGCCGCTTGGGCTTTCTGGCAGCTCAAGATGTACGGACACAAGGATGTGCGGTTGATGAATGGCGGCCGGAAGAAGTGGCTCGCCGAGAACCGCGAGCTAAGCTACGAGGTCCCTCAAATCCAATCTACAACATATCGGGCTCAAGAACCCGATCAGTCGATCCGGGCCTTCTTACCTGAAGTCCAAGAGGCACTCAACAAGCAGAATGCCGGTCTAGTGGATGTACGTAGCCCACAAGAATACACTGGAGAGGTTTTGGCCCCGTCAGGATTGCCGGAAACGTGCCAACGAGGGGGGCATATCCCTAGTGCCCGTAATATCCCTTGGGGTAAAGCCTGTAATGAGGACGGTACCTTTAAGTCAGCCGACGAACTCAAAAGCCTCTATGAATCCCATGGGATCACCCCTGACAAGCCCGTGATCGCCTATTGTCGGATCGGTGAGCGCTCCAGCCATAGCTGGTTTGTCCTCAAATATCTCCTCGGTTATCCGAATGTGAAGAATTACGATGGCTCTTGGACCGAATGGGGCAACTTGGTTGGGGCACCGGTTGAGCGCGGATAGACCGGTTGAGCTTATCTCCTACTGATTGAATGGAAGGAAACGAAGCGCTAGGCCATCCATCTACGGGGCCTAGCGCTTCAGCCAGCTTGGGGGGGTAGGCAATCACAGTGGCGAGTCTTCCCAGCGGACCTGGGTGCCCAGCCCAACCCCAAGCAGCTGCCCTGCAGAGGCCTCGCGCGCTGCGATCTCCACCAGACCCAAACTATTCCGATACCAGAAAAGTTCTTTAAGGGAGACCTCGCCAAACGTGCGGGCAAACGGGAGCCGCCTGCCCTGGATACACAAAACAGGAGGTTGCCCTTCTGGAGGGAGGGGTGGGCTGACAAGCCCAGTCATCAGGTTACCATACCGGTCCTGATAGACGATTTGCGCCGGGTTCACATCCAGGATGACTGGTTCACTTACAGGCTCCCCCAGCACCATACGATCACCTCGGCACAGAGCTGCACCTGCCGGAGCAAACAGGTCACGGCCATGGAAACTCGCCGAGATCTCTTTCTCCATTGACCCTTTTAGTCTGAAGCACTCCGCCTCACCATTCAGGATGACAGGGCCGAACAACCCGTTATCTGGTCCGACAAACCAATGCCCCCCAAAGGGGACAGCCAGGGTGCCCCGTTGAGTCCCCACACCAGGATCGATTACACCGACCACCACACATCCCGGAGGGAGATAGGGGATAAGATGAAAAAGCAATAGCCCTGCCAGGCCAGGGGCAAAGGCAGGGGCGTTATGGTGCAAATCGATGATACCGATGCCCGGAGCCTCAGCCATAATGCAGGCATGCAGCTGGCCCACATATAAATTATCTGGACCGAAATCGGTATAGAGAGCGATGGTCGGTTGAGCCACCTTTCGACCTCGACCCAATCATTAAAACCCGCTAAAAGACAAGGGGCCGAACTCATTTGAGCTCGGCCCCTTTCCGTATACCCTTGCTATACTACTACCTACGCGACCTTGTCCGCAGGTGCCCATCCTATTCCACATCTTGTTCCGGACGATCCACAAGCTCCATAACCGCCATCGGCGCATTGTCTCCTTGCCGATAACCTGCCTTGATGATTCGGGTATACCCTCCAGACCGATCCCTAAAACGCGGTCCGATCTGCTCGAAGAGCTTGCTGACTACCTTACGATCCCCTAGCTTGGCCATCGCTATGCGCTTCCGATGCACACTGGAGTATTTGGCCCGTGTAATCAAAGGCTCTACATACCGCCGTAGTTCTTTGGCTTTGGGAACAGTCGTAACAATCCTCTCTTGCCTCAGCAGAGAGAGGGCCTGATTAGAAAGGAGAGCTTTACGCTTGGTTGAATTGCGGCTAAGTTTTCGCCCGGATTTACGATGTCGCATCTCTACGGCCTCTGCACCTCTTGATCACGGATAGAAAGCCTTTTTAGCCTGCCTCCTGTGCCCCCGGAGCCCCCCCATCGGCAGCGGGTGGTTCAGGGGACTCCCCGGAGGAGGGCCAGCCCTCTAATCTTCTACCCAAAGAAAGCCCCAT
The DNA here is from genome assembly GCA_964448275.1 of uncultured Gammaproteobacteria bacterium. Lineage (GTDB taxonomy): Bacteria > Pseudomonadota > Gammaproteobacteria > Thiohalorhabdales > CAYUWI01 > CAYUWI01. The sequence continues at coordinate 34,002 of CAYUWI010000004.1, read as the reverse complement.
GTCGGCGAGAACCTTCTTGATTTCATCCAAGGACTTCTTCCCAAACTTCGAGGTCCTCAGGAGATCCTGCTCACTCTTCTGGACCAAATCCCCCACGTAGAAAATGCCATCTGCCTTGAGACAATTCAATGAGCGTGCGCTCAACTCCAACTCATCCACGCTCTTGAGGAGGTTAACGTCGAACTCTACCGACTCTCCTTGCCCTTCATGGCCCTGGGATGGCTGGGAAGGCTCCAGTCCAACAAATACACTCAACTGATCTTGGAGCAATTCTGCAGCATGGCGAACGGCCCCCTCAGGAGTAAGGGTCCCGTCAGTATCTACCTCTAAGATCAAGCGATCATAATCGGTCACTTGCCCGACCCGAGCATTCTCAACCCTATAGGTAGTACGCCGTACTGGGGTGAAGCTGGCATCCACTGGGATTACCCCAATAGCAGAACCTGTGGCCTCATCCCGCTGGGTAACCGGTTGATAACCTCGCCCACGAGCTACAGTGACCTCCATCTCAAGCTCACCCCCTGCATTCAGGTGAGCGATTTCCAGATCGGGATTGAGGACCTCGACCTCGCCGGGGGTCTCAAAATCCCCGCCCATTACCGTGTCCTCCTCACCACTTTTGGATACCTGGAGACGCACCTCGTGACGGTCTTCAGGGAAAGCGACCCGAAGATTTTTGAGATTGAGGATAATATCGACCACGTCTTCCCGAACGCCACTGATCGTAGCAAATTCATGCAAAACATCTTTGATCTGCACTTGGGTCACTGCTGTCCCTGGCATCGAGGACAGCAAAATACGACGCAAGGCATTCCCCAGGGTATGCCCATATCCTCGCCCTAGGGGCTCGATGGTGACTTTGGCAGCCGAATCGCCCAACGATTCGATCTCGACATGATCCGGTTTTATAAGAACGTCCTGCATCAGCACCCTCTTTACCCCTTACTTGGAGTAGAACTCCACAATGAGCTGCTCACTAATCGTGGAGGGAAGCTCAGTGCGCGCCGGCAATGTCCTGACCTTTCCTGTATAGTTATCAGGATCTACCTCGAGCCACTCAGGCCGTGAACCCTCTTCTGTAACGGCCAACGAGTGTTGTACTCGAAGCTGGTTGCGCGCGCGTTCTGCCACACTTATCTCATCCCCCTCTTTAACCTGGTAAGAAGGGACATTTAACCGCCTACCATTTACGAGGATATGCTTGTGGGTGACCATCTGCCTGGCCAGATTGCGTGTCTTTGCAAATCCCATACGGAAGACTACATTGTCTAAGCGGGACTCGAGCAATCGTAACAACAACTCTCCGGTATTGCCCTTACGTCGAGCCGCTTCATAGTAGAGCCGTTTAAACTGCCGTTCCATAAGCCCATATGTACGACGGAGCTTCTGTTTTTCCCGGAGTTGTAGCCCAAACTCCGACTGCCGACGGCTCTGCCTCGCCTCTCCAGGAGGATAAGGGCGACCCTCAAAATCACATTTGCTATTAGGGAAAATCGTCTCTCCCTCACGACGGGAGAAACGGCGTTTGGGTCCAGTATACTTTGCCAATTCTGGTCTTCCTTCCTACAGATCAGCGATTATACACGACGCTTCTTCGGCGGCCGGCAGCCATTGTGGGGTAGTGGGGTCACATCTCGAATACTCGTAATCTTAATTCCGACCCCGTGCAAGGCCCTCACTGCGGATTCACGCCCTGGGCCAGGGCCCTTCACTTCAACGTCGAGATTCTGTACTCCGTGTTCTTGAGCCGCACGGGCAGCCGCTTCCGCTGCCACCTGGGCTGCAAATGGGGTGCTTTTGCGGGAGCCTTTAAAACCCACTGCACCCGGTGAGGACCAGCACAAGGTATTCCCTTGCCTATCCGAGATATTCACCAGGGTGTTATTAAAAGTCGCCTGGATGTGGGCGACCCCTTCAACAACATGCTTTTTGATCTTGCGACGCCCCCGCGTCACTCCACGTTGTTGCTTTGCCATTTCTCTGTGTCCAATCTATCGTCGCGTTGACAGGACTGACTCGCGTGATAACAGGCCAAACTTCACTACTTGATCGGTTTCCTCGGCCCCTTTCGGGTCCGCGAGTTATTTTGGGTTTTCTGCCCCCGCACAGGTAGTCCTCTCCTGTGACGTATACCCCGATAACAACCGATGTCTCTTAGGCGTTTGATATTCATCCCGATCTCACGCCTGAGCTCTCCCTCGACAGTATACTCGTTGACCTTTTCTCGAACGGCCACCTCTTCACCATCAGTCAGATCCTGCACCCGGGTCCTTGGATCGATACCGGCCTCGGAACAAATCTCCTCGGCCCGTGTATGACCGATCCCATAGATATATGTAAGGGCAATCGCAACCGGCTTCCGGGTAGGGATATTAATACCTGCAATACGAGCCATATAGCTTCTACTCCATCAAGCCTGACGCTGCTTGTGCCGGGGTTCAGTGCAGATAATCCGCACTATGCCTTTACGCTTGACTACCCGACAATTACGACAAATGGGCTTTACAGACGCACGCACCTTCATGCTCTCCCTCCTAACAGCTCACCGACTCTTCGCTGCGTGTAGCACCTCAACATCGATGGGTCACGCTCTGTCATGAAGACATGGGGATCCATTCCAGCCCCTTTGCCGGCTATTTGGCTCGATAGACAATTCGGCCCCGATTCAAATCGTAGGGGGTAAGCTCCACCGTCACCTTGTCCCCTGGCAGTATCCGGATATAGTTTTTCCGCATCTTCCCTGAGATATGGGCGATTACTTCGTGGCCATTCTCCAATTCCACCCGAAATGTAGCATTCGGAAGGGTCTCCACGATCTCCCCTTGCATCTCAATAGTGTCTTCCTTTGCCAATACTCAGCTAACCTCCTCGATAGCCCCAAGGACCCTTTGGAAGACGGTTTCAGGATCGGCGTCTCCATTAACCCGACAATAGATATCTTGGCGCTGATAGTAACCAACCACGGGTTTGGTCTGTTGTTCAAAGACCTCAAGTCGAGCCCTCACTGTCTCTTCCTGGTCGTCTTCACGCTGATACAGTGTTCCACCACAGAAGTCGCAAACCCCGGTCTGTCCCGGAGGCTGAAAGTCTCGGTGGAAGGTGGCACCGCACCCGCGGCAAAGCAGACGCCCACTAAGCCGACGCACCAGGAGCTCAGGACTCACTTCAATGTGGACAACCCGATCGACCCCTTGACCGATCGCGGCCAACATCTCGTCAAGCGCCTCAGCCTGAGCGATCGTACGGGGAAAACCGTCTAAAACATACCCGTTTTGACAATCAGGGGCCTGCAAACGTTTCCGGATGATCTCCACCATAAGCTTATCGGGCACCAGCTCACCTGCTTCCATATAGGCTGCCACTTGCTGCCCTAAGGCGGAGCCTTCATTGACTGCACTCCGCAAGATATCCCCGGTCGCTACCTTGGCCAGACCTCGCTCCTCGGCAAGACGTTGGGCTTGCGTCCCTTTCCCTGCCCCAGGTGGACCCAAAAGGATGACCCGACAGGCCATCAACTCCTTCCGCCCTTCAATTGTGACTTCCGCATAAGCCCCTCATACTGTCGGGATAGGAGGTGGGCTTGGATCTGATTGGCTGTGTCCATAGTAACCGCAACAATGATAAGGAGTGAGGTCCCGCCAAAGTAGAAGGGAACATTCCACTGCACGATCAGGAACTGGGGAAGGAGACAGACCAAAGTAACGTAAATCGCCCCGAAGAAGGTCAACCGCGTCATGACGTAGTCGATATAGTTGGCGGTTTGCTCACCAGGCCGAATACCCGGGATAAATCCCCCTTGTTTCTTCAGATTATCGGCGGTATCACGGGGATTGAAGACGATCGCCGTATAGAAAAAGCAGAAGAAGATGATGGCCACCGAGAAAAGGACCACATACAATGGTTGTCCTGGGCTGATTGCTTGGGAAATCTCTCGTAGCCAACCAGTGCCCTCAGAACTGCCAAACCAGTTAGTAAGGGTCACCGGGAACAAGATGATGCTTGAAGCAAAGATGGCTGGAATAACCCCAGCCATATTCAGCTTGAGCGGTAAATGGGTACTCTGGCCACCAAACATCCTGCGACCGACTTGGCGTCTTGCATATTGCACAGTCAACCGGCGCTGACCTCGTTCCACGAAGACGATAAAACCGATCACAGCCAGAACCATGACTAATAGGAATAGGACAAACAGCGGCTGAAACTCCCCGGTTCGGGCCAATTCCAAGGTCCCAAAGAGGGCAGAGGGTAATCCCGAAACGATCGCCGCGAAAATGATCAAGGAGATCCCGTTACCGATTCCCTTCTCCGTAATCCTCTCTCCCAGCCACATAAGGAAAGTAGTGCCCGCCGTTAAGGTGATTACTGTAGTAAAGCGGAAACCCCATCCCGGCTCCATCACCACGGGCATACCATTGGCTTGCATCGATTCCAGAGCCACGGAGATCCCCATCCCTTGAAAGGCAGCCAGGCCTACGGTTAGGTATCGTGTATACTCGTTGATCTTACGGCGCCCTGCTTCCCCCTCTTTCTTAAGCTGTTCTAACTTAGGAGAGACTACAGTACCGAGCTGTAAGATAATCGAGGCGCTAATATACGGCATGATTCCGAGCGCAAAGACGGTAAGCCGAGAAAGCGCCCCTCCGGAGAACATGTCGAACAATCCAAGAATGGAATCCTGCTGCTGACTGAAAAAGTTCGCCAGGGCATTCGGATCAATTCCAGGAATTGGTATATGTGCTCCGATCCGATAGACGACAAAGGCCCCTAAAACAAATAAGATCCGCCTCTTGAGCTCATCGATCTTGGCAAGATTGCCGAACTGAGCGAGTCCACTTGACCTTTTATCTGCCACCCCTAAGGCTCCTCCACACGGCCACCGACCGCCTCGATGGCTTGGCGTGCGCCTGCACTCACCTTCTGAGTCCGGAGGACGACTTGACGCTCCAGGGAGCCACTTTTGATTACCTTGGCATAGCTATCTCTGTCCTTCATCAGCCCAGCGTCCCGAAGGATCTCCTCTGTAATCTCTGCCCCATCCGAGAATCGATTAAGGGCATCCAACCGGATCTCCACATAACGCTCGGCCCGGAAGTTACGAAAACCCCGTTTGGGCAAGCGTCGCTTTAGAGGCATCTGCCCTCCCTCAAATCCAGGAGGGATTGAACCCCCAGAGCGGGACTTCTGCCCCTTATGTCCACGTCCTGCTGTCTTGCCTTGGCCAGAAGAGGCTCCCCGCCCAAGGCGTTTGGAACCCTTCCGGCTACCTGGGGCCGGTTTGAGCTCATTCAGCTTCATCGCGTTAGCCTACTTCTACCATATGGGCAACACGTCGAATCATCCCCCGGACCTGCGGAGTATCTTCACGCTGCACAGTTTGATGCATCTTTTTCAGTCCTAGACCGTGCAAGTTGGCCCGATGGATCGGCTTGGAACCGATAGGGCTCTTTTTTAAAGTGACTTGGATTGTTCTTTCCATCTTCAGCGACCTATCCCCAAACCTCTTCTTCTCTCTTACCCCGCTTTGCGGCGACGTACTCCGGAGAGAGCACCTGGTCTAAGGCATTAAATGTGGCTCGGACGACATTTGTTGGATTGGATGAACCAAGGGACTTGGCCAAGACGTCCTTAATGCCGGCGGTCTCCATCACCGAACGGACAGCCCCCCCGGCAATGATTCCAGTTCCGGGACTGGCCGGTTTTAGCAATACCTGCGCTCCGCCATGCCGCCCGTTTACTGGATGGTAGAGGGTATCACCATAGAGGGCATAGTGCCCCATATGCTTGCGGGCTTGCTCCATTGCCTTGGCAATCGCTTCCGGGACCTCCTGTGCCTTTCCACGCCCAAACCCGACACCTCCCTTGCCATCACCAACCACCGCAAGGGCGGAGAACCGAAATAGACGTCCCCCTTTGGTCGCTTTTGCCACACGACTTATATAAACGAGTTTTTCCTGGAGCTCATCTTGAGGCTCTGACCTCGCACTCGCATTTGCCACGATTATCCTACCTCGCCCCTAAAACTGCAGTCCGTTCTCACGAGCCGCTTCTGCCAATGCCCTAACCCGACCGTGGTATTTATAACCGCTCCGATCAAAGGCTACTTCTTGGATCCCTGCTTGAACTGCTCGCTTGGCGATAATGGCACCAATAAGCTTCGCAGCCTCGACATTCCCCCCGTAGTTGACCTGGTTACGTATTTCCGAATCCAGGGTCGAGGAACTCACCAAGGTATGCCCGCGGTGATCCGCAATAATCTGAGCGTAGATGTGATTGGCCGAGCGATAGACACTCAACCGCATCTTACCTTGACGGCGAATACGGCCCCGCGACCGTAGAGCCCGCCGCTGACGCCTTCTATGTTTGGAAAGCTTGCCCATGATGGCTGCCTATTTCTTCTTGGCTTCCTTGCGAATGAGTGGTTCCCCGGTTAGCCGCACACCCTTTCCCTTATAGGGCTCTGGAGGGCGTAGATTTCGAATGTCCGCAGCGACCTGCCCAACCAGCGCCTTGTCGATCCCACGCACGGCTATCCTTGTATTCTGCGTTACTTCGACGTCTACCCCAGCAGGGACCTTATACTCCACCGGATGGGCAAATCCTAGCTGACAGGTAAGCGTATTATCGCGCAGATCAGCTCGATATCCGACCCCGTTGATCTCCAAGTTCCGTTCAAACCCCTCAGTGACCCCGACAACCATATTATTGACCAAGGCCCGCATCGTGCCCGCAAAGGCAATCGCCCGGCGCTCTTGAGTCCGAGGGGTAAAAAAGAGGGTCCCAATCTCTTCGTGGACCGCCACCTGCGGATGAAGGGCTTGGGTTAGCTCGCCTTTTGGCCCTTTGACCCGAATGACCCCCTCATCAATACGGAACTCAACACTCTCAGGCAGGCGGATCGGAGTATTCGCAATCCGAGACATTACTGATCCTCAATAAAGGGTGCATAGGAGTTCACCCCCGACATTCTCCTGCCGGGCTTGGCGACCAGTCATTACTCCCTGCGAAGTGCTCAGGATAACGATCCCAAGCCCATTCAAGGCCTCAGGGATCTCATCAGCCCCAGAATAGCGCCTAAAGCCAGGGCGGCTCACCCGCTGAATCGACTGAATAACTGGTTTGCCTTGGTAGTATTTCAATTCTAAAGTCAAAAACTTCTTGCCTTCAGTTTGGAACTCCTCGCAATTAGCGATATACCCTTCTTCCATCAAAATCCGAGCAATCGCTGCCTTCAGCTTGGATCCTGGCATGGAGATATGGGACTTTTCGACCTGCTGGGCATTGCGGATCCGGGTCAACATATCAGCCAGGGGGTCAGTCATAGTCATTGTTTTGCTTCCCTACCAACTCGATTTCACCACACCCGGAATCTCACCCTTTAAGGCATGTTTGCGCAAGCAGAGTCGACACAACCCAAACTTACGGTAGTAGCCTCGGGCCCGACCACACTCATTGCACCGATTATACTCCCTAACAGAAAACTTCTGCTTACACTTTGCCTTCGCGATTAGAGCCTTGCGTGGCACGACCTTACCTCAACCCTTTACTCTTTGAATGGTAACCGCAAGCGAGTCAATAGCGCCTTGGCCTCTTCATCAGTCGAAGCAGAAGTAGTCAAGACCACATCGAGACCGCGTATACGATCAATATTGTCATAATTTATTTCTGGAAAGATAATCTGTTCATTGATGCCAATAGAATAATTACCCTGTCCATCGAAGGCATTGAGATTAAGACCCCGAAAATCCCTCACTCGTGGCAAAGCCACTTGGATGAAACGATCGAGAAACTCATACATACGGTCCCTGCGCAGGGTGACTTTGCAGCCGATGGGCATCCCAGCTCGGATTCTAAATCCTGCGACCGATTTACGGGCACGCGTCACAATCGGCTTCTGCCCAGAAATCGCTGCCATATCTGCCATTGCGCCCTCAAGAACCTTACGATCTCGGGCTCCTTCTCCAACACCCATATTCAGGGTCACCTTCTCCACTTGAGGGACTTCCATCAAGTTGGAATACCCAAATTCCCTCATCAGAGCAGGGACAATCTCCTCCTTGTAATACTGATGTAACCGCGCTCTCATAGCTTAGAGATCCTAGCTGTCCAATGCTTCGCCGCAGCAGCGTGTAATTCGTATCTTGCGTCCATCCTCTAGGAGCTTCACACCGACCCGTGCCCCTTTCTTACAGTTTCTGCAATACGGATTGACATTGGATAGATGAATGGAAGCTTCTCGCTCTTGAATACCTCCTCCAACCCCCTGGGCGGGATTCGGACGCACATGGCGCTTGACCATGTTGACATTAGCCACTACGACCCTCTGCTCACGTGGCAGCACGCGTTGGACACTGCCCTGTTTGCCTGCGCCCTTTCCCCGGCGTACCAGGACCTCATCACCTTTCTTAATCCGATTCAAGGTTCCCCCCATGGCGATTGTGCTACAAGACCTCGGGAGCCAAAGAGATAATCTTCATGAAGTTCTTCCCACGCAACTCCCGAGTCACTGGTCCAAAGATACGAGTCCCCAGTGGCTCCAGAGCGTCGTTTAACAGCACCGCTGCATTCCGATCAAAGCGGATAATCGAACCATCGGTTCGCTTGATCCCTTTCGCGGAACGGACGACTACTGCGTTGTAGACTCCACCCTTCTTGACCCGCCCCCGAGGCGTCGCCTCCTTTACCGCAACCTTGATGATATCGCCGATATTCGCGTACCGCCGTTTCGAGCCGCCCAGCACTTTGATCGTCTGGACTTCCCGTGCACCGCTGTTGTCCGCGACCCCGAGTCGGGTTTGTACCTGGATCATCGCCCCTCTCCCGCGACAGATGTGATCACGCCTTGACCCCTTTTCCTAAGACCTCGACCAATCGCCAAGCCTTGGTCTTGGAAACACGCCGGCACTCCTCCACCAACACGAAATCCCCTTCCGAGCATGTCTCCTCTGGATCGTGGACATGGAGCTTGGTAGAGCGTTTCACATACTTTCCATACATCGGGTCCGGTCGTCTGTCGTCAACGCGCACCACTGCGGTATAAGTCGGCTTATTGCTAACAACCACACCCTGCATTCGCCGTTTGCGTCCTTGAGACCGCCTAGCCATTTTGACCCAAACGCCTCTTCTCATTCATCAATGTCTTAACCCGTGCGACCTTACGTCGCACTTGCTTGATTCGAGCTGTATTCTCCAACTGGCCGGAAGCGTGCTGGAACCGAAGGTTAAACTGTTCCTTTCGGAGCTCCTCTAAGCGCTTTTGTAGGCCTGCTAGATCCATGTTTCGTAACTCTTGCAGCTCCCCCGTCATGACTAACCTTTCTCGCTAGGCGGCGCTGCGTTCGACGAATCGGGTACGTACCGGGAGCTTATGTGCCGCGAGACGCAAGGCTTCCTGGGCTACCTCCTCCGAAAGCCCTTCTACCTCAAAGACCACTTGGCCAGGCTTGATCGGAGCCACCCAGAATTCTGGGTTACCTTTTCCCTTCCCCATACGAACCTCCGCCGGCTTTTTCGAGACTGGCTTGTCTGGAAAGACTCGAATCCATAAACGCCCTCGTCGCCTAGCGTGTCGAGTGATAGCAATTCGTGCAGCCTCAATCTGCCGACTCGTCAGGCTCCCGCGGGAGGTGCTCTTGAGCCCATAGCTACCGAATTCGATCCGATTACCTCGATTCGCTAATCCCCGATTGCGCCCCTTCTGCTGCTTTCGATACTTGGTCTTTTTCGGTTGTAGCATTCAATGCCTCCATCGGGTGATTAAGCGGTCCCTTCCTGTCCCTCCAAGACCTCGCCCTTGAAGATCCATACCTTGATCCCGATCACTCCGTAGGCGGTTTTGGCCTCCGCTATCCCGTAGTCGACATCTGCCCGTATAGTGTGTAGAGGGACTCGCCCTTCCCGATACCATTCAGTACGTGCGATCTCTGCGCCTCCCAAGCGGCCACGCGCTGAGATCTTGATGCCCTGAGCGCCTAACCGCATAGCATTCCCCAAGGCACGTTTCATCGCCCGCCGAAAGGCAACCCGCCGCTCGAGTTGTTGTGCCACATTCTCGGCCACTAGCCGGGCATCGGTCTCCGGTTTCCGCACTTCCTCGATATTGAGATGGATTGGCTCCGAAGATAGGCCCTGAACCTCCTGCCTCAGGCGCTCAATATCTTCCCCTTTCTTCCCAATCACCATCCCGGGTCGCGCAGTATAAATACTGATCCGAGCGCTGCGTGCCGGGCGCTCGACCACTACCTTTGAAACTGCAGCATGTCGGAGACGCTTATGGATAAAATCACGAATACGGATATCTTCAAGTAGTTGCCTGGCGTAATTTCGCTCTGCCAACCAACGCGAATCCCAACTCTTGATCACACCCAACCGTAAACCAGTGGGATGGACTTTATGCCCCATAGCTTCCTCTACACTACTGCTGAGCCACCACGATGGTGATATGGCTGGTGGGTCTCTTGATCATAGTCGCCCGGCCCATAGCACGCGGCTGGAACCGCTTCAAGGGCGAACCTTGATCCACGAACGCTTGAGTAACAACCAGTCGATCGACATCCAGGCCTTCGTTGTGCTCTGCGTTGGATATAGCCGAATCCAGACACTTGCGGATATAGTGGGCAGGCTTGCGCCTCTCGAAGTTCAAGTACTCGATTGCCTTATCAACTGGCTGACCCCGGATCTGGTCAATGACCAAACGGGCCTTGCGGGAGGATAAACGCATCCCCTTCAGGGTTGCCTGTACTTCCGTTTCACTACTCATCCTCGACGTGCCTTCCTGTCAACCTTATGGCCTCGGAAGACTCGGGTTGGAGAAAATTCCCCTAATTTATGACCTACCATGTTCTCATTGATCGACACTGGAATATGGTGGCGCCCGTTATGCACCGCAACGGTCAACCCCACGAATTCGGGAGTAATGGTCGAACGCCGAGACCACGTCTTGATCGGCCGACTACTCCCCGATTCCTGGGCCTGCTGGACCTTTCTCAATAGCTGTTCATCCACGAATGGACCTTTCTTCACAGACCTCGGCATGCGGGATTAACTCCTTAACCTTCTTATCCTTCGACTGTCCATTATTTCCGCTTACGGCGTCGAACGATAAGCGCATCTGTGCGCTTATTGTGCCGAGTTCGGTGCCCTTTGGTCGGCTGGCCCCAGGGAGTCACCGGATGGCGCCCGCCGGAGGTACGGCCTTCCCCTCCTCCGTGCGGGTGATCTACCGGATTCATCGCCACCCCGCGAACCTTCGGTCGCCAGCCTCGCCAACGGCTAGCTCCTGCCTTGCCGAAGGCCTGATTACTATGCTCGCTGTTTCCTACCTGCCCGATACTTGCTCGACACCTCACTGAAAAGCGCCGAATCTCACCACTTGTCATTCGAATCTGCGCCTCGCGCCCCTCGCGGGCTACCAATTGGCCTCCTGAACCGGCTGCCCGAGCTACCTGTCCCCCTTTACCTGGCTTGAGTTCAATATTGTGAATAAACGTACCCACCGGAATACGACGGAGCGGCAGGCAACTCCCAGGACGGATCGCAGCCTCTTCACCCGAAGAGACTTTATCTCCTATCTTAAGGCCACGGGGCGCTATAATATATCTCCTTTCGCCGTCGGCGTATAGGAGGAGAGCTACATGGGCGCTACGGTTGGGATCGTACTCGAGGCGTTCGACACGCGCCGGGATCCCATCCTTATCACGTTTGAAATCCACTATCCGATAACGGCGCTTATGCCCACCGCCCCGTCGGCGCATCGTCAGACGGCCTACATTATTGCGGCCGCTGATCCGTTTCTCTCCCTGAGCGAGGGGCCTATACGGTCCACCTGGGTGCAATTCAGGAGATTTCCAAACCACCCGGAAACGAGTTCCCGGCGTGGTGGGCTTTTGCCTTCTCTTACTTGGCATGGCCTGACATCCTCAATTCGAGCTATGCTTCGAGTTCTTCGATCGTCTGCCCCTCAGCGAGACGAACATAGGCCTTGCGCCAATCCTTACGACGTCCCCAAAACTGGCCGAACCGTTTCGGTTTGCCCTTTACATTGACCGTCCAGACCCTTTCCACTTGGACCCCAAACAATTCCTCCACGGCCCGTTTGATCTCCGGTTTTTTGGCATCTTGGGCCACTCGGAAGACTACTTGGTTGGATTCTGCTCGAACCCGAGTCGATTTCTCTGTCACGATCGGCGCTTCTAATACCTGCAAGAGACGCTCGTGGTTCATGACAATCGCTCCTCAAGCCCCCGCAAAGCAGATTGTGTAATCACTACCTTGGGATGCTGAACCAGAGCCAAAGGACCGACCTTGCTGCACTCCATAACCCGGACCTTCGGCAGATTGTTCCCTGCTCGCTCCACCACAGGATCTTTGCCCTGGATCACGATCAAGGATCCCTCAGCGTCCAGATTACGGAGGGTACGGGCCAATGAATGGGTCTTGCCACCAGTGACCTGCAGGTGATCCAGAACGACCAACTCATCTCGGCGAACAAGCTCGGCTAAAAGGTCCCGCAAGGCCCCACGATGCATCTTCTTGTTGATCTTCTGGTCATACGAACGTGGTTTGGGGCCAAATACCACCCCACCACCACGCCACAGAGGGCTACGATTGGAGCCCGCACGTGCACGGCCTGTTCCTTTCTGTCGCCATGGCTTACGGCCACCGCCTCGCACCTCGCCACGCTTCTTGGTCGAGTGGGTTCCAGATCGGACCCTGGCAAGCTGGGCAGTCACCACCTGGTGGACCAGCCCTTCCCTAAATGGGGCAGCAAAAACACTATCTTCGACCTCGATTGCCCCATTTGACTGGTTCTCCTGTGTCCTAATGGGTATCTGCATGGACCTGCCCTCGCTGTCCCTTCACCGTAGGCCGAACGAACACGTCGGAACCCCTTGCTCCCGGAACGGCCCCACGGACGAGGAGGAGATTACGCTCTGTGTCTACCTGGACCACTTCCAAATTCTGTTGGGTACAACGCTCTCCCCCCATACGCCCAGCCATCTTTTTGCCCTTAAATACATGGCCTGGGTCCTGCATTTGTCCGATGGAGCCCGGCTTGCGGTGGATCTTATGGGCCCCGTGACTCGCCGGGCCGCCACTGAAGTTCCACCGCTTCATGGTTCCAGTAAACCCATGCCCCTTGGTGAAACCCGTCACATCCACCCGCTGACCGACCTCAAACTGCTGGTGGGTAAGTATATCACCTGTTTGAAGGAGATCATCTTCCGTATACCGGAATTCCCGCAATATCCGTCCCGGTATAACCCCCGCCTTAGCGAAGTGGCCAGCAAGAGGCTTAGTCACGCGCTTCGGTTTCCGAGTACCTGTTGTCACCTGAACTGCCGAATAGCCATCCCGTTCCACAGTCTTCAACTGGACCACCCGATTGGGCTCCACTTCAATGACCGTCACCGGAAGATTTTCACCGTTCTCCAAGAATACTCGGGACATCCCAAGTTTTTTTCCGATTACTCCTATCGCCATTCTCCCATCCACCAGCTACAACTTGATCTGGACATCCACCCCAGCCGCAAGATCGAGTTTCATCAATGCATCCACCGTCTGCTCGGTTGGATCGATGATATCCAGCAATCTTTTATGGGTTCGACACTCGAACTGTTCCATACCACGCTTGTCCACATGAGGCGAACGCAGGACCGTGAACTTCTCGACCCGGGTTGGTAACGGCACCGGTCCCCGCACCTGAGCCCCAGTCCGTTTGGCCGTATTTACGATCTCTGCCGAAGAATGATCGAGCAATCTCTGATCATATGCCTTCAGCCGAATCCGAATCTTTTGCTGCTGAATAGTCGCCATGCCGCTCTACTCACTCCAGGATATCGGCGACCACGCCGGCCCCGACGGTGCGGCCGCCCTCCCGGATGGCGAACCGCAACCCCTCCTCCATCGCGATCGGGGCGATCAAGTTCACCTCCATGGTCACATTGTCCCCCGGCATCACCATTTCGGTGCCCTCCGGCAATTGACAGGTCCCCGTCACGTCGGTCGTCCGAAAATAGAACTGCGGCCGGTACCCCGTGAAAAACGGCGTATGCCGACCCCCCTCATCCTTCTTCAAGACATAGACCTCACACCGAAACCGCGTATGCGGGGTGATTGAACCCGGCTTCGCTAAAACCTGCCCCCGCTCAACCTCATCCCGCTTGACCCCACGCAATAAGGTCCCAACGTTGTCCCCAGCCTCCCCCTGGTCCAACATCTTCCGAAACATCTCCACCCCAGTGACCGTGGTCTTGCGGGTCTCCCGTAAACCCACAATCTCGACCTCGTCACCAACCTTCACTACACCCCGCTCTACACGCCCAGTGACCACAGTCCCTCGGCCCGAGATGCTAAAGACATCCTCAACGGGCATCAAAAATTCCCGGTCCACCGGCCGCTCCGGAGTCGGCAACCAGGCGTCCATCGCCTCCACTAAACGCAAGATCGAGTCCGCACCGTACTCGCCCACATCACCCTCGAGCACCTTCAGCGCCGAACCCACGATGACCGGGGTCTCCTCCCCGTCAAATCCGTACTCGCTCAAAAGCTCCCGAATCTCGATCTCCACAAGCTCCAATAGCTCAGGATCATCCACCATGTCCGCCTTGTTTAAATAGACCACCAGCCGCGGAACCCCCACCTGACGCGCCAGCAAAATATGCTCCCGAGTCTGCGGCATCGGCCCGTCCGCCGCCGATACCACTAAGATCGCCCCGTCCATCTGGGCCGCCCCCGTGATCATGTTCTTCACATAGTCAGCATGCCCAGGACAGTCGACATGCGCATAGTGGCGGTTCTCGGTCTCATACTCCACATGCGCGGTGGCAATTGTGATCCCACGCTCCCGCTCCTCCGGCGCCTTGTCAATCTCCGCAAAATCCCGGGTCTGGTATTGGCTCACCCCCCGCTCACTCAAGACCCTGGTCATACCCGCCGTCAGCGTGGTCTTGCCATGATCCACATGACCAACTGTGCCCACATTCACATGCGGCTTGGTCCGCTCAAACTTCTCCTTCGCCATTACACTCCCCTTTGATCGAACCTCTCCGCAACCTCATCCGCGCGCTTTCTGGATGATCTCCTCCGAGATATTGCTCGGGACCTCAGCATACCTGCCTGGCTGCATCGTATAGGTCGCCCGCCCCTGGGTCAGAGACCGTAGGGAGGTAGCATACCCAAACATCTCCGCCAGTGGGACCTCCACAACAAGCAACTTATTGCCCGCTGGACCATCCTCCATACTCTCAACCTGACCACGGCGGCTGTTCAGATCCCCAAGGACATCACCCATATATTCTTCCGGGGTGACTACCTCCACCTCCATAATCGGCTCCAACAGCACTGGGTTGGCTCGCTTCGCTCCCTCCTTGAAGGCCTGAGAGCCAGCAATCTTGAAAGCCGCCTCACTCGAGTCGACCTCGTGATAGGTCCCGTCGAACAAGGTCGCTTTGATATCCACCATCGGATAACCACCCAGGACCCCACTCTCCATAGCCTCCCGGATTCCCTGCTCTACTGCAGGGATATACTCCTTGGGGATTACGCCCCCGACAATCTTGTTAAAGAACTCGAAGCCTGCACCTGGATCATTCGATTCAAGACGGATAAAGACGTGGCCATACTGGCCTCGCCCACCAGATTGGCGGATAAACTTCCCCTCTTGTTCGATTTGAGCTCGGATCGTCTCACGATAGGCCACTTGGGGAGCACCCACATTAGCCTCAACACCGAACTCCCGCTTTAGGCGATCAACCAAGACTTCTAAGTGGAGTTCACCCATTCCTGAGATCAGGGTCTGGCCACTCTCTTCATCGGTACGAACACGGAAAGAGGGATCTTCCTGGGCCAACTTGGCCAAAGCCGTCCCCATCTTCTCTTGATCCTCTCGGGTCTTGGGCTCAATCGCGACCGAAATAACGGGCTCGGGAAACTCCATCCGTTCAAGGATGACCGGTTTTGCAGGGTCACAGATCGTGTCCCCTGTTCCGGTGTTCTTCAAGCCCACTGCTGCAAAGATATCGCCAGCAAATACCTCTTGGATCTCCCAGCGTTCATTGGAGTGCATCTGGAGCAAGCGACCGAGCCGGGCCTTTCGGTTGTTTTCAGGATTTAGCACCGTCGAGCCGGAGGTAAGATGGCCCGAGTAGACCCGAATGAAGGTAAGCTGCCCAGCGTAAGGATCAGTCACGACCTTGAAGGCAAGGCCAGAAAACGGCTCCTGGTCATCAGCTCGCCGCGTAACCACCTCACCCGTGTTGGGGTCCTCCCCCTGGATAGGGGGAACATCGGTAGGACTAGGTAAGAATTCGATGATCCCGTCCAGTAGGGATTGGATCCCTTTATTCTTGAAGGCGCTGCCACAATAGACTGGGATGATTCCACCACTGACCGTTGCCCTCCGGAGCCCCCAGCGGATCTCCTCAGGATCTAGCTCGCCCCTTTCCAGATACTTCTCTGTCAAGGCCTCATCGCTCTCTGCAGCGGCCTCTACCAATTGCTCTCGATACTCTCGCGCGGGTTCAAGGAGCTCCTCCGGGATCTCGACCTCTTCGAAATTGGCACCCAGGGTCGCATCATCCCAGTAGATAGACTTCATCCGCAGCAGATCGATGACCCCAGAAAAGGCACTACCGGAAGCGATTGGTAAAATAAGGGGAACTGGCCGAGCCCCGAGTTTACTCTCGATCTCCGCGACTACATTGTAAAAATCGGCCCCTGCTCGATCCATCTTGTTCACGAAAGCAAGCCGCGGCACACCGTATTTGTCAGCCTGGCGCCAGACCGTCTCTGACTGGGGTTCAACTCCAGCGACCCCACAGAACACTGCAATCACCCCATCCAAGACGCGTAATGAACGCTCGACCTCAACTGTAAAGTCGACGTGCCCCGGGGTATCAATGATATTGATCCGATGCTCCGGGAATTGCTGCTCCATCCCAGACCAAAAGCAAGTGGTGGCCGCAGAGGTGATTGTGATCCCCCGCTCCTGCTCCTGTTCCATCCAGTCCATCACCGAGGCACCGTCATGGGTTTCTCCCATCTTGTGCGAGATACCTGTATAGAACAGGATACGCTCAGTGGCGGTTGTCTTACCGGCATCGATATGCGCCATAATGCCAATATTTCGATACCGCTCGATAGGGATTTTTCTCGCCACGCCTGAGCCCCTCGTCATAGCTACTGATCCGTCGCTGGATCCAACTTCAACTTCTTGCCCTATTATTACCAACGGTAGTGCGCAAACGCCTTGTTTGCCTCTGCCATTCGATGCGTCTCTTCTCGCCTACGCACCGCCCCTCCTCTGCCTTCGGCCGCCTCCATGAACTCGTTCGCCAAACGTTGGTACATAGTCTTCTCTGAACGCTGGCGCGCATAACGCACGAGCCAACGCATCGCCAAGGCTGTACGCCGCTGAGGTCGAACCTCGACGGGGACCTGGTAGGTTGCTCCACCCACTCGGCGGCTCTTTACCTCTACGACCGGGCGTACACTGTCGAGAGCTGCCTGGAAGACCTCTAAAGGGTCTTCATTCTGGCTCTCCCGAATACGGTCAAAGGCCTGGTACAGGATCCGCTCGGCGAGGCTCTTCTTGCCATCCACCATCAGGTGGTTAATGAACTTAGCCGCTGACTTTGACCCATACTTTGGGTCCGGAAGGACCTCCCGTTTGGGGATCTCACGCCTACGAGACATGGCTTTCTAAGGACCTCCTCACCTTGGTCGCCGAGTACCGTACTTGGAACGCCCTTGGCGCCGATTATTCACCCCAGATGCATCTAGGGCCCCACGCACCACATGGTAGCGCACTCCAGGTAGGTCCTTGACTCGCCCTCCACGAACCAGCACCACCGAGTGGTCTTGAAGGTTATGCCCTTCGCCTGGAATGTAAGCGCTTACCTCCCGACCGTTGGTCAACCGTACACGGGCTACCTTCCGCAGCGCTGAATTAGGCTTCTTCGGGGTCGCAGTATAAACCCGTGTACAGACTCCTCGACGTTGAGGACAACTCTCAAGGGCCGGTACGCTCGCTTTAGAGGTTACTTTCTTACGCCGCTTGCGGACCAATTGATTAAAAGTCGGCATACTTCTTCTGGCTCCCCTAAAATAAATGACAGGCCGACAACATACCCGGCCCGTCATTGGAAGGCCTAATTTTGGGGACAACTTAAGTCGTTGTCAAGCCAGTATTCTACGCCCCTTGGGTATTAAATTCCCGGGCATCCTCTCCTTCAGTAGAAGGAGCCGGAACCCCCTCTTGGGGTTCGGTTTCCGTCTCGTATTCATGATATGCCTGACGGCGGTGGATATGATAGGCCAAACCGGTCCCTGCTGGGATCAAACGCCCGACAATTAGGTTCTCTTTGAGCCCACGCAAGGTATCCAAACGGCCCTCTATGGCTGCCTCGGTAAGCACCCGGGTAGTCTCCTGGAAAGAGGCTGCCGAGATGAAAGAATCGGTGGCCAGACTCGCCTTCGTCAAGCCAAGCAGAATCGGGCGGCTTGTGGCCTCTTGTAGACCCTTGGCCCGTAAGTTCCTGTTTTCTTCTTCGAGAACAGCTCGATCCACCTGATCACCCTCAAGGAATCTCTTAGAGTCCCCCGGCGCCAGGATCTCGCACCGACGCAGCATCTGCCGCACGATAATCTCGATGTGCTTATCGTTTATCTTCACTCCCTGGAGGCGATAGACTTCCTGCACCTCATCAACGATATAGCGTGCCAGCGCCTCGATCCCCATAACCTGCAAGATATCCTGAGGCACAGGGGAACCATCGACGATCGGATCACCAGGACGGACGTGGTCGCCTTCATTGACCGCGATCCGTCGGCCTTTGGGGATAAGATATTCGTGCTCTTCTTCATCCCCTTCACTGCGCACGAGGACCCGGCGCTTACCCTTGGTGTCCTTACCGAAGGATACGAGGCCTTCTTGCTCCGCGAGGATGGCATGGTCTTTCGCTTTACGGGCCTCAAAGAGCTCTGCGACCCGAGGCAATCCCCCAGTAATATCTCGGATCTTCGAGGTTTCCCGAGGGATACGGGCCAGGACGTCCCCCGGGTGGACCGAATCCCCGTCAACTACACCGATCACTGCCCCCGAAGGTAGGAAGTACCGAGCCGGGACATCAGTCCCCGTGATCTTGACCGGGTTTCCCTGCTCATCTACCAACTCGATCCGAGGCCGCATATCGCGGGCCTTGTGTCCCTGTACATCGGTTACCTGTAACGAGGACAATCCGGTGTGTTCGTCCACCTGTTGGGTAACCGTGGTCCCACTCTCGATGTCCTGGAATCGGACCGTGCCCCCGACTTCTGTCAGGATCGGCATCGTATGGGGATCCCACTCGGCGAGCGTCGTCCCAGGCTCGACATACTCACCCTGGGACACTGTCAAGGTTGCCCCATAAGGGATCTTGTAGCGCTCCCGCTCGCGTCCGGTCTCTTCATTGACAGTTACCTCCCCATTCCGGGAGAGTACGACCGAACGCTCATTATAATCACAGACGGTTTTGATCCCTTCCATCGAAACCCAGCCGCCGTATTTGGTCTCTTGGGAAGACTGCTGGGCCGCCCCTGTCGCAGCCCCACCGATATGGAAGGTCCGCATGGTTAGCTGCGTACCTGGTTCACCAATGGACTGAGCTGCGATAATCCCGACCGCCTCTCCCACATTGACCAGGTTTCCCCGCCCTAGATCACTGCCATAGCATAGGGCACAGACCCCATGAGGAGATTGACAAGTCAGTACAGAACGCACCTTGACTTGGGATACGCCAAGCTCATCGAGCTGATCTACCTGGTCTTCCTCAAGGAGGGTCCCGGCCGGGAAGAGCTCCTCACCGGATTGAGGGTGTTCCACCACCTCCACGGTCACCCGCCCTTGGACCCGATCGGAGAGTGGTTCAACAACTTCACCCCCCTCCACGAGGGGGTTCATAGTAATCCCTTCCGAGGTACCACAGTTGTACTGTTCGATCACACAGCTCTGAGCAACATCCACCAACCGTCGAGTCAGATAGCCCGAGTTGGCAGTCTTCAAGGCTGTATCTGCGAGCCCCTTTCGAGCCCCATGGGTCGAGATAAAGTACTGTAAGACATTGAGGCCTTCCCGGAAATTGGCGGTAATCGGTGCTTCAATGATGGAACCGTCCGGCTTGGCCATTAGCCCCCGCATCCCAGCCAGCTGACGAATCTGTTGAGCCGATCCTCGAGCCCCCGAGCTGGCCATCATGTAGATGGAGTTGAAGGACTCCTGCTCGACCTCTCGACCCTCAGCATTCACCGCCTTTTCCGTTCCAAGGCTCTCCATCATGCCCTCGGCCACCTTATCGTTGGTACGCGACCAGACATCAATGACCTTGTTATAACGCTCACTGTTGGTGACTAGACCCTCTGTGTACTGCTTGTAGATCTCCTTAACATCGGTCTGAGCCTGGGACAGGAGCCGAGGCTTGTCTTCCGGGATGACCATATCATCCAGTCCGAAAGAGATCCCTGACCGGGTAGCGAAAGCGAATCCAGTGTACATAAGCTGGTCCGCGAAGACTACAGTTGCCTTCAGACCCGCTTTGCGATAGGCGGTCTTGACGAGCTTCCCGAGGGCCTTCTTGTCAAGGACCTGGTTGATTAGGGCAAATTCCAGCTCCTCAGGCAAGATATCCTGGAGCAAGACACGACCAACAGTAGTCTGGATCCTTTCCCCATGAACCCGGCACTGGATGGCAGCGTGGAGCCCCACATGCCCAGTCTGATAGGCCCGAAGTACCTCCTCGGGATCGGCAAAGATCCCCCCTTCACCCCGAGCATTGATGCGCTCCCGGGTCATATAGTAAAGGCCCAATACTACATCCTGGGTGGGAACGATAATCGGCTCTCCGTTGGCTGGACCCAGAATGTTATTGGTGGACATCATGAGGACCCGTGCCTCAAGTTGGGCCTCCGTAAACAGGGGAACATGGACGGCCATCTGGTCCCCGTCGAAGTCGGCATTGTACGGTACACATACTAGGGGATGGAGCTGGATTGCCTTGCCCTCGGTAAGGACAGGCTCGAAGGCCTGGATCCCCAAGCGGTGTAAGGTAGGGGCCCGATTGAGCAACACCGGATGCTCGCGGATCACCTCCTCAAGGATATCCCAGACCTCAGGTTGCTCCTGCTCGACCATCTTCTTGGCTGCCTTGATTGTAGCAGCATGGCCTCGGGTCTCCAGCTTGTTGTAGATAAATGGCTTGAACAGCTCCAAGGCCATCTTCTTGGGAAGTCCGCATTGATGGAGCTTGAGTTCCGGGCCCACCACAATGACCGACCGTCCGGAATAATCCACACGCTTGCCAAGCATATTTTGCCGGAAACGGCCCTGTTTGCCTTTGATCATATCGGCCAGGGACTTCAAGGGACGCTTGTTCGCCCCCGTCATCACCTTACCCCGCCGGCCATTGTCTAGCAGGGCGTCGACCGCCTCCTGAAGCATACGCTTCTCGTTGCGTACAATAATCTCCGGCGCCTTCAGATCGAGGAGACGCTTGAGGCGATTATTGCGATTGATCACGCGGCGATAGAGATCATTTAGATCTGAGGTGGCAAACCGCCCCCCATCCAGGGGGACCAAGGGTCGCAGCTCCGGAGGAATGACAGGCAAAACCTCGAGGATCATCCACCTGGGATCGTTACCCGAATTCAGAAAGGCTTCCACCGTCTTGAGCCGCTTGGCGATCTTTTTCCGCTTGGCCTCTGAACGGGTCTCCTCAAGCTCAGAACGCAGGCTTGTGGCCTCCGTACCGAGGTCGAGGTTCTGGAGCATCGCCCGGATGGCCTCAGCCCCTATCATGGCCGTAAATTCATCACCGTACTCCTCTAGGGCATCCAGATACTGATCATCGGAGAGGAGTTGCCCTCGCTCAAGGGGAGTCATACCGGGATCGACCACCACGTACGACTCGTAATAAAGAACCCGTTCGAGATCCTTTAAGGTCATCCCCAAAAGAAGACCCATCCGTGAGGGCAGGGACTTTAAGAACCAGATATGGGCCACCGGGGCAGCCAGGTCAATGTGGCCCATCCGCTCCCGACGCACCTTGGATTGAATGACCTCAACACCACACTTCTCGCAGGTGATTCCGCGATGCTTGATTCGCTTATACTTTCCGCAGATACATTCATAATCCTTGACTGGACCAAATATCTTGGCGCAAAAGAGGCCATCCCGTTCCGGTTTGAATGTACGGTAATTAATCGTTTCCGGTTTCTTGACTTCCCCATACGACCATGACCGAATCTTCTCCGGTGAAGCGATCCCGATGCGCACCCCGTCAAAATCGAGTTGTTGGCCACTCTGTTTGAACAGGCTCGCGATTTCCTTCAAGGTCCTCCTCCTTGGCGCAGGGGGCGCCTAGAGTATTCTGGCGATGGCAGCGACGGCTGCAGGGGGTAAAATTCAGCTTCGATAGACCTGGGGGATAGGCTAGAACGCCATGGTATCTCTCTAACCCTCTAGGTTCGGATCGTCTTCTAGAAGTGGTTCGAACCTTTCGGATTACTCCAACTCCACATCGATGGCCAAGGCTCGTAACTCTCGCAACAGCACATTGAAGGATTCAGGTATACCCGGCTGGAACCGATCATCGCCTTTGACCAGTGATTCATAGGCTGCAGTCCGGCCAGCGACATCATCGCTTTTGATAGTCAACATCTCTTGCAAGGTATACGCAGCTCCATAGGCCTCTAACGCCCATACCTCCATCTCACCGAAGCGTTGGCCACCAAACTGGGCCTTTCCACCCAACGGCTGCTGGGTCACCAGTGAGTACGGCCCAGTGGAGCGAGCATGGATCTTGTCATCTACCAGATGGTGGAGCTTCATCATGTACATATAACCGACGGTGACAGGACGCTCAAAGGGCTCCCCAGTGCGCCCATCGAAGAGGTTCACCTGACCATTCTCCGGCAACTCGGCTTGACGCAACATCGCCCTGATCTCTTCCTCATTGGCACCATCGAATACTGGGGTCGAGACAGGAATTCCGCTACGTAGATTCTCTCCGAGCTGTTGGAGTTCCCCTTCCTCGAGTTCGTCTAAGACCTCTTGCTCCCCAGGGCTGCTGTAGACATCTTTTAGGAATCCACTCAACGCATGTGTCCTATCTTGGTTGTCGAGTATTTTTCCGACCTTAAAACCAAGGCCTTTGGCTGCCCAACCCAGGTGGGTCTCCAAGATCTGACCGACGTTCATGCGAGAAGGGACCCCGAGAGGACTCAGCACAACATCCACAGGCGTACCGTCCTCAAGATAGGGCATATCCTCCTGAGGAAGGATCTTGGAGATCAGCCCCTTGTTTCCATGCCGTCCAGCCATTTTGTCACCCGGCTGCAAGGGCCGTTTTACAGCAATGAACACCTTGACCATCTTAAGCACACCAGGCGAGAGCTCATCACCGGATGTAAGCTTTTCTCGCTTCTCTTCGAGGCGCTTTTCCAAATTTTCGGTTTGTTCCTGGAGATGCTTCTTGATCTTGTCAAGTTGCTCATTGGCTGTCTCGGTCCGCATACGGATCTCAAACCACTGATGACGGGGGAGGCTCTGCAGATAGGATTTGGTGACCCGCTTTCCCGGTTCCAAACCCTTCGGCCCGCCATCGGCTACCTTCCCTACCAATAGCTCCTCAACGCGGGAGTAGGCATCGTTTTCGACAATACGGTGTTGGGCTTCTAAGTCCTTCTGGACCTTGGCCAATTCATCGCGCTCGATCTCCTTGGCACGCGAATCCTTCTCTACCCCCTCACTCGTAAAGACCTGCACGTTAATAACGGTGCCATAGACCCCTGTAGATGCCCGGAGAGAGGTGTCCTTCACATCAGAGGCCTTCTCCCCGAAGATTGCGCGTAGCAACTTCTCCTCAGGCGTGAGTTGGGTCTCCCCTTTCGGGGTCACTTTCCCGACCAGGATATCGCCTGATCGGATTTCCGCCCCAACACGAATGATCCCGGCCTCATCCAGATCTGCCAGGGCTTCCTCATTCACATTGGGGATGTCCCGTGTAATCTCTTCGGGACCTAGCTTGGTATCACGCGCTACGCAGGAAAACGCCTCGACGTGGATGGAGGTAAATCGATCCTCCGAGACTACCCGCTCTGAAATCAAAATCGAGTCTTCGAAGTTGTATCCCCCCCACGACATGAAGGCCACCATCATGTTCTGGCCTAAGGCCAACTCTCCCATATCGGTGCTCTGGCCATCAGCAAGCACATCGCCTCGTTTAATGCGGTCCCCCTGGAATACTAGCGGCTTCTGGTTGATACTCGTATTCTGGTTAGAACGGCTGTACTTCACCAAATTGTAGATATCGACACCGGGTTCACCGAGAGTGGTTTCATCATTATCCACCCGGACCACAACGCGGGAGGAATCGACACTTTCGACTACACCGCCCCGGCGGGCCGCTACGGCAACTCCGGAGTCCACCGCGACTCGGCGCTCCATTCCTGTACCGACGAGTGGCTTCTCGGTCCGAATGGTGGGCACTCCTTGGCGTTGCATGTTGGCCCCCATCAGGGCACGATTGGCATCATCGTGTTCAAGGAACGGAAGGAGAGAGGCCGCTACAGAGACAATCTGCTTGGGGGAGATGTCCATATAGTCCACCTGAGCCGGTGGTGCCAATGTAGACTCTCCGCGATGCCGGCAAGAGATCAAATCGTCACCCAATTGCCCTGAGGAATCGATCGGGGCATTGGCTTGAGCGATCACGAAATTGCCTTCCTCGATCGCTGAGAGGTAATCCACCTTGTCAGTCGGGCGACCCTCTTCCACACGTCGGTAAGGGGTCTCTAAAAAGCCATAAGAGTTGGTCCGAGCATAGCTCGACAAGGAGTTGATCAACCCGATATTCGGCCCTTCCGGAGTCTCAATCGGACAAATCCGGCCATAGTGGGTAGGATGGACATCACGTACCTCAAACCCTGCCCGCTCACGGGAGAGCCCTCCAGGCCCAAGGGCTGAGACCCGGCGTTTATGGGTCACCTCGGAGAGGGGGTTGGTCTGGTCCATAAACTGGGATAGTTGGCTGGAGCCAAAGAAGTCCTTGATCGCCGCCGAAATCGGTTTGGCATTGACCAACTTACGGGGCATTAAGTCTTCACCCTCTGCTAAGGCCATCCGCTCCTTCACTGCACGTTCCATCCGGACCAGCCCGAGGCGGAATTGCTCCCCTCCTAACTCACCCACCGATCGCACCCGCCGATTCCCGAGGTGATCGATGTCATCGACCTCACCAATACCGTTCTTGAGGTCGACCAAGGTCTGTATGACAGCCACGACATCGCCACTGGTAAGGACCCCTGGGCCTTCATCTGTGTCACGCCCCACTCGGCGGTTGAATTTCATGCGCCCTACTGCCGAGAGATCGTAACGCTCCTCATTGAAGAACAGGTTATGAAATAGATTGGCCGCCGTCTCTTCTGTCGGAGGCTCACCAGGGCGCATCATCCGATAGATCTCGAGCTGTGCTTCAGCGGGCGTGGTCAAATGGTCGATTCGGAGGGTCTCCGAAATAAACGGGCCGCGGTCGATCTCATTGATGTAGAGGGTCTCGAGTTCGCTTACCCCGGCTGTCCGCAGGCGCTGCACAAGGACTGCTGTGACCTCATCATTAGCAGAAGCCAAGAGCTCTCCGGTCTCTGGATCGGCCAAATCGCAAGCCACCACCTTACCGTAGAGGAAGCTCTCAGGGACCTCGACCGTCTCCAGGCCAGCGGCTTTGAGCTGTTCCACCCGACGGTGGGTCACCTTTTGACCCAGCTCGATCAGGACCTCGCCGGTCTCCGGATGGACCACTGTGAAGGGGACCTTTAAACCCCGGAGCCGCTCGGGATCAAACGCCATCGTCACTCGATCAGGACCAATCCAGAACTTCTCCTTGTCGAAAAACAGCTCCAGCATCTGTTCATCGGTGTATCCGAGTGCCCGGAGCAGGGTGGTACAGGGTAATTTACGCCGACGATCGATCCGGACATAGAGCAGATCCTGGGCATCAAACTCAAAGTCCAACCAGGAGCCCCGGTAGGGAATCACCCGCGCGTTATACAGGAGCTTGCCCGAACTATGCGTTTGCCCCCGATCATGGCTAAAGAATGCACCCGGACTCCGAGTGAGCTGCGAGACGATGACCCGTTCTGTCCCATTGACGATGAAGGTTCCCCGCTCCGTCTGCCACGGGATCTCCCCTAAATAGACCTCCTGTTCCTTGATATCCCGAACCGTTCTTCCCCCAGTTGCCTCATCCTTGTCGTAAACAACGAGGCGCAACTTGGCATGCAGGGGCCGAGAAAAGGTCAACCCCCACTGTTCACACTCTCGAACATCGAAAGTGAGTTCGCCAAAACTGTAGCTGACAAACTCCAGAGAGGCTTTTCCGCTTTGGTCCTCGATTGGGAAAACAGACCGGAATATTTCCTCGAGCCCCTCTAATTTACGGCCCTCTGGGGTAGTATCCGCTTGGACGAGGCGTTGAAAGGAAGCTACCTGGATCGTCAAGAGCCAGGGCGCTTCACGGATGGTCGGGCTCTTGCCGAACTCTTTCCTGATCCGTTTTCTTTCGGTAAACGAGTACATAGCGACTCCTCACAGGAGTAAGGCGGGACCCTCTTCGGTACAGGAAAAAAGACTGGCGTCCCTTTGCGCCAGTCACTTAACTATATTGCAATGCGAAGGCCTACTTGAGCTCGACGGGCGCACCTACTTCCTCCAGCTGCGCCTTGATCTGTTCGGCGTCTTCTTTTGAAACCCCCTCCTTAACGGTTGCCGGTAGGCTCTCAACCATCTCCTTGGCCTCCTTCAATCCCAGTCCAGTGATTTGGCGGAGCACCTTAATCGTTTGAACCTTCTTCTCCCCTTCCCCCGTGAGGACCACCTGGAATTCATCTTGTTCCTGAGCCGCTTCAGCCTCTGCTGCAGGGGCTGCAGCCGCTCCCACAGCCCCAGCAGCTGCAACCGGGGCCTCTGCGCTCACATCGAAGCGCTCCTCAATCGCCTTGACCAATTCAGATAACTCAAGGACAGACATGTTCTCTATTGCAGTTAGAATCTCTGCTTGGGACGCCTGAGACATCCTCGTCACTCCCTTCTGATAAGCCAATTAAAATGCGTTATCCGGATACCACTGCATTCATTCCGCTTTCGCCCGTTCATCGCGAACCGCTGCCACCGCCCGAGCCAGCTGGGTCGGTAATTCATTTAGGGTTCGCACCGCCTTCACAATCGGTGCCTTGCAAGCAACCGCCAAC
Organism: uncultured Gammaproteobacteria bacterium; assembly: GCA_964448275.1. Taxonomy (GTDB): domain Bacteria; phylum Pseudomonadota; class Gammaproteobacteria; order Thiohalorhabdales; family CAYUWI01; genus CAYUWI01. The sequence continues at coordinate 6,726 of CAYUWI010000004.1, read as the reverse complement.
TGGGTCAGTAGCTGTTCCCGACTGGGAAGCTTGGCCAAGGATTCGAGCTCCTGTTCTGAAAGGGGCTTACCCTGCAGCATTCCCACTTTCAACTGGAGTGCCTTATGGTGACGGGCGAACTCCGTCAAAACCTTGGCAGTGGACACTGGATCGTCAGAAAGTGCTAGAGCCGTGGGACCACGAAAGTGCTCGTTGAGGGACTCCATCTCGGTCCCTTGCACAGCCCGACGAGCAACACTGTTTTTGGTTACCCGAAAGTAGATCCCCTGTTGTTTTAGTTGCATGCGAAGGTCGTTTACTTCGGAGACATTCAACCCTCGGTAGTCCACCAACACGGCTGCCTGTGCGGCCCGTGAGCGAGCGTGCAGATCGGCTACTAGCGCCTTCTTCTCTTCTAATCTCAGCACAACCGATTTCCCTTTCTTTCCACTCCAGAAGATCTGCACCCAGAGATGTTCACAATCGACCTCTTGGCCTTAAGCGGCCCACTCTAAAGAGGGAGAACAGCCTTCAGGTACGACTCGAGGGCAGCGCTACTTTTATCCCCGGGCCCATCGTGGTAGCTAGACTGGCCCGTTCGAGATAACGCCCCTTAGCTGCAGCGGGCTTGGCCTTGGTCAGGGCATCCACTACCATCCTGAAGTTTTCCATCAAAGCCTCAGTCTCGAAGGATCGCCGGCCAATAGGTAGATGGACTACACCACCGCGATCGGCACGGAACTCTACTTGGCCCGTTTTGATCTCGGCTACTTTGTCCCGAATTTCTTCGGTCACCGTCCCAACCTTTGGATTCGGCATTAATCCTCGGGGCCCCAAGATCTTCCCTAATCGGCTTACCACACGCATCGCGGAAGGGGTCGCTACAGCGCGGTCAAATTCGGTCCACCCACTCTCGACCTCACTGGCGAGGTCCTCCAACCCCACATAATCTGCGCCCGCTTCACGTGCCTCATCAGCCTTCTCCCCTTCAGCGAAAACCACCACCCGGACAGCCTTACCAGTACCATAAGGTAGTCCAACTGTCCCACGCACCATCTGGTTCGCTTTTCGCGGATCGATACCAAGATTGATAGCAGCATCGATAGACTCATCAAATCGCGCACTGCCGGTCTTTTTGGCTAACTCAACCCCCTCTTCCAGGGGGTAGACCCGATCCCGATCAACCTGTTTATAAAGCTCCTCAAGTCGCTTCCCATGCTTAGGCATTTGCCCTTCCTCTACGCAGAGGCAGACACCTCGATCCCCATGGAACGTGCCGTTCCTTCAACCATCCCCATGGCCACACCCAAATCTTGGGTATTTAGATCTGGGAGTTTGGTCTGTGCAATCTCGGCCACTTGGTCGCGGGTCACCTTACCAACACGCCTATGGCGTGGTTCGGAGCTCCCCGACTCCAAACCCGCGGCCTTCTTGAGCAAGACCGAAGTGGGTGGTGTCTTGATAAAGAATGTAAAAGACTTGTCGGCATAGACGGTAATCACCACGGGCAAGGGCAGGCCCTGCTCATGGTCTTGGGTCTGGGCATTGAAGGCCTTGCAAAATTCCATAATGTTCAGGCCGTGCTGCCCTAATGCCGGACCAACAGGAGGGCTAGGTCGAGCCTGACCCGCCGGGACCTGTAACTTGATATATGCTGAAATCTTTTTTGCCATAGAGTGCCCTAGTGTCCCTTCTTCAAGCCTTTTCCACCTGGGTAAACTCCAACTCCACAGGAGTAGGTCGCCCAAAAATGGTTACTGAGGCCTGTAGGGTATTCTTGTCGTAATTGACATCCTCTACTACCCCATTAAAACCGCTGAAGGGGCCTGAAACTACATGCACGGCCTCCCCGACGTTGAAGGTAATCTTCGGCTTCGGCTTCTCCATCCCTTCCTCAATCTGGCGGAGGATGGCCTTGGCCTCCTTTTCGGGAAGAGGCTGTGGCCGGCCCGCTTGCCCCCCTACAAACCCAGTAATGCGAGGAACCCCCTTTACCAAGTGCCAAGTCTGTTCATCCATCTCCATCTCAACCAAGAGATAGCTAGGGAAGATCTTGCGCTCCACAGTGGTCTTGTTGCTCTTGGTCACATCCACCACCTCCTCGGTGGGGACCAAAATTTGCTCGAACCGGTCTTCCATGCCCTCGCGGCGGATTGCCTCCTCAAGCATCGCCTTGGCCTGCTTCTCATAACCCGAGTAGGCATGCACGACATACCAGCGCTTGGCCATCTCGGTTTACCCCATGATATAGCGAACAGTGGTAAAGAGGATCCAATCAACCAGCCAGAGAAAGGCCCCTACAAATAACACCATAGCGATTACCACCGCTGTATTCTGTAGGGTCTCCTGCCGCTCAGGCCAGACCACCTTACCCAGTTCAGCTCGGGATTCACGAACAAAGCGGCGAAACTGGGCAAACTGAGCAGTAGTAATATAGATTCCCGCCCCTAGAAGCACCCCTAGGACTAGGCTCGCTATTTGGCCTAATCCACCAAGAGGGATGGAGAAGTAATAGCCTATGACCCCCACCGTAAATACGGCGACAGCCACTCCAATTTTGAGTTTGTCTTTCATGCAAAAATCTGGTTCAAGGCAGGTGATTTCACTCGCTAGCCTAGCTCCAGCTGAAGCCAGAAAAAGCCGAGCATTTGAGAGATAACGCCCTATCTACACCAGTATGGAGAGAGTGGCAGGCCAGGAGGGATTCGAACCCCCAACCATCGGATTTGGAGTCCGATGCTCTTCCAATTCGAGCTACTGGCCTTCATGAAACTTCTACTATACCACTATATCATTCCTAGTTCACCGAAACAGCATTCTATCCCTTTCCTCCTACTCACTCCAGGATATCGGCGACCACGCCGGCCCCGACGGTGCGGCCGCCCTCCCGGATGGCGAACCGCAACCCCTCCTCCATCGCGATCGGGGCGATCAAGTTCACCTCCATGGTCACATTGTCCCCCGGCATCACCATTTCGGTGCCCTCCGGCAATTGACAGGTCCCCGTCACGTCGGTCGTCCGAAAATAGAACTGCGGCCGGTACCCCGTGAAAAACGGCGTATGCCGACCCCCCTCATCCTTCTTCAAGACATAGACCTCACACCGAAACCGCGTATGCGGGGTGATTGAACCCGGCTTCGCTAAAACCTGCCCCCGCTCAACCTCATCCCGCTTGACCCCACGCAATAAGGTCCCAACGTTGTCCCCAGCCTCCCCCTGGTCCAACATCTTCCGAAACATCTCCACCCCAGTGACCGTGGTCTTGCGGGTCTCCCGTAAACCCACAATCTCGACCTCGTCACCAACCTTCACTACACCCCGCTCTACACGCCCAGTGACCACAGTCCCTCGGCCCGAGATGCTAAAGACATCCTCAACGGGCATCAAAAATTCCCGGTCCACCGGCCGCTCCGGAGTCGGCAACCAGGCGTCCATCGCCTCCACTAAACGCAAGATCGAGTCCGCACCGTACTCGCCCACATCACCCTCGAGCACCTTCAGCGCCGAACCCACGATGACCGGGGTCTCCTCCCCGTCAAATCCGTACTCGCTCAAAAGCTCCCGAATCTCGATCTCCACAAGCTCCAATAGCTCAGGATCATCCACCATGTCCGCCTTGTTTAAATAGACCACCAGCCGCGGAACCCCCACCTGACGCGCCAGCAAAATATGCTCCCGAGTCTGCGGCATCGGCCCGTCCGCCGCCGATACCACTAAGATCGCCCCGTCCATCTGGGCCGCCCCCGTGATCATGTTCTTCACATAGTCAGCATGCCCAGGACAGTCGACATGCGCATAGTGGCGGTTCTCGGTCTCATACTCCACATGCGCGGTGGCAATTGTGATCCCACGCTCCCGCTCCTCCGGCGCCTTGTCAATCTCCGCAAAATCCCGGGTCTGGTATTGGCTCACCCCCCGCTCACTCAAGACCCTGGTCATACCCGCCGTCAGCGTGGTCTTGCCATGATCCACATGACCAACTGTGCCCACATTCACATGCGGCTTGGTCCGCTCAAACTTCTCCTTCGCCATTGCCTCTCCCTTCAGCCCAACGAGCGGGAATAGTTACACGGGTGGGATTGGAGCCCACGACCGGACTCGAACCGGTGGCCTCTTCCTTACCAAGGAAGTGCTCTACCGCTGAGCTACGTGGGCAGCTGACCTGAAGTACTAGAGCGGGCGATGGGAATCGAACCCACATCATCAGCTTGGAAGGCTGAGGTTCTACCATTGAACTACGCCCGCCAATTTCTATTCATATCGTCATAGGTGGTGGAGGGGGGAGGATTCGAACCCCCGAAGGCTGTGCCGGCTGATTTACAGTCAGCTCCCGTTGGCCGCTTGGGTACCCCTCCATAGTTACTAAGGAGAACAAAAGTCTTGTCAGTACACCTCACCCAGGTAGCAGGAATCGCTCCGGAGGACCTCGCTCTTCGGGCATTTTCCCAGCCGATTTTCCTTCGCCACGGGTTGTTTCCTAATGACTTTAGTTCTGAACTCTTTAGTAATAGTTAAATGAGTCATGTTAATGGCTCATCCAGCCTCTGTCAAAGCACTATAACGCCTTATTCATTCCCCACAGCCCAATACGTAAGGCCTCAAATCCTTTCCTTGTGAATCAAGCAATAATAATGTTTTAAATCAAGTATATCAAAGAAATGGGGTAAGCTCTATACTGAGTAGAGGCTGCCAAGTCGAAAGTGTAGAGTAGCAGCTTCTTGGTACTGCCTGTGTACTGCCTGCCCGCTTCGATCAGGAAGTCGATAACGCCGCCTTGATTATGGCGGGCGGTGGTGAAGCGATCTCTATCGATGACCCGGTCCCTGACCGGAGCGGGTGGTAGATTTTTGGTTCACCTTACTGCGTAGTTATTAACATATCCCTGACCATCCGGTGGCTGGAGCTATGAAACCCTTATTCATCCTCATTTGCCTACTACCCACCATCGCGTTCAGTGCCCCAAAGGCCATACAACATTCCTATAAGCACCCAGAACGGTATTCGGCCATATTCGCCCGTTTAACCGAGGCAGGGATCCCTTCAACTCGGATTCGAGAAATCTTCACCTCGCCCAAGGCCCAGGAACGAGATCCCAAGGCCGTACGATTACTTTCGGATGTCAGCGAAATACCCAAACACAAGCAGGCCGAGCACCAAGCCAATCACCGTTACCTCCAAGAGACCGCACTCCTGAAGAGCCACCTCCAACAGCACCAGTCCTCCTATGCGCGTGCAGAAGCACGCTATGGAGTGAGTCGTGAGATCATTGGAGCTATCTTGCTCAAGGAAAGCGCACTTGGCCAGTATGACGCCTTTACCCATGAAGCCTTTGTGGTCTATAACAGCCTCCTCGACCAGCTCGAGGTGCCCGCAACGCTAAATGATGACCGAGCAAGAGCAAGGACATCCCGTTTACTTGACCTGGCCCAAGAACAACTAATCGCCCTGCTGATCTATTGCAACAAGCGCGGCATTGATATAACTGATACTGATATACCCTCGAGTTACGCCGGTGCAATCGGAATTCCGCAGTTTCTTCCCTCCAACCTAGAATATGCGGTTAGCGCTGATGGCAGTCCCCCCGACCTCTCCCAAATACCGGATGCCATCCTCTCTACAGCCAATATACTTAGGAACAAATTCGACTGGCCCGAGAAGATGGTGCAATTCGATCGGATGAGCTCCCTCGACCAGATAATTGCCAAATGGAGGGAATTTAACACTGGTAGTACCGCAACCTTTACCTATCCAAAAGAAGTCAACCACCAATCGCCCAAGCGCTTCGACCAAGCCTATGGTAAACTCCCCCAAGTTAGCTACATAGCGAGATACGCACGCTCGCTTATGCAGTATAATTTCTCCTCTGAGTATGCTCTTGGGGTACTCCAGATCGCCTACAAGGCCCATATTCACTTGACAGACTCCTCCGGGATCAAATCCGATCCTCTCCCCAATAAGACCAAAGGTCAGATCCAGACCAAATAAAGCCCCTGCTTTCAAACAGGTCAAACATAGGCTACGGCTGGTGTAAAAAAAACTTTCTGCTGCCCGAGCCCCCACATATCGGCTCAGATATCAGAGCTCACCTCAACCCGACTTTGACAGTTCCAAGTAACAAGACCGGCATGAAGCCAGGCAGCGCTGGGCTTTCAGCGGGGCACCGAAAAGGGGTGTGTAACTAGGACCGGAAGGGGGGTCAGGTCAGGTCTAGCATCGGTTGGGGGGGCTGAATGTTCAATTGTTTCAGCCTCTTCGCGGCCTCTGGCCGGGGCTCGGTCACCTGCCAGACGGTGCCGTTGGGGCTCGACAATTGCACTAATTGGATCTGTTTGAGGTCATTCCGGATGTTGCGCCAGGTGTCGGCGCCGGTGTGCTCGATCACCCGTTCCAGCAGCAGAGACAACACGGTGATGGCAATGTGGGCTTGGATCCGGTGGGGCACCCAGTGATAGACCGGGCGCATCTGCAGCCCGCTCTTCATCGTCCGCCAGGCCTCCTCCACCCGCTGCTGCTGCTTGTAGCCCAGCGCCATGTCTTCCGCAGTCAAGGTGTCATCGTTGCTGTGCACCACGAACTTGCCGTCGAAGCGCTCCATCTCCTTGATCGCCTTGCGGTCGATCGCCAGCCCTCGGCGGGTCTCCTTGAGGAACCGCCCGTAGCGGGCGCTAGTGCGCAACGCGCACGCTCGCTTGCTGGAGCCCTCCTCCCGATCCGACAGACTGGCCAGTTCGGCTTCGAGCTCGGCA
>CAYUWI010000003.1:0-45506 GCA_964448275.1 uncultured Gammaproteobacteria bacterium | reverse complement strand
GCCCAGCGGATCATCCAGGAGGCGAAGGGGTTCGAGGCGGAGACCATAAAAGAGGCTCAAGGTGCCGCAGATCGGTTCAAGGCAGTCTACCAGGAGTATAAGGAGGCCCCAAAGGTGACCCGAGAGCGGCTCTACCTTCAGACCATGGAGAAGATCCTGGCCCGGAGCAATAAGGTGCTTGTCGATATCCCGGAAAGTGCGAATCTCCTCTATCTCCCCCTGCAACGGGCTATGACCCAAGCCAAAGAAGCGGCTGCAGGGGCGGAGAAACAAGAGACCGACAAGGCCAAATCCCAGACCCAGCCGAGTGGTGATCGTGACATCGCCAGTATGCGACAAGAGTTCGAGAAGCGCCTTGAGCGGATCCGCCAGGGTAAGAGGATCAATGAGGAGAGGAAGTAACCGATGAACCGCACCCTATTGTCCGCTGCTATCGTCGTGCTGGTGCTCGCTGGGATCACCTTAGCCGCCGGCGTGTATACTGTGGATGAGACCGAATATGTATTGGTCCTCCAATTCGGAGAGCCCCGAGGCGCAGTAACTGAGCCTGGTATGCACTTCAAGACCCCCTTTATCCAGGAGGTGCTCTATTTCGATAATCGGGTCCTAGACTACGATGCCGAGTCCCGGACCTATGTCACCAGCGACAAGAAGAATCTGATTGTGGACTCCTTTTCCAAGTGGCGGATTGAGGATCCCTTGCAGTACTATGTAACGGTCACTAACGAGCGTGGCGCCAAGAGCCGCCTCGGCGACATGATCCGCTCGGGCCTACGCGACCAGATCGGGAAGCGGGATCTGCAACAGGTGGTTTCGGGGGAGAGGCGCGAGGTCATGGAGACGTTGCGCGCAGAGGTGAGTGAGCGGGCCGAGGGTCTCGGCATCCACGTGCTCGATGTTCGGATCAAACGGACCGATCTGCCCAAGGAGAATGAGCAGGCCGTTTACCAGCGGATGAGTTCCGAACGGGAGCGTGAGGCCCGGGAGTATCGAGCAGAAGGGGCTGAACAGGCCGAGGAGATCATGGCCACGGCGGAGCGTGAACGAGCCGAGATCCTCGCTGAGGCCCGCCGGGAGGCGGAGGTGATCAAAGGTGAGGCTGAGGCCAAGGCCACCCAAATATACGCCAATGCCTATGGCTTAGATGAGGAGTTTTTTTCCTTATATCGTAGTTTCCAGGCGTATGATAAGGCCTTCCATGCGAGCGAAGGCAATATGATGGTTCTAAGCCCAGACTCCGAATTCTTCCACTATTTCAACCAGAGTGAAGGGATGGCGCAAAAAGCAGCGTCTAAACAAGAATAAAGGGGAGATGGGTGCTCAATTTCCGACGGGGAGAACCTACGTTGGACCCGGAATAATGGCAAAGTGATATGATAGCTTGAAAGTGAGACTTCCGGGTACGAAGGAATATTTGACCAACCAAAGAAAAGTGCGTACTTGTGTGGGAGGATCTCTTGTCGGCGATTTCCCTCGTCTTCGTGGTAGAGGGACTGCCCTACTTTATTAGCCCTGCCTCGATGCGGCGGGCGCTGGCACACCTTTTTATGCTACCCGACCATGTATTGCGGGGAATGGGTCTGACCTTGATGGTTGTTGGCGTCGGTCTGTTGTTTCTAGTCCGGCGCTTGATCTGAGCCAGTCCCCCAATCGCAACAGTAGGGACCATTCCCCAAGCGGGGTCAGACTTTGCAAGAGGATGGCAGTGAGTATTTCGGTGAGTTCCTCTTCGGTGAGGAGATATATAGATGGCTATGGAGGACAGGTGGCTCATCATTGTTGAGAGGTGTTCTAGAAGGTTGCCCTCTGGGGTGTTTATGGGGGCTGCTTAAGGAACTCCTTTCCTCCCCGGGGAAGGGATTTGGGTGAGGGAGAGTTGCCCATGCCTACCTTTCGTTATAAAGGTCGTAATCTCCGGGGCGAGGCGGTGACTGGAACGCTGGAGGCAGATTCCCCCCAGGCAGCGGTTGAGCAGCTCAGCAATGCCCAAGTGATCGCCCTAGAGATCACTGAGATCCGTACCCCGGTTTTGGGACCCGAACGCAGCAAGCGTCATTCAAACAAACGGCTTATCCGGGTCAAGGTCCCTCTGAGGGGCTTACTCCCTTTTACCCGGCAGATGGCTGCCCTACTCAGTACGGGGGTGCCGCTACGGCGCGCGCTCGTGAGCCAGATCGAATCTTGTACCAATGAACACCTGCGAGAGGCCCTCAAAGGGGTGCGGGGAGCATCAGAGGCAGGTCGTTCGCTCGCTGACGGGATGGCACTGTACCCAAATGTCTTCCCCGAATACTTCATCCATATGGTGCGGATCGGGGAGGTTACAGGCAATCTGGAAGAGATCTTCTATCGATTGAGTTACAGCCTCGAATACGAAAGGTGTTCCCGCAATCACCTCCGACAGGCCCTCCACTACCCTATTGCAATGCTCGGGGCCCTCGCCCTGGTCTTTGTAGCCTTGAATGTGGTGGTCATCCCCAAGTCCACCGCTGCGCTCTCGACTCTTGAAGGGAATCTCTCCTTCCCTATGCGGGCCTTGCTCGGCGTATCGGAATTTACCCGTAGCTACGGGCTACTTCTGCTCATCGGTTTCGGGGGGGGGGTTCTGGGTTGGAGGCAATATGTACGCACAGCGGCGGGACGTCAGCACTGGGATCGGTTAAAGCTTCGCTTCCCCCTTATTGGAGAGCTTTTCTTCGATCTTGCGATGGTCCGCTTTGGTCGGATCCTTGCCACCATCGCAAGCAGTGGGATCCCTGTGTCCGAGGGTCTGCGAGTCGCGACTCGAGCTGTGGAGAACCACTATATTGGTGGCCAGCTCGAAGCAATTCGGTGGGGGGTGGAGCGGGGTGACGGCCTTTATACAGCTGCGCGGCGGAGTGAGCTCTTCCCTTTGGCAGTGTTGCAAATGATCGAGATAGGGGAGGAGACAGGGACGGTCGATGAGGTAATGGACGAGATCGCCGAGTCTTATGAGCAGGAGGTGGAGCTTACAATCGATCACCTGTCCCGCTTGAGTGTACCAATTCTGGTCGTATTGGTTAGTATCATGGTGTTGTTCCTTGTCCTCTGCCTCCAGCTTCCCCTATGGAGCCTTTCTCAGGCGCCGGGATGACTCCAGTGGCTATGAGGGGGTCATCTCTTTAGGAGAGGTGTACTCTGTGCCCCTTCCCTTCATCCAACTTAGCCCACCTAATTCACGAGGGTAAAGCACAAGCTTGGCAAATTTTGGCTCTTCTCCCGGGTTGAGCGGATACAACTCCTTGATATGGCGTTCACCCAAATGGGTGAAGAAGGGAGCTCAAGATAGGTGGCGATTTTCCTTTTCCAACAGGAAATTACGCTGCTTCTGGTGCATCCCATGAATTAGGTGGGCTTAGACGAGGTAGAGAAGCAGCGGTAGAATTTGAATCCCTAAGAAAGGTGGTCGTGCGTAGGGGGCAGGTGTAGAGTAGTTTGGAGGCTGAACAAATCTTTCCCGCTCCTATGGGGTAAGGCCAAGTGCCGGAGGGGTTCGCTTGAGCCGGTGGGGATAGCTGCATGGCACGTAAACCGCGGCTACCCTTTCCAGGGGCATGGTATCACGTTACTGCGAGGGAATGCGGGTCAACAGGTCTTTTTTTAAGCCCCAAGATTACTACCATTTCTACCTCTGCATGGCAGACCATGTCCACCTCGCTATCCAGGTGGCAGAGGTTTCTTTATCCCGGATCATACAGAATCTCTCTTTTCGCTATACGCGTTGGGTCAACCATCGGTTGGGTCGCCAGGGCCACCTGTTCCAGGGCCGATATCAGGCACTCCTGATCGAGGCAGACATATACCTCCTGGAACTCGTCCGATATATCCACCTCTATGGGACACGCGGGGAGCGTTTATTAGGGGATGATACCTTTATCCGCGAGGCCCTCGAGAAGGCGAAGAAATCGACTTCTCCCGAGCTGAGCTTGGATACTGTGATCGCTAAGGTGTGTGAGGCTTATGCCTTACGTGAGGAAGATCTACGGGCCAATGGCAAGAAACGGCGCCCAGCGCAAGCTCGTGCCACGGTCGCTTGGCTTGTGCGTGAACACCCCCGATTGACACTGGCCGAACTCAGCCGACGGATGAATCGAGATATTGCTACCCTGAGTGCCGCCATTGAACGCCTGTTGTCCCGCTCTGAGGCGGATCTCGCATTGGCCCGGTGGCTCGAGGTCCTTAAGGAGGAATTGCTGCGCTGTTCGGGTGATCAGCGGACCTGTAATTTCCCCCAAAATCCTTTGATTTCCAAGCAGTAGATGCCGTCTAGCTCGCGCCGTGCGCGTTGGTTGGTGGGGTGGATCTTAGTGCTCTAGGAGGGTTCTTGGAGAGTAGGTACCGATGAGTCGTTGGCTGTTGCCCCAAGGGATTGAAGATGTCTTGCCTGAACGGGCCGCAGTCATTGAAGGGCTGCGTCGCCGGATCCTGGACCTATATGATCTCTGGGGTTATGTCCCTGTGTCGCCTCCAGAAGTTGAGTTCCTCGATTCGCTTCTTACCGGGGTCGGGGCTGACCTGAGCCTACAAACACTTAAGGTGGTCGATCAACTTAGTGGGCGCTTGATGGGGTTCCGGGCGGATATGACCCCACAAGTAGCGCGCATTGATGCGAGCCGACTACACGGCGAGGGTCCCCGGCGGCTTTGTTATGCTGGTCCTGTGCTCCGCGCTTGCCCAGAAGGCTTCGGGCGGTCACGGGCCCCTTTGCAGGTCGGTGCGGAGGTATTTGGGGTCGCTAGTCCGCGTGCTGATGCCGAGGTAATCGGATTAATGGGGGCGACCTTACGCGAAGTCGGTATCCAAGACTTTCGTCTGGATATAGGCCATGTCGGTCTCTACTCTGCCCTAGTGAATGAAACAGAATTGGAATCTGATCGCGAGTCCGAGCTTTTCCAGGCAGTCCAACGAAAGGATGTTGGAGCGGTTACCTGGATCTTACAGGGGAGTTCTGTCCCCAAGGCTTATCGGCAGGCCTTGAGGGTCCTGCCTACTCTGCACGGTGGGCCTGAGGTCTTGGAGGCAGCTCAAGCGTGTGCTGTCAATTCCAACGCGCAAGTGGCCTTGAGTCAATTTGAGGAGCTGATGAACCATCTCCGACATCGTGGCTTGGGGGAATACTCAGGCATCGATTTGGGAGAGCTAAGGGGTTATGACTACCATACTGGGCCAGTTTTTTCGGCCTTTGTGGCGGGTCAGGGTGAAGCTGTGCTTTCCGGAGGCCGCTACGATGGGATCGGAGCGGCCTTCGGTCGTGCCCGGGCAGCAACTGGGATCAGCGGTGATCTGAAGTTGCTCGCTGAGTTCGGCCCTACGCCCCCCATTTCGAAGAGGGGAACAGTCGCTCCTGCCTCGGGACCCGATGGCCTCTACCATGCGATTGAGCAGCTGAGGGCCCAAGGGAGACAAGTCGTGCAGGCCTTGGAGGAGATGGATCCCTGTAAGCTCCGCGAGTGGGCTCGTGCGCAGGGATGCTTTGGGATACTGGTCTATGATCCTTGGGAGGGATGGAGTACAGAGCCCATTGGTGAGGAGATCGAAGACGAAACGCAAGGAAGTGAGCAGGGGGCATGAGCCGGAATGTCGTTGCTGTAGGGACCCAGTGGGGGGATGAGGGTAAAGGTAAGGTCGTTGACCTCTTGACTGAGAGGGCCGATGTGGTGGTCCGTTTTCAGGGAGGCCATAACGCTGGCCATACCCTGGTGATTGGGGGAGAGACCACCGTGTTGCATGTAGTCCCTTCAGGGATCCTCCATCCCGATGTGGAGTGCATTATCGGTAACGGTGTGGTCTTGGAGCCAGATACCTTTTTGGCAGAGGTAGGTCGATTAGAACGGGCCGGTCATCAGGTACAGGGGCGCCTCTTTGTATCGCATGCCTGTCCTCTGATCCTCCCTTATCACCATCAGCTTGACCAGGCTCGGGAGCGTGTTCGGGGCCGCTCGAAGCTTGGGACCACTGGATGTGGTATTGGGCCTGCCTATGAGGACAAAGTGGGGCGACGGGCAATCCGGGTTGTCGATCTCTTTCAACGTGAGGCCCTGGCCGCCAAACTCGGTGAGGCCCTCGATTACCACAATTTCGTTTTAAAGCATTACTTCGATGCTGCGACTTTTGATTTTCAAAAGACCTTCACTCACTTGCTCGAGCTGGGAAGTGCTTTGGCCTGCTACGTAGATGACACTGTCCAACGGCTCCATACCCACTCGCGAGAGGGGAAGGCGATCCTATTCGAGGGTGCCCAGGGGACTTGGCTCGATATTGATCATGGGACCTATCCCTATGTGACCTCCTCTAGCACTGTGGCAGGGGCGACATGTACTGGATGTGGGATCGGACCAGGGAAGTTAGGTCCCATACTCGGTATCGCAAAGGCCTATACCACCCGGGTAGGGGCCGGGCCTTTCCCGACTGAACTCCAGGATGAGGAAGGGTGTTACTTGGCCCAACGTGGCAACGAGTATGGGGCTACCACAGGGCGTGCGCGGCGTTGCGGTTGGTTGGATACCGTAGCCCTACGGCGTGCCGTATTGCTCAACGGCATTGATCACCTGTGTGTGACCAAGCTCGATGTGCTCGATGGGCTGGAGCGTATCCGGATATGTACAGGCTATTGGCTCGATGGTGAGGTCTACTCGGTCCCACCGACGAGTGCTGAGGCTTTATCGGTTTGCGAACCGATCTATGAAGAGCTACCGGGTTGGTCAGAAAGCACTACAGGGGTTGCAGTACAAGATGCGCTACCCCCTGCGGCCAACACCTACCTCGATCGGATTTGTGAACTGACAGGGACCTCTTTGGCCATGGTCTCCACGGGCCCGGAACGCCTTCAGAATATCATGCTCAAAAACCCATTCCGGGACAACTAAACGGCCCCAAGTACGGGCTATTTAGTGCTAGGCCCTGGGGATTATGAAGCAATTTTCTAGGTGGCCTAACGAGAACGAAATGGTGCCGAGGGCCGGATTCGAACCGGCACGGAGCTTACCTCCACTAGATCCTGAATCTAGCGCGTCTACCAGTTCCGCCACCTCGGCGCACCTAATTAATTACACTAACCACTGGGGTTAGTCAATGCCGAAGTTTAAGGAGGATCCCTATCGGGCACGTGAAGCCCAACGTTATGAGCATCCTATCCCGAGCCGGGAATATATCTTGGAGTTTCTACGTAATGAGACCTCGGCCCCAGTAACTGAGGCGTATATCGCTACGTGCTTGGAGTTGAGTGAGAATCAACAGGAGGCGTTGAATCGCCGCATCCGGGCCATGGAACGGGATGGGCAATTGGTTCGGACCCGCAAGAATCGGGTTGGATTACCCGAACGGATGAATCTAGTTCGGGGTCGGGTCCTCGCCCATCCTGAAGGGTACGGTTTCCTTCAACCTGATGAACCGGGGAGGAGAGATCTACTCCTTTCACCTCGGGAGATGCGCCAGGTCATGCATATGGATCGAGTGGTGGGGCGTCTTTCGGGGGTTGATAAGCGGGGGCGCCCCGAGGGGGCGATTGTCCGCATTGTCGAGCGAGGGCAGCATCGTATTGTAGGGCGATTCCACCTAGAGGATGGCATCTCATTTGTGGCGCCTGAGGAGAAACGGATTCATCAAAACATTTTTATCCCTCCTGGGGAAGAAGGAGGCGCACGCACGGGCGAGATCGTGATGGTCGAGGTTACCCGTCAACCCGATTTGCACCGGGAGCCCACTGGGCGGATCATTGAGATCATCGGGAGCGGGCCAATCACTCCAGATCTCGAGGTGGAGATTGTCCTTCGCAAGCACGGTATTCCCCATGAATGGCCAAAAGAAGTCTTAGAGGAAGCTGAGCAGGTTCCCCAAACTTTGGACTCTGAAGGGCTCAAGAACCGGGAGGATCTTCGTACTCTACCCTTGATAACAATCGACGGTTCTGACGCCCGAGACTTCGACGACGCCGTCTTCGCAGAGCGGATCGGTGAGGGGTTCCGCCTCATCGTGGCGATTGCCGATGTCTCTTACTATGTCGCTCGCGATTCCCACTTGGATAAAGAGGCCTATCGTCGGGGCAATTCGACCTACTTCCCAAACCGCGTCGTCCCGATGCTCCCTGAAGCGCTGTCCAATGGAATCTGCTCTCTGAATCCAGGTGTAGATCGATTCGTACTCGCTTGCGAAATGCATATCGATAACCAGGGAGAGGTAGAGCAATATCGCTTCTTTGAGGCCGTGATGCACTCTCATGCTCGCCTGACCTATCACCAGGTGGCAGCGATGATGGAAGACGGAGATGAGACCGTCCGATCCGAATTCGCCGCTCTCGTACCTCACCTGGAGATCCTCTATGCACTCTACCGATATTTGCACCATGCCCGGGTCCAGCGCGGAGCCCTGGAATTCGAGGGGGTAGAGACCAAGGTGGTGTTTGGCGAGGACAACCGGATCGAGACGATCGTACCGTATGAGCGACGGGAGGCACACCGTTTGATTGAAGAGTGCATGCTAGCCGCTAACGAGAGTGCTGCCCAGCTCTTTGATAAACTGAAGGAACCGGTCCTGTATCGAGTCCATGAGCCCCCGTCTGAGGAGAAGCTGGACAAGCTGCGCGATTTCTTGAAGGCTGTGGGATTGGACCTCGGCCATGAGGATCCGCCGTCCCCTAAAGCATTTTGCCGGGTCCTAGAGCAAGCACGTATGCGCCGCGATGCCCATCTTCTGGAATTCATTATGCTGCGATCCCTGAAACAGGCCCATTATAATCCGGAGAATAAGGGTCACTTCGGCTTAAGCTATCCCTCCTATACGCACTTTACTTCACCTATCCGGCGTTATCCGGACCTGGTGGTGCATCGCAGGATAAAGGACCTACTGTCCGGTCGCCGCGTCAAGGAGGAGGCCAAGGCGGCGTTTCGGAACAATCTTGCCAAGATTGGAGAACATACCTCGACAACCGAACGTCAGTCCGAAGACGCCGAGCGGGAAGTGATCGACTGGATGAAGTGCCAGTATATGCAGGACCATCTTGGTGAGAGCTATGAGGGCATTATCTCTGGGGTAACGGGCTTCGGGATCTTTGTTGAATTGGCAGGGGTTTACACGGAAGGCCTGGTCCATGTGAGCAATCTGGAAGATGACTACTACCATTTCGACCCTGTCCACCATAAGCTCCAAGGAGAACGAACCCATCGTGTGTACCAATTGGCTGATCCCGTGCAGGTCCAGGTGACTCGGGTGGATATCGAGGAGCTCAAGATCGATCTTGCCCTCATCAAGGCCCCAGACGAGATAGGTCAGTCCAAAACCTAACTGACTGCTTGAGATCTTCGAATTTAGAAGTGTAGTGAGCGGAGACGAAAACCACCACGTATACGGAATCCACGCTGTTTCCGCTGCGCTCGAGAGTGCTACTCCTTTGGTCGAGGTGCGTTTGGCCAAAGGGTGGCATGGTCGACGCTTGGCTAGGTTGGCTCGTAGTGCTCGAGAGAAGGGCATTCGGGTCCGTTGGGTCCCAAGAGAGGATCTAGATCGCCGCAGTCAGGGCGGTCGCCACCAAGGAGTGGTGGCTCGCATAGCCTCCCTCCAGACTTGGGATGAGGGGGCCTTATGGGATCGGATTGCTTGCCTCCCCTCAGCGGCCTGCCTGTTGGCTCTCGACCAGGTGACAGATCCTCGGAATCTGGGCGCTTGCCTGCGCACTGCTGCAGCGGCTGGGGTCGATGCGGTTGTGATTCCAGCCCATCGTAGCGCCCCGCTTAATGCGACAGTTCGTAAAGTCGCTAGCGGAGCCGCCGAAGCGATTCCAATTGTCCAGGTTACCAACTTGGCCCGTGCCCTAACAGCGTTACAGGGCTATGGTATTTCCGTTATCGGTACTGATGACCAAGCCCCACAGCTTTGGTATACCCCGGATCTTTGCCAGCCGGTGATCTGGGTCTTGGGGTCAGAGGAGACAGGGATCCGGGCCTTGACTGCCCGGAAATGCGACCTTCTAGTTCGGATCCCGATGGGGGCAGGGATAGCGAATTTAAATGTCTCAGTCGCCTCCGGGGTCGTCTTGTTTGAGACTGTTCGCCAACGAGCTATCCAGGGCAGCGGCGGGAGGAGTCGGCCATCAGCCAAATGACTCCAAGTGAGTTAGGATTGCAGGGTCCCATTGATCAGCCCTACAATTGGGCCACCTGGAGGGCATGTGAGATTGCAGCCATGGCAAGGAAAGGTGACCGTGAACCATTACGAGATCCTATTTATCGTCCATCCGGAACAGAGTAATCAGGTCGAGCCGTTAGTTGAAAAGTATAAGGAGTTATTGACACGTAATGGTGGGCAGATCCACCGCGAGGAGGATTGGGGACGGCGTAAATTGGCCTACCCGATTCAGAAGGTCAACAAAGGCCACTACGTCCTCCTGAATGTGGAATGTGATCCAGGGGAGCTCGATGAGCTCGTTGAATCCTTTCGCTTCAATGACTCGGTCTTGCGGCACTTGATCCTCCGCACGAAGGGTCCCCCTCAAGGGCCTAGCCCGATCTATAAGATGAAGAGGAGGGAAAAGGAGGTAGTATAGGGATCGAGATTGGATCTGAAGGGCTGACAGAGTGGAACCGGCCAATCAGGTTCAACTCGAGGGGATAATCCTCCCAGGTATGGAGGAAAGAACAACACCCGCGGGATTACCGGTTACCCGGTTCCGATTAGAACACCGTTCTAAAAGGCCTATTGCTGGACTCGATCGGGTAGTCCACTGCCGAATCACCGTCGCTGCCTTGGGAGAGGATCTGGTCGAGCAGGCCCGCACCTTTCGCATCGGAGACTGTTGTCGAGTGGAGGGTGTGCTTGTCCAGCGGGTTCGGAAAGGGCATGCCCAGGAGGATCCAAGCTTTGGACGGATCGAGCTCCATGCGACCATCCTATGCCCAGGTGCTACAGAATGACGTGAACACTCCTAGGAGGTTGTCCATGGCAAAGTCGAACTATCGTAAGCGTAAGGTGGCCCAAAGCATCGACGAAATTGATTACAAGGACTTAAAGACCCTGGAACGGTACGTTTCTGAGCAGGGCAAGATCGTGCCTAGCCGTATAACGGGGGTCTGTAGCAGTCATCAGCGGCGTTTGGCGAAGGTTATCAAGCAGGCCCGCTATATGGCGTTGCTACCATTCACAACCCAATAGGATTGGGGGCATTAGGTAGCCTAAAGGGCTGAGCAGTCTAACGTTGATTCCCTCTAGATCTCGTTTCGTTAGGGGATCTCTGTCTCTTTACATTTTTGTGTTAGCCGCATAGGAAGTCGATAGGCCCGCCACGCCCGATTTCGTAATGTGTTCCACACAAACTTTTGAAACTCCGGCCAGGTCGGATATGTAGATGCCTCTGGATAGGCTGAGAGAGGGGGTAGGGGATGGAAGTCATCCTGCTCGAGAAGATGGAGAACTTAGGCAGTCTGGGAGAAGTGGTGGATGTCGCTCCGGGGTATGCACGCAACTACTTGCTGCCGAAGGAGAAGGCCCTTCCTGCTACCAAGTCCAATCGAGCTCGGTTTGAAGCCCGGCGTAAGGCGTATGAGGCACGTCAACAGGAGCTCTTAAACCACTATCAAGCCGTGGGTGAGCAGATCGCTGGAACCACGCTCCAAATGGAACGCCGCATGGCTGAGGCAGGCCGCTTATTCGGCTCGGTCTCCCATGCCGACATTGCAGAGGCCTTGAAGGAGCAGGGGTTCGAGATCGACCGCGGGGCAGTGCTTTTACCGCATGGTTCGATCAAGGAGGTCGGTGAGCATACCGTACAGGTCCGTCTCCATCCCGATGTAACGGTCGAGATTACCGTCTCAGTAGCCGGTATATAGGTGTTCCCCGCAAATGTGAGGGAAAAATAACGTTGGAGACGCCGGAGGATCTCAAGGTCCCCCCTCACTCCATTGAGGCTGAGCAATCGGTACTCGGGGGGCTACTAATCGATGATCAGGCTTGGGATCGTGTGGCTGACCTCATTGGTGCGGAGGACTTTTATCGCCATGATCACCGGCTGATTTTCGAGGTTGCAGGCCAGCTTACCGCGCAACAGCAGCCTGTAGACATTGTTACAGTTTCTGATCTTTTGGAACGGCAGGGAGATCTCGACACGGTCGGCGGGGCCGCTTATTTGGCCTCTCTAGCGAACAGTACTCCTACAACAGCCAACATTACCCATTACGCCCGAGCAGTTCGCGAGCGGTCTATATTACGTGCCCTTATCCAGGCGGCCGGAGAGATCTCGGAAGATGCCTTCCGTCCGGGAGAGAGCTCCGTCGCTGATATCCTCGATCTTGCCGAACAACGCATCTTTCGTATCGCAGACCAGACTAAACAGCGTCGAAGCGAGTTTACTCCCCTGCGTGACCTGCTCCGTGAAAGTGTCGAGCGCCTTGATGAGCTGTTCCAGCTTGACACCCCTCTAACAGGCCTCCCAACCGGGTTTGAAGATCTCGATGAGCGGACCTCAGGCCTCCAGAGTGCGGATCTAATCATCGTTGCTGGACGCCCGAGCATGGGGAAAACTGCCTTCGTACTGAATATGGCGGAACACGTCTGTGTGAACAGCCGCGCACCAGTGGCCCTCTTTAGCCTGGAGATGCCCTGCGAGCAGCTCACGATGCGGCTGTTGGCGTCACGTGCCCGCATTGACGCCCAAAGGATGCGGAATGGCAATCTGCATGATGAGGATTGGCCCAAGCTGACCAAGGCAGTAGGCGAGCTCTCCGAGGCACCCATGTTCATCGACGACACCTCCGCGCTAGGGCCGATCGAGCTCCGGGCCCGCTGCCGTCGGCTCAAACGCGCACAGGGTCTCGGTCTGGTGATTGTCGATTACCTCCAACTCATGCATGGGGCAGGGACAACGGAAAATCGTACCGTGGAGATCTCCGAGATCTCGCGCTCGTTGAAAGCCTTAGCCCGAGAGTTAGACGTCCCGGTGATCGCGCTCTCTCAGCTTAGCCGCAGACCGGAACAGCGTCAGGAATGGCCTAAGATGTCTGATCTGCGAGAGTGCGTTACCGGAGAAACCCCTGTTGTGTTGAGTGATGGTCAGCGGCGACCTGTTCGCGAGCTAGTCGGGACCACACCGGAGGTCATTGCCGTAACCTCCCAGGGTCGACTGAGGCCTGCTGCGAGCAATCAGGTTTGGCGGGTCGGGGCCAGGCCGGTATTGGCCCTCCATCTTGCGAGTGGCCGTTGGCTCCGTACGAGTCATGGTCATCAATTGCTCGGGGAGAATGGCTGGTGCCGGGTTGATCGGCTTAGTCTGGGAGACAGTGTGGCGGTCTCGCCGTGGCCGAGAGTGGGTCAACCGGCTGGAGAGGGGGGTGAGTTGCTCTGGGATCGAGTTATCGGACTCGAGTCCGATGGAGAGGAGGAGGTCTATGACCTCAGTGTTCCAGGGCCCACTTCGTGGCTTGCCGACGGTATCGTGAGCCATAACTCGGGGGCGATTGAGCAAGATGCCGATGTGGTTATATTCATCCATCGGGAAGAAATGTACCAACCGGAGAATCCAGAGGTTCAGGGCCGGGCGGACCTGATCATCGGTAAACAGAGGAACGGTCCGACTGGTGTTGTCCATTTGACTTTTCTTAGTAAGTGTGCTCGCTTTGAAAACTATGCGGGCCCGGATTGGGCAACGGGCTACTGATACAGGTGGGATCCCAGTCCTGGGTCCAGCCGAAGTGATAAGTCAAGGGCAATGATGGACTGGGATTGAACCCTCGTCAGTCCGTCAGGTCTTAATTACAGGGATGTAAAAAGGTGGGTGATTTTGGATAGAGGTTGATTTTTGAGGGGCGGTCTGCGGATCGCTACCAGGAGGTGTCCATGAGCCAACGGATCATGGTGCAGCAAATCGGTGTAGGTGAATTCATCCCAGTCCCAGTCCAACGTATGGGTGTGGCGGCGAGCTACCCTGAGCACTTTGAATTACCGGACCACCGTACCTCCCTGTCTAAGGGGGTCGATCTACGCGCTGCAATCCCTGTACCGCGGGTGACAGTCTCTCCGGGGGAGAGCGCGACGATTCCGACAGGTATCGCCGTCGCTGTGCCATCAGGATATGAGCTCCAAATCCGTCCCCATGTGGGTTTGGCGGCACAACCTGGGGTGACCGTTCTCAATTCGCCTGAGAAGGTAGGCGATGGTTTCGGTGACGAAGTGGTGGTGGGGTTGGTGAATCATGGTCCCACGGACTTCTGTATAGCCTGTGGAGATCGGATAGCCCAAGCGGTCATTGTCCCCATTATCCAAGTCACCTTATCTCCAGTGACGGCCTTCGACAGGCCGACGTTGCGCGCGATTTCCTTAGTGGGTTGGATCTTGGTTGGCGGTGTCATCACCTTGATTACATTAGGTGCAATGGTGACTGCCCTCTTAGGCTAAAGTCCCTACCTCTATTGCCTGCTACGTTGATCCAAGCCCCACAACCGGCTGGTAGTGACCAGCTCAGCACTTTGGTTGTTCTCCTTCGATCTCTTCTTCTCCAGCCTTCCTTGTTGGGCCATCAAGACTGTCCGTTACCTCAATGCAGCGGATCATCAGATGACCGCTTTGTTTCAGGAGGGGACTCTCAGGGCTAGTTGTGACCCGGGTAAGAGGCGGTCATTACGGCATGTGCGTAGAGGAAACCGACAGGATAGAGGGTCTCCCGATCGGTCACAACGGGTAAGTGGGCTTTGCCTGACCTCCTGAAGAGGGTCACTGCACGCCCTAGATCGTCGTTGAGTTCGAGTAGGGGGGGGTCTCGACGCGCAACTTCGGCGACCATCAGATGCGGATTACGGCAGGTCTCGGAGGACGCCTCAGCGAGGTCCTGCAGGGTAAGGGTTCCGGTTAGATGCCCGGTGTCGGTAACCACCAGAAGTTCACCTCCCGGTGCTGTGACCAAGCGCTCACGCGCCGTGTTAATCGGAGTGTTGGGGTGTATTGTCTCATAGTTGGTGTCTATCAACTGGTCGATTCGAAGGGTCGATCTCTCCCAATCCAAATTTCGACCACTCTCGATAGTGACACCGAGACGTTCGAGCTGCCAAGCAAAGAACGAGCGGCCATGTCCTAGCTGGGTGACTGCACTGGCAATTACTGTAGCGATCATCACGGCGATGGTGACTGCATAATCCCCGGTGAGTTCAAAGATCATCAAGATCGTGGAGATGGGTGCTCCCAGAATGGCGCCGGCAACCGCGCCCATACCGATAATTGTGTAGGTCCCATAACCCGAAGAGAGGTCAGGAAAGGCACTGGTGGCAATGACCCCGTAGGCGCCCCCGACCATAGCCCCTAAGAAGAGTGATGGTGAAAAGACCCCGCCCCCGAAACCACTGCCAAGGCAGAGGGCAGTCGCTGCTGTCTTGAGGACGATAAGGGCGAGCAGGAGCCAGAGTGGGTAGAGTTCAGAGAGAGCTGAGTCAGTTGCCTCATAGCCAACCCCAAGTACATGGGGAAAGCCGGCGAGAGCAATAACCCCGACCGCGAGTCCGGCAATCGCCGGTCGGCTCCAGGGAGGTAGCTTGAGGCGATCGAACAGGTCCTCGCAAAACATCACTGTGTGCATAAACAAAATTGCGGCGATGGCGCTGATAATTCCGAGAAGTGCAAAGGCCGGAAATTCTAAGAAGGAGGTAATCCCATAGAGTTCCGGGAGCACGAAGGCGGGATGGTCTCCGTAGTAAGTGCGGCTGACGATGGTCCCTGTGACTGAGGCGATAACGATGGGGGCAAAGGCGGAGAGCCTATAATGGCCGAGAACTACTTCGAGGGCGAAGAACGCACCAGCGATCGGGGCATTGAAAGAGGTAGCGACCGTTGCTGCTATGCCACACCCGAGCAGGGTCCGGGAGGCTATGCGCGTTAACCGCAGACGCTGAGATAGCCAAGAGCCAAGGCTCGCTCCAAGGTGGACTACAGGTCCTTCCCGGCCCACCGAGGCTCCGACACCGATCGAGGCAGCGTTGACCAGCGCTGATTTGAGGCCAGTCACCAGTGACATGTGGCCACCGCTCAAGGCGTTGGCCTCAATGACCTGGGCTACCCCTTGCGGCCGGCGTCCTGGCATAAGGAAGTAGACAAAGAGCCCGAGGAGTAGACCGCCGGTAGTGGGCGCGAACAGCAGGCGCCACCAGGGAAGGCCCGTTGCTTGGCTCGCTACAGTTTCGCTGGTGAAGCCGAGGGCAACCCATTGCACCCCGGTGATCGCCATACGGAAGGCGATTGCTGAGAGACCGGCCATCGCACCAAGGATCGCTGCCAACAGAGAGAGGATGAGTTGCTCGTTGCGAGCAAGGCGCTTGAGCTGGATCGGTATCTGCTCGCCGATGGGAGGGCGGCCAGAGTCACGCTGAGGACTCATGATATACGGTCAGAAGATGGGCTCTATTGGCGATTTCCAAGTTAGACAGGGACTTTGCTGGATGACAGCGTGCGCTGCCTTGGCAGAAGGCGGAAATCTCAATGGCATAGTAATCGCTCTAGAGTGATTCGATAAATTCGCACCAATTGCTCAAGGTCGGCGACAGCGACCCGTTCGTCCACTTGATGGATTGTCTGATTTAGGAAGCCGAACTCGGCGACCTGGGCCCCTGTTGGGGCGACATAGCGACCATCAGAGGTCCCGCCAGCAGTAGAGAGCTTGCCCTCGAACCCGGTGACATCTCGAATAGCCGAGAGCAGGGCATCTGTCAACCGCCCTGGTTCGGTCAGAAAAGGGTCACCGTGGCTATGCCAATGGAGCTCATACTTGAGGCCAGCCGCATCTAGGGTATTGCGCACGATGTCCTGGAGGGAATCCGCGGTATTGGCAGTCCCGAAGCGAAAGTTGAATTGGGCCTCCAGTCGCCCAGGAATGACATTATGGGCACCAGTTCCGGCATGGAGATTGGCGATCTGGAAGCTGGTTGGAGGGAAAGAGGCGTTCCCGGTGTCGAACTGGGTTCGGATAAGCTCGGTGAGTACGGGAAGGGCCCTGTGGATCGGGTTATCTGCGTGATGGGGATAGGCAACGTGGCCTTGAGTACCCAAGACAGAGAGTTCTCCGGTGAGTGAGCCGCGACGGCCGTTCTTGATCGTATCGCCCAAGACCACTTCACAAGAGGGTTCACCGACCAGGCAATAATCGATCGTCTCATTACGTGCCTGAAGGCGTTCGATCATGATCCGAGTCCCGTGGATCGCTGGACCTTCCTCATCTCCGGTAATCAGGAGGATAAGGCTCCCTTGCGGTTCTGAATGGCCCTCAAGTAGGGCTTCAACTGCGACTAGAAAGGCCGCTATGGCACCCTTCATATCGGCGGCACCGCGGGCGTAGAGGTAGCCATCCTCCAGGCTTGGCTCAAAAGGGGGATAGCTCCAGACGGCTTCATCTCCGATTGGGACCACATCGGTGTGCCCCAAAAAGGCGATTGCAGGTCTGCCGGTTCCAAGCCGTGCGTAGAGATTGGCCACACCTGCACTTGTCATATCCTCGGTCTCGAAGCCAAGTGTTTCTAGGCGTTCCCGAATGGGGAGGAGTCCCGCCCCTTGGTCGGGGGTCACTGAGGGGATGGCGAGCAGGGTTTGGGCGAGTTCGACGGCCTTGCTAGACATAGTCTTCACTCAAGCGTCGCGAAGGAGTGTGTTGACTGAGGTTTTGGCGCGCGTTCCAGCATCGATCTGCTTGACAATCACAGCGCAGTAGAGGCTATGGCTGCCATCTGAGGCGGGTAGGGTCCCCGGGACCACAACTGAATTGGCTGGTACATGACCTCGGAGGATCTCCCCTGTCTGGCGGTTATAGATCCGGGTAGATTGGCCGAGGTAGACCCCCATTGCTAGGACTGCACCCCGCTCCACCCGAACCCCCTCAGCCACTTCAGATCGGGCCCCAATAAAGACCTCATCCTCGATGATAACTGGTTGGGCCTGAAGTGGTTCGAGGACCCCACCGAGGCCAGCGCCTCCAGAGAGGTGAACATTCTTACCGATTTGGGCGCAGGAACCTACGGTGGCCCACGTATCCACCATGGTGCCTTCGTCTACGTAGGCGCCAATATTGCAATAGGAGGGCATCAGGACCACGCCGGATGCGATGTAGGCTCCCCGCCGCACGGTCGCTGGAGGCACGACACGGGCGCCTTGACGTACGAAATCGGTATGGCCGTACTGTGCATATCTGAGGGGAACCTTATCGTAATAATTGGTCTCTCCACCGCGGACTAGCTGGTTCCCATAGACCCGAAAGGAGACGAGGACCGCCTTCTTCAACCACTCGTTAACAACCCATTCGCCATTGTGTTCCTCTGCGACTCGTGCCTCGCCGCGCTCGAGTAAGCCAAGCGCTTCCTCAACGGCGCGGGCAACATCCGGGTCAACAGTCTCTGGACGGATCTCGGTACGCCGTTCAAAGGCCTCTTCAATTACAGCCTGAGTGTTCTCCATCGGTAAAATGCTCCTCACTATGCTGTTAGATCGGCTCCAATCGTCTGGGTCTCTCGAGGTGTGACGACACGGGTTAGCCTGGGTCAGCCACCACGCGGCGGATGCGCTGGGCTGCTTCAACACATCGGGTCAGCTCATCAACCAAGGCGATACGGATGTGGGGCTCCCCTGGATTCTTCCCGGTTATTGTACGGCTCAAATAGGCACCTGGTAGCGTAACAAGATTCTCCCGAGTATAGAGGGCGGTGGCAAACCATTCACCGCCACCCGGTACTTGGGGCCAGAGGTAGAAGCCCCCCGCTGGTCGGCTGACCCCTAGAGTCGGTTTTAGGATCTCCAAGACGCGATCAAAACGCTCCCGATAGGCATTACGGTTGGTCTCCACATGGGTCTCGTCCCCCCAGGCGGCCGCAGCAGCCGCCTGGAGGGGGGTAGGCAAGGTGTTGCCCATGTAGGTGCGGAGTCGTAGGAAGGTCTGGATCAGTGAGCTATCCCCTGCGACAAATCCGGAGCGCAATCCGGGTAGATTGGAGCGCTTAGATAGGCTGTGGAAAACGAGACAGCGATGATAGTCTGTTCGTCCTTTTTGAGCGGCTACTTCCAGCAACCCAGGTGGTGGGCCCGATTCTTCTGGGTAGATCTCCGAATAGCACTCATCGGCGGCGATAGCGAAGCCGTAACGGTCGGCCAGTTCCAAGAGCCGATGATACTCATGTACGGGCATGACAGCCCCGGTGGGATTATCTGGGGAGCAGATGTAGACCAGCTCCAAGCGCGCTAGGGTGGTCTCTGGTAGGGTGGTCAGGTCTGGCAGACTGGTCTCTGGATCCCGTGCGACGTAGACGGGACGGGCACCTGCGGCCAGGGTGGCGCCCTCATAGATCTGGTAGAAGGGGTTAGGCATTGCGACCTGCCCAGCGGGCTTTTCCCCCACCAAGGCCTGAGCAATCCCAAATAGGGCTTCTCGCGTACCATTAACCGGGATGAGGTTATGGCCTGGTACCAAGCTCGCCTCTGGAAGTTGAAAGCGACGAATGGCCCATGCACAGCATGCCTCTTGGAGCTGGCGGGTCCCCGCAGTGGTTGGGTAACGGCCAAATTCGTTTCGGTGGCGTTCGACTGTTTGTAGGACAAATTCAGGGGGGGGTTGTTGGGGCTGCCCAATGCCTAAATTGATGGGGCTTCGGTCGGAGGGGGCATGAAGCCCTTGCAGGAGAGAATGAAGACGCTCGAAAGGATACGGTTGGAGTCTCTGCAAGTTGGGGTTCATGATATATCTTTTGGTCTGCGGGCGTAGCCTAGGTAGTTCACAGCGAGATCCCGACTCAAGTGAAAGGAATCGTTCAGGGGATTATAGGTGATCCCACATAGCCCCTCGGGGATCAAGCAGGCTTGACGCATATAGGTCTCCATCTCACCTGGGCGAATAAACCGACTCCATTGGTGAGTCCCCCGAGGGAGCATTCCGAGTATATATTCAGCCCCAATAATGGCAAATAGGTAGGAGCGGACGGTGCGGTTAAGAGTTGCCACAAAGAGCACTCCTCCCGGCTTGAGGAGGCGTGTGCACTCTTTGAGCAACTTTCCCGGTTCGGGAACGTGCTCCAAAACCTCCAGACAGGTGATTACGTCGAAGGTAGCGTCTTCCGTCCCGAGGAGGTCTGCTACTGTTCCCTGGCGGTATTCAATGGGGAGCTGGCTGACTTGGAGATGGACCCGAGCGGCTTGAATGGCCTGTTCTCCAGGATCGAGGCCGACCACTTGTGATCCGGCCTCCGCTAAACCTTCTGCAAGTATGCCTCCACCACAACCGACATCGAGTACTCGACACCCTTCAAGTCTCACAATACCTTGAATATAGTCGAGGCGGAGCGGCTGAATCTGGTGGAGAGGTTTGAACTCCCCTTCTGGATCCCACCACCGATCCGCTAGCTGTTCGAATTTCTCTAGCTCATCCCTGTCGAGTAGGGCCATATCAAACCTTCGAAGGCCTGTCGGAAAGACAAAACTTAATATAATTGAATTTTTCTTCAGAATTATATTAAAATCAAAAATTATAAAAAATTATTAAGTTATTTCTCGGCATTTACTTCCAATTGCGATTGCCTCTTATGACAAAGCGACTTAGGCGCCATAAAGTGGCTTAGGCGCCATATGGATTAATTAAGCTAAAGAGGGAAGAAGAGGTCAAGATGGACGAATTTGCCAAAGAGATGCTGCCCGTGAACCTCGAAGAGGAGATGCGCCAATCTTACCTCGATTACGCGATGAGTGTCATCGTCGGAAGGGCGCTTCCAGATGTTCGAGACGGGCTCAAACCAGTCCATCGGCGGGTCCTCTATGCGATGCATACCCTCAGCAATGATTGGAATAAGCCGTATAAAAAGTCCGCCCGAATCGTTGGGGATGTAATTGGTAAATACCACCCCCACGGGGATGCAGCGGTCTACGATACGATCGTGCGCTTGGCCCAGGACTTCTCAATGCGTTACCCCCTTGTAGACGGGCAAGGGAACTTTGGCTCCATCGATGGGGATAATGCCGCCGCCATGCGTTATACCGAAGTGCGGATGACGCGGCTGGCCCATGAGCTACTAACGGATATCGACCGGGAGACGGTCGACTTCATGCCCAACTATGACGGCGCCGAGACCGAACCGATGATCCTTCCATCACGGGTCCCCAATCTGCTCGTCAACGGTGCAGCTGGGATCGCCGTCGGCATGGCCACCAATATTCCACCCCACAACCTCGGTGAGGTGATCGATGCCTGCCTCGCGTTGCTTGATCGGCCCGAGTCCACTGTCAATGACTTAATGGCCTATATTCCAGGGCCCGATTTCCCAACTGCCGGGGTAATCAACGGCCGTGCGGGGATTCATTCGGCATACCAGACTGGGCGCGGCTCCATCTGGGTGCGTGGGCGAGTCCGGACTGAGGAACACAAAGGGCGGCAGTGGCTAGTAATCCATGAGCTCCCATACCTCGTTAACAAGGCCCGCTTGATAGAGAAGATCGCCGATCTGGTCAAAGAGCGACAGCTCGAAGGGATTAGCGATCTGCGTGATGAATCTGACAAGGATGGCATTCGCGTGGTGATTGAGCTCAAGCGTGGCGAGGAACCCGATATTGTCCTGAATAACCTATACAAGCATACCCAGTTGGAGACCACCTTTGGGGTTATGCTTCTCGCCCTCGATCAGGGTCAACCTCGTACCCTCAATCTAAGAGAGCTCTTGGAGGCCTTTCTCCTCCACCGCCGGGGGGTTGTCACACGCCGTACCCTCTACGAACTGCAACAGGCCCGAAAGCGGGCCCATGCCCTAGAGGGGCTCGCGGTTGCCCTAGCCAACCTCGATCCGATCATTACTCTCATTCGCCAGGCCAAGGATCCCACTACTGCCAAGCAGGATTTGACAGAGAGGATCTGGGAGCCTGGGGGGGTAGAAGCATTGGTCCGCCGAGCCACTACAGTAGCTGGGTATACGGAGCCAGGATTCGGTTTAATCGAGGAAGGCTATAGGCTCTCGCCAGAGCAGGCGCAATCGATCCTGGATATGCGGTTGCACCGGTTGACCGGGTTGGAGCGGGATAAGGTGGTCCACCACTTCGAAGAAGTGCTGGATCGGCTCGACGACCTACTGGATATCTTGCACTCTGAACCACGTTTGGTCCAGGTCATCCGGGATGAGCTCTATGAGGTCCGTGATCAATTTGCTGATGCCCGCCGCACAGAGATTCGCGACGCGGCTGTGGAGTTAAAACTGGAGGACCTGGTCCCTGAAGAGGAGATGGTCGTTACGCTAACCCAATCAGGATATATCAAGCGCCAACCGCTGTCGAGCTATCGTGCCCAGCGCCGTGGGGGTAAAGGCAAGACCGCGACCGTCATGCGGGATGCGGAGGACTTCGTTGAGCGGCTATTCGTCGCTTCAACCCATCAGCACATCCTGTGTTTCTCCACCTTCGGTAAGGTGTACTGGCTCAAGGTCTATGAACTCCCAGAAGCTGGACGATCCGCTCGAGGGAAGGCGATCGTCAATCTCCTTCCCCTTGATACCGGAGAGCGAATCTCGACGGTTTTACCAGTAGACACCTTCGAGGAAGGTCGTTATGTAGTGATGGTGACTTCGAGAGGCATCATCAAGCGGACCGACTTGATGAATTTCTCTCGATCCCGCAAGACAGGGATCATCGCCATGAAGCTCAGCCCGGGAGAGAGCCTGGTAGGAGCTCGGATCACCTTAGGGAAGGACGAGGTATTACTGGCCACCGACTGTGGTAAGGCGATCCGCTTCAAGGAGGACGAGGTGCGACCTATGGGACGCTCTGCCAGCGGGGTACGTGCCATGGAGGTGGAAAAGGGTAGCCAGGTCATCGCCCTGCAAGTGGTCCAGACTGGCTGGGAGGTATTGACTGTGACCCAAAACGGGTATGGTAAGCGGACTGAGTTGACCGAGTATCGCTCTCAGAAACGCGGCGGTCACGGTATCTTGACCATTAAGCCTTCTGCCCGTAATGGCCGTGTGGTGAGTCTGCGATTGGTTCAGGAGCAGGATGAAGTCATGCTAGTGACCTCCCAAGGGAACTTGATCCGGATCCCCGTCGCTGGGATCCCTCGGCTTGGACGCAATACCCAAGGGGTACGGCTGATCGATCTTGCCAAAGGCGAGGGGGTGGTTGGGGCTGCTCGGGTCGAGGAGTCCGGCGGCGATAATGGGGGGGATTCGGCGCCTTCGGGGTAAGCTGGAGACTCGTGTAGTGTGACCCAGTACCGGTATAATGGGGTCAACTCGGCGCGTTCAGCTTAACTGGGGCTTAATGCCGCTGGTGAGAGAAGGGCCCTCTGGCGGTATTCTTAACAAGAGCCACTACGTACAGGGTGGGTAGGCTTCAAGTGGATCAGGGAAACAAGCAGGTTTACACGCGCCAGGAGGAATTGCGCTACGAGATCGACGCAGTCGATAGTGAGCTCCAGCGTCTTATCAATCGGCGTGCTTCGCTTGTTTTGGAGGTAGGCCGTCTCAAAGAGGCCACGGGTGAGAGCTTTTATCAACCTGCTCGTGAGACTTGGATCTTAGACCAGGTTGTTGAGCGTAATACCGGACCCTTGTCGGATGAGGCCATGATCCGGTTATTCCGGGAGCTCATCTCAAGCTGCTTGGCCTTGGAACAGCGCTTATGCATCGCCTATTTGGGCCCTGAAGCCTCGTTTAGCCACTCCGCAGTTTTGCTACAGTTTGGCCATTCCGTAGAAGGTTGTCCGGTGCGGACTATTCGGGAGGTCTTTCGGGAAGTGCAAGCGGACCGAGCTGATTATGGGGTTGTTCCAATGGAGAACTCGAACCAAGGGTCGATCAACTCGACCCTTGATCAATTGATGCACTCAGATCTGCAGATCTGTGGTGAGGTCGCTCTCCGTATAGAGCACCATCTGATGAGTTTGGCCCCGAATCTCTTGGATATCGAACGCCTTTATATCCATCCGCAGACTCGCGCCCAATGTAGGGAGTGGTTGGCCGAGCATCTACCGGATTTAGAGCTGGTCGAAGTCACAAGCAACGGGGAGGCTGCTCGCCTATCCGCCGATGATCCTCGGGGAGGGGCCATTGCGGGTGAGGTGGCTGCACGGCGGTATCGACTGCCGATCCTGGTGCGTGGAGTGGAGGATGACCCGGATAACACGACTCGTTTCGTGGTCATCGGTACTGAAATAGCCCAAGCTTCTGGCCGTGATAAGACTTCGGTTCTGGTCTCGGGACCGAATCACCCGGGTAGCCTCCTCCACATGTTGAAGCCGTTTGCTGACGCTGGGGTCAATCTGACCAAAATCGTTTCTCGGCCAACGTACGGAGCCCTTTGGGATTATGTCTTCTTTTTGGATATGGAAGGGCACTGCGAAGAACCCACGGTAAGTCGGGCCCTGACAGAGATCCAGCAACAAGGGATCGGAGTGCGAATGCTCGGTTCTTATCCGCGTGCAAGGGGGTGTTAGACAAGGTGAGGGAGGGGGGATCGATTCAGCGGCTGACCGTGATCGGCGTCGGGCTCATTGGCGGTTCACTTGCAGGGGCGTTGCGGCGAGGTGGGCTAGTCGAAGAGGTGGTGGGGATCGATACGGTAGCGGAAAGGCTTTCCCTCGCCCAGGAGCGGGGGCTGATTGACTGGGGAACGAACGATGTGAGCCGCGGCGTCGAAGGGGCAGGCTTGGTCGTCATTGCTGTCCCAGTGGGATCGACGGCCTCGGTCTTGGAAGAGGTTCGGGAAAGCCTCGATCCCACTGCGGTGGTGACCGATGTAGGTAGTGTAAAGGCCTGTATTGAGGGGCAGGCGCGTCGGATTTTGGGGGCAGAGAGTCCCTTCGTCGGGGGCCATCCTATAGCCGGGACGGAAGACTCCGGTGTTGAAGCTGCATTCCCTGAATTGTTCGAAGGGGCCCTGTGTGTCTTGACCCCCACCGAGTCTACCCCAAGGTATGCGGTAGAGCGCGTCCAATGGATGTGGAAAAAGATTGCGGGCTATGTGGCCTTTATGCAGCCAGAGGAGCATGATCGTATCTTGGCCGTCACGAGTCATTTACCCCATATGCTCGCTTACAGTTTGGTAAATACCTTTGGTACCCTTCCTGAGCAGGATCGTCTAAGCCCTTTCGCGGCAGGAGGATTCCGCGACCTGACCCGAATCGCTGCGAGTGATACCGTGATGTGGCGGGATATTGCACTAAACAATGCTCCTTTTCTGCTAGATATCCTCGCATGTTACGAGGTGCAGCTGCACAACCTGCGAACCGCCCTTGAAAATCGAGATGCCCAGGCGGTGGAGGCCTTCCTCCAGCGGGGACGTGACCTGCGGCGAGCCCTTCCATCCGATCCTGGCCCGCAGGAAGGCGTTTCAGCGAATGGTCCCTTCAAGTCCTGAACTTCGAGTAAGCCGCGCTAGTCCTCCCAGTGGCGTGCTCAGGGTCCCCGGCGACAAATCAATTTCTCATCGGGCGGCCATACTGGGTGCTTTGGCCGAGGGTGTCACTCGTATAAGTGGCTTCTTGGCTGGCGAAGACTGCCTGGCGACTCTCACTGCCTTGCGGCGAATGAGCGTCAAAATCGAGGGGCCTCAAGAGGGTGAGGTCGTAGTGCATGGGGTCGGTCTCCACGGTCTCTCCCCCCCGGATGGACCGCTGGATCTCGGTAACTCCGGGACCTCCATGCGTTTGTTGGCGGGATTGTTGGCTGGCCAGCGTTTCACTACTGAATTGACCGGGGATGAGAGCCTACGGAGGCGCCCCATGGGGCGAGTTGCCGAGCCACTCTCCTTAATGGGTGCCCATGTTGAGATCCGTGAAGAGAGGGAAAGACGACCGCCATTCGCCTTGCTTCCAGTCTCTCAGCTGCGTGCAATCTATTACCGTCTGCCGGTCCCGTCTGCCCAGGTCAAGTCGGCCCTTCTATTGGCTGGACTCTATGCTGAAGGGGAGACGTGCATCACCGAAGCTGTCCCCACCCGTGATCATACAGAACGGATGCTAGAGGCATTTGCTTATCCTGTACGGCGTCTGGATAGCGCGATCTGTGTCCCTGGAGGGAGGCGGCTTATCGGGACTCGTTTGAGGATCCCCGGCGATCTTTCCTCAGCCGTCTTCTTCATGGTCGGGGCTTGTATCGTGGAGGGGGCGGAGCTGACGATCAAGGATGTGGGTATCAATCCGACTCGTTCTGGGTGCATCGAGATCCTGCGCCGTATGGGGGCTGAGATTCGGGTTACGAACGAGCGTATGTGGGGTGGGGAACCGGTGGCCGACCTCTGGGTTGTCTCCCGCCCTCTTATTGGAATCGAGATCCCCCAGGAGCTTGTTCCTCTTGCCATCGATGAATTTCCGGTCCTCTTTGTAGCTGCGGCTGTCGCCGAGGGCCGGACCGTGCTACGGGGGGCAGCTGAACTCCGGGTGAAAGAGAGCGATCGCATCCAGGCGATGGCAGAGGGGTTGGCCCGGCTGGGCATCCGGATCGAGCCTCGTGAAGATGGCCTAGATATCGAAGGAGGATATCTGCAAGGCGGGCGAGTGCAAGCATACGGGGATCATCGAGTGGCGATGGCATTCGCCATCGCAGCTCTCGCTGCCGAAGCGCCGATATGGATCGAGGGAGCCACAGGTATAAGCACTTCATTCCCCGGTTTTTTCGAAGTAGCTTCACAAGCCGGAGTAGCAGTGAAGGGGGTCGGGGAGAGGGGGGATGTTGAATAGGCCAGTCGAAGGTGTTCCCGTTGCCACGATCGACGGTCCGAGTGGCAGTGGCAAGGGAACCCTCGCGGTCTTGTTGGCCCGAGAGTTGGGCTGGCACTATCTCGACAGCGGCGCACTTTATCGGGCAGTGGCTTGGGCCGCATTCCGAAAGGGGATCGAGATCGAGCCGCGTGAGGCTGAGACCTTAGGGAGGCTTGCCCGTAGACTCGAGCTCCACTACGAGCCTGATGGTCCGAATGGGGTGGCCCGGATCCGAGTGAACGGAGAGGCAGTGGGCCCTGCCCTCCGGAGCCAAGAGATCAGCGACGCTGCATCGAAGGTAGCAGCTATGCAACCTGTCCGAGATGGCCTACTCGAACTGCAGCGGAGCTTTCGCCAGCCCCCTGGATTGGTGGCCGATGGTCGTGACATGGCCACTGTCGTATTTCCGGACGCCCCAATACAGATCTTCTTATCGGCTGATTTGGAAGAACGAGCTCGGAGACGGTATCAACAGTTGAGGGGGGAGGGGGTTGATGTTACATTTGAGCAGATCCGGGAGGAGTTACATCAACGGGACGAGCGAGATACACAACGGTTTATGGCGCCGCTGAAACCCTCCCCAAGGGCCTATGTGCTCGATACCACGGAAATGCCCCTCGGTACTGTCCTTGCTGAGGTCCTGCACTGGGTGCATGAGCGTCTTCAGGAGGCGAAGTAGTTGGGTCCGGGGGTTGAACCTTTCTTGAGGAGTATAGAACACCGATGCTTGAAACCAATTCCGAGACGACCAACCATCCTTCTGGCGATTCCAGTTTTGCTTCACTGTTGGAGGAAAGCTTCCGGGAGGACAGAGTTAGCCCCGGTGAGATCGTGGTTGGAGAGGTCGTCGGGATAGATGAGAAGGAAGTGATCATCCATGCGGGCCTTAAGTCGGAGGGGTTGGTCCCAATGGAGCAGTTCTTGGATGAAAACGGTGAGCTCACCATCTCCGTGGGTGATCGGGTGGAGATCTGTGTGGAGACCGTGGATGACGGTTTTGGTGAGACCCGCTTGTCACGTGAGAAGGCCTTGCGAGCACGTGCTTGGAACGACCTGGAGGAAGCCTACAATCAAGAGGAGACGGTTCGGGGTGTACTTCAGGGGAAGGTCAAGGGGGGATATACCGTCGATATCAACGGCATACGCACCTTCCTCCCAGGTTCGCTCGTGGATGTTCGTCCGGTCCGAGATGCCAGCTATTTGGAGGGGAAAGAGCTCGACTTCAAGGTAATCAAGCTTGATCGGGCGCGCAACAACGCAGTGGTGTCTCGACGGGCTGTCGTCGAGGAAGAGCGTCAGCAGGAACGCCAAGCCCTTATGGAGCGTCTCGAAGAGGGGCAAACGGTCAAAGGGGTTGTCAAGAACCTGACTGATTACGGTGCCTTTGTCGATCTCGGTGGCCTTGATGGCTTACTGCACATTACGGACATGGCTTGGAAACGAGTGAATGATCCGGCGGAATTGCTGCAAGTTGGGGACGAGATCGAGGTCAAGATCCTTAAATTCGACAAAGAGCGGGAACGGATTTCCCTTGGACTCAAACAGCTTACAGAAGACCCCTGGGAAGGGTTGCCCCAGCGGTACCCCATCGGAAGCCGTGTCAGTGGCCGAGTGACCAACATTACCGATTACGGTGCCTTCGTGGAACTCGAAGAGGGGGTGGAGGGACTAGTCCACGTCTCTGAGATGGATTGGACCAATAAGAATGTCCACCCAAGCCGAATTGTCAATTCAGGGGATGAGGTTGAGGTGATGATCCTCGATATTGATGAGGAGCGTCGCCGTATTAGCCTCGGCATGAAGCAGTGTCAGCCTAATCCTTGGGATAGGTTCGCCGAGACCCATACCAAAGGGGATCGGGTTAAGGGGGTAATCAAGAGCATCACCGATTTTGGCCTCTTTGTTGGATTGGAAGGGGGGATCGATGGCTTGGTGCATCTCTCGGATCTCTCTTGGACTATCCCAGGTGAGGAGGCCGTTCGACAGTACCAAAAAGGCGAAGAGATCGAGGCAATTGTCCTCTCAATGGATCCAGAGCGGGAGCGCATTAGTCTAGGGGTCAAGCAGCTCGCTGAAGATCCGTTCACCAAATATGTCGAGGAGCATGACAAGGGAAGCGTCGTTGAAGGCGAGGTGATGGAGGTTGAACCCACAGGGGTGCGGGTCCAACTTGAACCAGAAGTAGAGGGCTATATCCGGACGGCAGATCTCTCCCCCGATCAAATAGAAGATGCGCGTGAGCGGGTGTCTCCAGGCCAATCGGTGGAGGCTGAGATTGTAGGTATCGATCGCCGGAATCGGCAGATTTCTCTTTCGATTAAGGAGAAAGAGGAAAGGGAGCACGAGAAGAGAGAGCAACGTGAGCGAACCCCCCAGACTCAGCAGGACAGGAGTATCGCCACAGGCACCACCAGCCTGGGTGAGATTCTCAAAGAGCAGATGGTAAAAAAAGAAGGGAATGAAGAGCAGGAGTAGGGGAACCTTAGCCGACGGGACTCGGAATCGGAAGACCGCTTGGGTTATTGGCGGTCTTCTGTTTCTTGTCGCGAGCGGGCTGGTTGGGGTATGGACTGGGAAAGGGGGTTTTGCAGAGGCCCGTTTAGCACGCATCGATATCGAAGGGCCCATCCTATCTGCTAAACCTACGGTGGATCTCTTGGAGAGGGTCCAAGAGAATGAGGCGATCAAAGGGGCCTTGCTCCGAATCGAGAGCCCGGGAGGAGGTGTAGGGGCGTCGGAAGAGATCTACGGGGCCGTACGCCGTTTGGCCGAGAGCAAACCGGTGGCTGTGTCGATGGGTTCTGTTGCTGCTTCCGGTGGCTATCTGGTGGCTCTAGGGGGTGATCGCCTGTTTGCCTTAGACTCCACGCTGACCGGTTCGATTGGGGTGATTATGATTAGCAGTAACTTGGAGCCCCTACTGGATAAGATTGGGATCGAACCGCGGATCATCAAATCCGGGCCATATAAGGATGCCGGTACCCCTTTCCGCGAGATGAGTAAAAAAGACCGCGCCTATCTGCAGTCAGTGGTCGATGAGTTATACCAAAATTTCGTGAAGGTTGTGGCCAAGGAGCGCCCCTTGGATCGTGAGGCGGTACGGAAGCTCGCTGATGGCCGGGTATATTCTGGGCGGCAGGCGTATAAGGAAGGTTTAGTAGATGCCCTTGGTAATCTCCACACGAGTGAGCACTGGCTTCGCAAGGAAGCTGGAGTGGGGAAGGAAGTCCCATTACAGGAGTTGTTCCCAGCGGACCAATGGTTAAGGAGGTGGTTCTCCATGAGTTGGATCCGTTGGTTCATAAGTACGGTGAGGCCAAGGCCACAGTATTTCTACCTGTACTCCGGATAACAAGGGGCAAGCCGGAGAGTCTCACCATTGGCTGGAAGAGGTACCAGGCTGTATGACCAAATCGGAGCTGATCGACCGCATTTGCTTCCGGCTGGGGCACTTGAACCGTAAGGATGCGGAAGTGGCGATTAACACATTACTCGAATTCCTCACCGAGCAGATCGAAGCGGGTGAGCGAATCGAGTTACGCGGTTTTGGCAGCTTTACCACTAAAACGCGTGCAGCTCGCACTGGGCGCAATCCGAAAACTGGTGAGCCCGTAGAAGTGCCTACCAAACAAGTCCCCTACTTTCGAGCGGGCAAGAGCCTTCGAGAATTGGTCGATCAGGGTTAAATCAATCTAGAGGACGATCTTCCTGTTAGCCTAATCTATCTGTAACTGAGAAAGGGGAACCCGTGAAGCGTATCCTGATTGGTTTGCTTTTTCTGCTCGTTTTCGTGATCGGGTTTAGCTTCGCCCTTAAAAATATGCAGACGGTGGAACTTGATTATTACTTTGGATTGCATCTGGGGCCGGTGCCCCTCAGCTTACTTATGATTGCTGTCTTCGCACTCGGGATCCTATTGGGCGGCTTAGTGGTCGGTATCCCGTTTTTCTCCCGCCGTTGGCAGTTGCGGCGTATGCGCCATCGCACAGAGGTGCTGGAGCAAGAGCTTGCTAGCCTTCGTAACCCCTCTTCTTCACAACAAAGCCCTCCCTCTGCAATAAGGTGAAGTAGGATTGGGGTCCTTTGCCACAGGTAGCCCCGCGAACCTTGGTCCTTTGTGGTAGCCTCCGCATTCGATCATATCATCACTGCACTGGATACCTCGGATTGGGCAGGTGTTGAGGCCCTTCTAGGGCACTTACCGCCCACTCAGCGGCGTGTCAAGATAGGTCAACAGCTCTTTACAGCTGTTGGTCCGGATATAGTCCGCGGGCTTCAAGGCAGGGAGAGAGAGGTCTTTCTCGACCTGAAATTCCATGATATCCCTGCAACTGTTGCTGGAAGCTGTGCTGCGGCTGCCGGGCTCGGGGTCAGGATGGTAACTATTCACGCGAGTGCGGGCCCGAGTGCCCTGGAGGCTGCCAGCGAGGCTGTACGGGAGAGATATCCACGCCCCCTTTTACTCGCGGTCACAGTCCTTACGAGCATGGATGCCCACGAGCTAACCGCTGTGGGTATAGCGGAGCACCCTTCTGCTCATACCCTCCGGCTGGCGCGGCTTGCCCACACGTGTGGTTTCGATGGTATCGTGGCTAGTCCGCAGGAGGTAGCCCTTGTGCGGCAAGAGTTCGGTGAAGATCTCGTGATTGTGACCCCTGGGGTCCGGCCATCCGGTGCCTCAGCAGGGGACCAACTCCGTCCTGGCACCCCGGCACAAGCTGTCCGGGATGGGGCCGACTATCTAGTGGTAGGACGCCCGATCACACAGGCCCCAGATCCCACTTCTGTCGTTGAGCAAATCGCTCAAGAGATCGCCCCCTTCCTCCCTGCTTGTTCGGGTTAGCTGATTACCAGGCTGGGGAAGTCCCTCTTACGGAAGATTGCCCGTACCGGGCAGTGGTATGTGCGTTCAAGCCTTCCAACTTCCCTCTCTTCGCGGTCGATCAAGGCGATGATTCCGACAACTTTGTAGTCGTGGTCGAGGAACCGACGACATGCCTCTTCGGTGGATTTGCCTGTGGTAATGACATCGTCGATGACGACTACTGGGGTACTGGCGGACAAAGGGTTTTCGATGTAGCCTTGCGTACCGTGCTGTTTAGGCTCTTTCCGAACAATCGCTCCCTCTCGGGGTATCGCTCGCCCTTTGCGATGGGCCAATAGGACGACAGCCGCCGTGATAAAATCTGCCCCCATAGTGAGTCCGCCAAGGGCCTCGGGCTGCTCGGGCAGCTGATCGATCTCTTCGAGGAAGGCCTCCGAAATGAGATTCAGCAGGTCTCCTCGGAGGGTGGCCCTTTTACAGTCAAAGTAGAAAGAGGAAGCCCTACCGGTGCTGAGGATAAAGGGGGAGTCGGTGATAAGACATTGCTCCTCGAGGAGCTGACGTAGGTGTTCCCTTTGCATGATGTGCTCTTTGAGTTGAGAGAGTAGCGCCGTGTCTTCTGCCTATGCCAGGAGGCCTTCCAGCACCGCACACCATGCGGTAGCCAGGTTCGACCGGTTATATCCCCCGCCACCGCAGGCGAGGAGGCGCCCGTGGGCGTATCGCTCGGCCAGCACGCGCAGCCGCGCGGCTGCATGGCGGTGGGCTTCGGCGGAGAACTCAAGGTGCGTTAGTGGATCACCCCCGAGGCTATCTGCGCCGCATTGGAGGTAGAAGAACTGCGGCTGGGCCTGTTCCAAGAAGGTCTCTACCTGTTCCCAAGCGCGCAGGAAGTCGTTATC
Source organism: uncultured Gammaproteobacteria bacterium (assembly GCA_964448275.1). Taxonomy (GTDB): domain Bacteria; phylum Pseudomonadota; class Gammaproteobacteria; order Thiohalorhabdales; family CAYUWI01; genus CAYUWI01. The sequence continues at coordinate 13,093 of CAYUWI010000003.1, read as the reverse complement.
GTTCGCATGAGGACGTAAAGGGATGTTGAGCTTGGTTCCCCGTGCGTCACCACGACCTGTCTCATCAGCCCGACCGGTCCCTGGGTAGAGGCTCCGCCCATCCTCATGGATGTCAGCGATCCAAACGGAGGGGTCTGCCTCGAAGCTGTAGAAGACCCCGTCCCCGTGGTGGGCATCGATATCGATATAGGCGATCCGTTCAAGCCCATAGTCCCTTTTTAGAGACTCAATCGCGACACCGCAATCGTTGAATACGCAGAAGCCGGCAGCAGAGTTAGGTCGTGCGTGGTGGAGACCGGCGATCGGAATAAAGATGCAACGGCACTCGTTACGCATGATCCGGGCCACTGCATCGAGGGCTGAGCCCACGACGTAGGCCGCTGCTTCGAAGATCCCAGGGAAGGCGGGAGTATCACCGAAATCGAGGAATCCTCCCCCCTGGAGGGAGCGCCTTCGGACGAAGTCGACGTATTCCGGGGCATGGAACCGAGTGATATCCTCCTCTGTCGCCGCGACCGGCTGATAGAGAGATGCCTTCTGGTCGAGTCCCCGCCTTTGGGCCTCATACCAAAAGGCATCCATGCGGTCAGGGCCAAAAGGATGCCCCTGACCAAAGCCGTACTTGGCCAATTCCTCGCCGATATAGATCCCGACACAAGAGGTCTCCTGAGTCGTGGAGGTTTGCGGGTCCAAGCGATCACCCCCTTATATAAAAAGGTTATGGATAAATCTTAACAAATCATTTTTATAAATAGTAAGCGCTTGCTAGTATGCTGCCCCAAGGATTGAGCCCAACATTTACAATGTCTTCCATGACCAAGGGCATGGAGTATCGGTTGCGCTCCCTATACTCGGCCAAGCGCTCCACACGAAGACGAAGGAGGCGGCCGTTGGTGGTAGGAAGCCCCAGAGTACAAGGAATGTGGTCTCCATTTAAAGCAACAGACCGCGAGCTGATCTTCGTCGGTGGGCCATCCCGGAACCTGCTATGGCGACAGCTTTCCAATAGATAGAATAGTAGACAAAACCCGATTCGGCCCCCTATTAGTGCATCCTGTGGCCGATTCTCCCTGCGGATAGCGCAGACCCCCGGTACACTCCAGATCTTGGAGGGGGGAAGTATGGTTGATCGAGCGCTTTGTACCCTTATACTGCCCGAAACCCGCAAACTTGACCTCCTTGCAGATATGCTTGAACGGCGCGGGATAAGGTCGGTTCGTTGCCCAATGGTGGCGATCCGGGATGCCCCCGATTCGGAACCGGTGGTCGCTTGGCTCGAACGGGTCAGCACAGGCCATTGTGACGATTTGATCTTATTTACTGGTGAAGGGCTGCGCCGCCTGTTAGGGGTCGCTAAGCGTGCGGGTCTGCACGATTCCTTTGTGACTGCCCTCAACCGAATCCGTATTGTGACGCGGGGGCCGAAACCGGTTCAGGCCTTGCGCGAGATCGAGGTAAAACCGACAATTCAGGCAGAGGAGCCTACCACAGAAGGGATCATCTCGACCCTTTCTCATTATTCGTTAGCAGGTCGGACTGTCGCAGTTCAGCTCTACCCGGATAACCCTAATGAGCGCTTGTTCGATTTCCTCCGAGAGGCCGGTGCAAGCCCCGATCCTGTCCTACCCTATGTCTACGCCTCAGAGGCGGAGGATCGCCAGGTACTCGAAGTCGTTCGGCAACTGGCAACAGGTGAGGTTGACGGTATCGCCTTTACCAGTGGGCCCCAGATCCGTCGGCTCTGGAAGGTCACGCAGCAGGCAGGTCGGGAGGAGGAACTGCGGCAGGGTCTTGAGCGCGGGCTGGTCGCAGCACTGGGTCCTGTGGTGGATGAACAGCTCGAGAAGCTCGGGTTCCACAGTGATGTGACGTTGAAAGAGGGGACCTACGCCCTGAAGCCATTTGTTAGTGCGATTGCTTCTACCTTTGAGCAGCAACAGTAGCGGGGAGTATGGCGGAACGAATGGGTCACGATCCGATCCAGTTTGAGGGTCTGAGTTTCAGGGACTTGTTCCAGGTGGCCGGATTGCACCGCCTCGATGAGGCCTTTCTGCTCCATCTCCGGGAACAGGATCCAGACTTGCACCGTCGCCTTCTGGAGTTCCGCCGCGCACCGACCCTGCCACCTGCACAGAAGCATGGTGCCCTGTTACTTGAGCTTGCCCCTTATCTCGAAGGGTTTATCTCAAGCCTCTTTGGCATCGAAGCGGAGAATGCGGCCGCTGCGCAGGCGACTGTGCACCACAACCCTGTCTTTCAGTTCAAAAAGGAGTTCGTCCAGAAACGTGCCCGTCATTTGCGTGGATCCATTGAGGCCTCATTCGCCGAGCTGGATACCTGGTTGGAGCACAAGCTCGATGAATGGGGGCTGGATACAAATGACCGCGAATTGGCAGTCAGCCAGTTCGCTGTAGCCTTGCTGGCTGACCCCCAAGCCCATCCCGATGCCATTGCCCAGCTCACACGTTGGTGTGCCCTTGCCCGGGTCGATCCGGAAGGGCAACGCCGGACTGCCGGATGGATGAGTTTCGCTCTCCCTGAACGGGTCGATCCATCCCACCTCGTCCCGGTCTATACCTATACTGGGCATCCGATGCAGCCAATGGAGGCGGAGCCAGGTCAATTCCGGCGCCGGGACGGTTTCCGATTAACTGATCCACGCATGTCGGCGCGCGAGGTGCAAAACGAAATCCATTATTGTGTCTACTGCCACTACCACGAGGGTGATTTCTGCTCGCGGGGTTTCCCGGAGAAGAAGGGCAAACCGGAACTTGGCTTCAAGGTCAGCCCGAACAATAATATCCTCCATGGCTGCCCCTTAGATGAGAAGGTCTCCGAGATGCACGTCCTCAAGCGGGACGGCTATACCTTGGCGGCCCTGGCCATGGTGATGGTGGACAACCCCATGGTGCCTTCAACGGGACACCGTATCTGTAATGACTGCATGAAGTCATGCATCTATCAGAAGCAGACCCCGGTCAATATCCCACAGATCGAGACCCGGGTGCTCACCGATGTGCTGGATCTGCCTTGGGGTGTCGAGATCTATGATCTTCTCACCCGGTGGAATCCACTCCGCCACCGCCAATACCTACCGAAGCCCTATAATGGGCGCAAGGTCTTGATCGCCGGTATGGGACCAGCCGGTTTTACCATGGCGCACCATCTGACGATGGAGGGATGTGCGGTGGTGGGGATTGATGGGCTCAAGATTGAGCCTCTGCCTGAGTGGCTGTCGACCCATCCAGTGCGCCACTATCAAGATCTGGTGGAATCTTTAGATGAGCGCACCAATTACGGCTTCGGGGGGGTGGCTGAGTACGGTATTACGGTTCGATGGGATAAGAACTTTCTCAAGCTGATCTACCTCAGTCTACTTCGGCGGCCGACCTTCCAGGTGTTTGGGGGGGTCCGCTTCGGCGGGACAATTACCTTAGAGGCCGCTTGGTCGCTTGGCTTTCACCATGTATGTAACGCCAGTGGGGCAGGCCTACCCAAGGTGATCCCGATGGGGAACAGCCTGGCCCGTGGGATGCGTCAGGCCAATGATTTCCTAATGGCCCTACAGCTCACCGGGGCGGCCAAATCGGATAGCTTAGCCAACCTCCAGGTACGCCTACCGGCGGTCGTGATCGGGGGTGGGCTGACGGCGATCGATACGGCAACCGAGCTCCAGGCCTACTATATCGTCCAGGTTGAAAAGGCCCTCACGCGCTATGAGAGGCTTGTGCAGGTCTATGGTGAGGAAGAGATCTCGCAGCGCCTCGATGAGGAGCACCACGGTATCCTGGAGGAGTTCCTTTCTCATGGTCGTGCTGTCCGTGAGGAGCGCCGACGGGCAGATGCAGCCGGAGCGACCCCGAACTTTATCCCCCTGCTGCGTAGCTGGGGTGGGGTCACCATCGCCTATCGGCGGCGTATGAACGAATCCCCTGCCTACCAACGCAACCACGAAGAGGTGATCAAGGCCCTACAAGAGGGGATATTCTACGTCCAGGGGTTGGAGCCGCTGCATGCAATCCTGGATGATTATGGTCACGTCAAGCGACTCGAATGCCGCCGCCGAAAAGATGCCCAGGGCAATCCCCTCTTCACTCCAGAAGATGTGAGTCTTCCGGCGCGCAGCATCTTGGTGGCTGCCGGGACCGTTCCAAATATCATCTACGAGCGCGAGCATCCCGGTTCCGCTGCCTTGGATGGCAACCAGTTCCGGGCGCACGTCTACCACCACTACGACCTTCAGGCCGTGCAGCCAGCGCAGCATTGTAAGGACTCTACCTTCGGTCCCTTTACTTCCTATGCCCAGAATGGGCGGTTTATGACCTTTATCGGGGATACCCACCCCGCCTTCCAGGGCAGTGTGGTCAAGGCGATCGCCTCGGCCGCACGGAGCTATCCCCAGATCATGGAGGCCCTTGATGATCAGGGGCCGGCCAAGGCAGATGAGGCAGATTATGCCCGCTTTAGGGAGCACATGGAGTATATGCTGCGACCCCAGGTTGAGGATGTTCGGACGGATCATCCGGCGGTGGTAGAGCTCCGAGTGCGGGCACCGCTCGCTGCACGCAACTTCCGCCCAGGGCAGTTCTTCCGGCTCCAGAGCTTTGAGAAATTGAGTCCGGTCGTCGGGGGAACCCGTTTGCAGCTCCCTCTGCAGACGGTCAGCGGAGCAGGCGTGGAAGGGGATATGATCCGCCTCTTCATCCTAAAGAACGGCGCATACGCTCGCCTGGCAGCGCGGCTGCGTCCTGGTGACCCGGTGGTACTCATGGGGCCATCCGGTGCACCTACTGAGATGGGACATGGTAAGACCATCATGGTGGTCGCCGGTCGCTGGGGGGCAGCCGTTATGCTCGCTTTGGGACCGGCCCTGCGGGCCGCTGGTAATCGGGTCCTCTATATAGGGGCCTTCCGCAATGCCCGAGAGGTGTACTGCCAGCAGCAGCTCGAGATCGCGACTGACCAGATCGTTTGGGCCACTGCAAGTGGGGAGCCGGTCTCCACGAACCGCCCCCAAGATGTAAGCGTTATCAGCGGTAATGTGGTCGAGTTGCTCCGGAGCTATGGTGAGGAGGAGCTAGGGTCATCTGGTCGGCCCCAGATCTCCCTCGATGAGGTCGATGAGGCGTTGGTGATGGGCTCGACAGGGCTGCTACGCGCCCTTCAAGGGGCCCTTCAAGGGGAGCTGCAGGACTACTTCAAACGGGATCTAGAGGTGATGGGCACTGTCGGTAGCCCCATGCAGTGTATGCTCCAAGGGGTCTGCGCCCAATGCCTGCAGTGGCAGATCAATCCGTACACCGGTCAGCGGACCCGAGCGGTGTTCTCCTGCGCCGAACAGGACCAGCCCCTGTTCTCAGTCGATCTCGAGAATCTTTGGGACCGCCAGACCCAAAACCGGCTCGCAGACCAGCTCGCAGACCTTTGGTTGTCCTATCTATCCGAGCATGTGGAAGCGGATCTGGAAACTGCTTGACAGTGAGGCCTTGACAAGGGCTTCAGGGAAGGACTAGATCCAGGGCTCCTCCTCCAGGTTGGACCCTACCGGGAAGAGGGACCGATCGCGCACTGAATGGTACTGCTGCAATGCCCACCGGACTGTGGGAAAGGCGATAATATCCCAGGGGATCTCGGACCACTGGAAGAGGGCTACCTCGCTCGACTCGGGACCCGAGGCGATCTCCGGGTTGAGTAAGTGGGCACGGTAGATGATCTGAACCTGGCTGATCTTCTGCACATTATAGATTGCCAACAGGGACTCAAGCTCGATCTGAGCACGTGCTTCCTCCCAAGCTTCGCGTTTGGCCCCGTGTTCAGTCGTCTCATTGAGCTCGAGGTAGCCTGCGGGCAGGGTCCAATAGCCCTTGCGGGGCGGGATGGCGCGCCGACACAGCAAGATCTGCGAGTCCCAAACCCCCACCGATCCCACGACCAGTTTCGGGTTTTCGTAGGCAATGTAGCCACACTCTGGACAGGTTAGACGAACCCGGTCATCCCCTTCAGGGATGATCCGTCGGCGAGGTCCGCAATTGCCGAGTTCGGACTCAACCATGACCCTATTATCGGAGCTGAGCTTCCCTGCTGCAAGCTGACAAGGTTTAGCCTTCCCAGTCGGTTAGGTCGACTTCGCGATGCACCGCCTTCAGGATATTCCGAGCAATTCTGTCATGGAGATTGAGGGAGATCGGAGGTAGGTGGTGGATAACCCGAACCGAGGGCTTACCCCGATCAAAATATACGGGATATTAAGGAAACAACCCCAGCTACTGGGGCATGGTCCGATGCCCCGGAAGCCAGGGAGAGCAACGGAGAAGGACCCTTATGGCCAAGCGTATATATAACTTTTGTGCGGGACCCTGCACCCTACCGCTCGAGGTACTCGAGGAGGTTCAGCAGGAGTTTGTGGACTACAAAGGAAGCGGCATGTCCTTGATCGAGATGAGCCATCGTGGAGAGGCCTATGAGGCGGTCCACAATGAAGCGATGGCACTCGCCACCGAGGTGTTCGAGGCGCCGCCGGAATTTGAGGTGCTTTTCCTGCAAGGTGGGGCCACCCTGCAATTTGGCATGGTTCCGATGAATCTCCTAACGGAAGGTCAGCAAGCGGCCTATATCTGCTCTGGCGCCTGGGCCAAGCAAGCGATCAATGATGCCAAGTCGTGTGGTCTCACCTATATCGCTTGGGATGGAGGAGAGGAGGGTTATACCCGGATGCCGACGACCGAGGAGATCGAACTCCGTCCCGGGACGCGCTATCTCCACATTACCTCAAACGAGACCATCGAGGGGATCCGTTACTCTGAGTGGCCTGATGTCGACATACCACTCGTCGCGGATGTCTCCTCAGAGTATATGGCGCGTCCCATTCCCTGGGAGCACTTCGATCTTATCTACGGGGGTGCCCAGAAGAACTTGGGGCCGGCAGGTGTAGCGGTCGTCTTTGTTCGGCAATCCAGCCTGGCTGGGATGAACGAGGAGCTTCCCACCTACTTACGCTATCCAGTACACGCCGAGAAGCGCTCACTGCGCAATACCCCCCCGATGTTCCAGATCTATGTGCTTGGCAAGGTCTTGAAATGGATCAAACGGAAGGGGGGACTACGGGCCGTCGAACAGGAGGCCGAGCACAAGGCTGGGCTCCTCTACAAGCTCATCGAGAGCAGTGGCGGCTACTATAGCACTCCAGTCGTGGAGAGGGACCGTTCGCGGATGAACGTCGTGTTTCGGCTACCGAGTGAGGAGCTTGAGGCCAAGTTCTTGGAAGAGGCTGAGGAGGCTGGCTTGGTCAGCTTGAAGGGCCACAGGAGTGTTGGGGGGTGTCGAGCGAGCCTCTACCACGCAATGCCGGTTGAGGGGGTCGTCAGGTTAACCGAGTTTATGGAAGACTTTCGCCGCCGCCACCCGGCTTAGCTCGTCCACCCTTTGGCCCGCTCGAGGGCACGTTGCCAGCCAGAGAGTAGGGGGGTAACTCGCTCTGGGGAAAGCTGTGGCTCGAACACCCGTTCCGCTTCCCAGAGTACTGCAAGCTCTGAACGATCTCGCCAATAACCCACTGCTAGCCCGGCGAGGAAGGCGGCGCCCAGGGCAGTGGTCTCGAGGACTCGGGGACGGATCACGGGGACCCCCAAAAGATCGGCTTGGAACTGCATGAGCAACTCGTTGGCCGTTGCACCGCCGTCAACCCTTAACTCGGCTATCCGAATATCCGCATCGGCCTCCATGGCGCGCAGGACATCGGTTGTCTGATAGGCGATCGCCTCAAGGGCAGCTCGGGCGAGGTGGCTAGCAGTGCTCCCTTGAGTCAATCCGATGATCGTGCCACGGGCATGGGGATCCCAATGGGGGGCCCCAAGCCCGGTGAATGCCGGTACCAGATACACGCCACCGTTATCTGGTACCTGCGCTGCGAGCCTTTCGACCTCGGTAGCTGAGCGGATCAACCCGAGGCCATCGCGTAGCCACTGCACCACTGCCCCAGCGGTGAAGACGCTCCCCTCGAGTGCATACTCGTTCTTGCCATCCATCTGCCATGCCAAGGTCGTTAAGAGGTTGTGGCGGGAGCCAATCATCGGTTCGGCCCCCGTATACATCAACAGGAAACAGCCCGTGCCGTAGGTATTCTTGCCCATACCACGCGCAGTGCAGGCCTGCCCGAAGAGGGCGGCGTGCTGATCACCGGCGACCCCTGCGATTGGGATCGGGTCGGGCATAGAACCGAGCGTAGTGGTGGCATAGAGTTCGCTGGAGCCCTTCACCTCTGGGAGGAGGCTCCGGGGGATTTGGAGTCGCTCGAGGAGGTCTTCATCCCAATCGCCTGTATGGATATTGTAGAGTAGCGTCCGGGAGGCATTGGTGGCATCGGTCAGATGGTACTCACCCTGGGTGAGGTGCCACAGGAGCCAAGAGTCCACTGTGCCGAAGGCAAGTGCCCCATCTTCTGCTTGGGTCCGAGCCCCGGTGACGTTGTCGAGGAGCCAGCGTACCTTCGTTCCCGAGAAATAGGGATCGAGTACAAGACCGGTCCTCTCGCGGAAATAGGGTCCGAGACCTTCCTGTTGGAGCTGATGGCAGATCCCGGCTGCACGGCGATCTTGCCAAACAATGGCATTATAGATCGGACGGCCGCTCTGCCGTTCCCAGATGAGGGTGGTTTCGCGCTGGTTGGTTATGCCGATCGCGGCAATATCATTGGAGGATAGCCCTGCCTTTGCAAGGGCTGCATTGGTGACTTCGAGCTGAGAAGACCAGATTGCGTGCGGATCTTGTTCTATCCAGCCAGGGTGGGGGAAGAGCGCCTGGAGCTCTTGTTGGGCCAAGGCCTGAACGGTACCGGCGTGGTCGAAGACGATGGCCCGGGAGCTGGTCGTTCCCTGATCGAGGGCAAGGATGTATGGCATCGGCCTCTACCTACAGGAAGGGATTAAGGTGCGCGCCCGTCCCCTTCGGAACTCTTTATTGGTGAGGTCCGGGTGATTAGGCGACAAGGTGGCGAGCGGCCTCACTCCAGCGCCGGTCGAATCGCCACAGCCCCGCATTCCGGGCCGCCGTATGGACTTCCAGGAGCTCGGTGAAGTCCGGTTGGCGAGTGAGGTCGGTATACCGAGACGCACCGCCCTTATCGCGTTCACCAACCTGATAGGTCGGGAAGTACTGTTCCATCAGGTCAATGTAGGTGTCCGGAGAGAGCTCTTCGGCCAGCCACCGGCAGACTGCAGTGGCCTCCTCTGTCTGGCCAGGCATCACGAGGTGGCGGACCAGAAGCCCCCGGCGGGCAAGCCCGTCGGGGCCAAAGCGGAGTACGCCGACCTGCCGATGCATCTCTGCGATCACTTCTCGGGCCCTCTCAGGGTAGTCCTTGGCCTTGGCGAGGCGGCGGGCACTCTCACGGTTCCAGAACTTAAAGTCGGGCATATAGATGTCGACGATGCCGTCGAGCAGCCTAAGCGAGTCGATTGCGTCGTAGGCGCTGGTGTTGTAGACGATGGGGAGCCTGAGCCCTCGCGGGACAGCTGCTGCTACGGCCTCAATGACCTGGGGAGCGACATGCTCGGGGGTCACGAAGTTGATATTGTGACACCCACGCTCCTGGAGCTCCAACATTATCTCGGCGAGCTCGTCGGCGGTGGACTCGCGCCCTTCGGGCGCTTGGCTGATGTCCCAATTCTGACAAAACACACAGCGGAGGTTGCAGAGACTGAAGAAGATCGTCCCGGAACCCTGCCACCCGCGCAGGCAGTCCTCCTCGCCAAAGTGGGGGAAAACACTTGCCACTCGGGCGTAGCGACCGGTGTGGCAGACTGGCTTTCGTCCCGTGTGGTTGCCACTCGACTGCTCGGTGTCCACCATCTCAAGGCGATTGACGTGGCAATTCCGCGGACATGCGCAGCAGTCTTCGAGTTCATTAAGGGCAGAGGCGGCGCGCGCTTCGAGCTCCCCCGAACGGTAGAGCGCCATATAGGCTGGCTCAAAGGGCTCGAGGATATACCTTGGATCGACGATTCGGGGCCCGAGTACTGCATTGGAGGTGGCTTCGAACATAATGGGACCACCTTTATTTAGAGAAGGGCTCATATCCGACCATATACATGGACACCCGTGCATAATCAACCTGTACCACGGTCGCCTGTCAAGGGTCCCTAAGCGATGCCCAAGATGAAGTTGACTACCGCCGTCGTGGAGCGACTCGGGACACCTGCCGAGGGCCGGGTCGAGTATTTTGATCAGAACTTCCCCGCCTTCGCACTGCGGATCACTGCGCGAGGGAGCAGGTCGTGGGTTGTGTTCTATCGGTACCGGGGCCACCAACGGCGGCTAACCCTGGGCAGCTATCCAACCCTCGGGTTGGCCGAGGCCCGAGTGATGGCCCGTGAGGCCCTAAAGAAGGTGGAACAGGGTATCGATCCCGCAGACGAGAAGCGGGCTGCCCGGGAGCGACCCTCTGATACCTTCGAGGCTGTCGCGGAGCAGTTCCTCCAGAGGTATGCCAAACACCAACTCAAGACCTGGCGAAGCGTCGAGCGGACTATCCAGCGTGAACTAGTCCCAGTTTGGGGAGCCTGGCGGGTGACAGAGATTTCCCGACGCCATGTTTTGGAGCGATTGGACCAAGTGATGGACCGTGGCACCCCCTATGCCGCTAATCGGCTGCTGGCCATGATCCGAAGGTTTTTCAACTGGTGCCTTGAACGAGGGATCGTGGAGGCCTCTCCAGCCGCCGGGGTTAGGGCTCCAGGGCGAGAGACAAGGCGTGAACGGGTCCTGAGCGGCTCTGAGATTCGAGCGGTCTGGCGGGCATGTGAAGAGGTTGGCTATCCCTTTGGTCCACTCTTCCAGTTCCTTCTCATCACGGGCCAACGTTTGGGTGAGGCCGGGCAGATGCGCTGGAACGATCTCGCAGATTGGACCTGGACGATCCCCGATACCAAGTCAGGTCGAGGCCATGAGGTACCCCTTCCCTCCTTGGCTGTGGGGATCTTAGAGGCTCTCCCGCGGTTTCCGGGCCCCTACGTCTTCACGAGCTCCGGAGGAGAACGACCAGTAGCACGCTCTGGGTATCTCCGTGCCAAACGGAAAGTGGATGCACTCTCCCACGTGGCCGACTGGCGTATCCACGATCTGCGGCGTACGGCAGCGACGGGCATGGCTGAGCTTGGGATTGAGCCACACATTACAGAAAAGGTCCTCAACCATGCCAGCGGGATGATCAGTGGTGTAGCAGCGGTGTATAACCGCTACGGTTACCATGAGGAGAAGCGCTGCGCACTCGAGGCGTGGAGCAACGAGCTAGAGTACTTGATCCGAGTGGGGGATTCTACCTCTTAAGCGGCATAAGCTGGTATGGGTTGTCTCCGGAGTTCGCCCTCCAGTACCTTGATCAAACAGGCGTCCAATTGTCTTCCCGAGATAGCTTCCTGAGTGGGACCCCAAAGGGGAAGGGATGGAAAGCCAACTCGCTACCGCTATACCCCTGCCAATCAAGCTCATTTATACACTGTTTCTGTGTCTCTTGGTGCCCATCTATTGGCGTGGCTACGGACTGACCAATTTCCTGTGGTTCTGTGATATCGATCTCCTCGTTCTCCTACCTGCCCTCTGGCTTGAGAGCCGGTTGCTGAACAGCATGATGGCCGTGGGCATGCTACTGTTTCTGCTGGGCTGGAACCTTGACTTCCTCACTGGCGGCCATGTCTTCGGTATGGTGGATTATATGTTCGATTCGAGCATCCCGTTCTATATACGCCAACTCTCGCTGTACCACCTGGTACTGCCGTTCCTCCACCTCTTCTTGCTGAGGCGGCTCGGTTATGATCGTCGGGCGCTGCTTGCACAGAGCCTACTGATGTGGGTTGTCCTTCTCGTCTGCTACATTGCGACAGATCCTGCCACCAATATCAATTGGGCTTTTGGCCTTGAGGACCCCCAGACCCAGCTCCACCCCTTTCTTTACCTGGTCTTTCTTATGGGTTCGATCTTCATGCTGGTCTACCTCCCCACCCACCTCATGCTGCGTGCCCTCTTTGAGAGCTCCCCAGTGAGCTATTCGGCCTTGAGGCGGTCTGGGTCGCAAGACAAGTAATGAAGGTTGGGCGGCGGTCTTGAGAAGGGCATCAGACTGCATTCTGTCGCTTTCGTTGTGCTTGGATGGCTAACAGTAACAGTATGAAGGAGAAGTTATGGTTGAGGGGGGAAGTCGGAGGAGCCTATGCCGATCCTGTGGTAAGGAGGTTGCCCCTGCCAAGGAAAAGTGCCCTTACTGTGGGCAGAAGGTAAAAGCGGGTGGGATAGTCGGCGATCTATGGCAAGGGCTTTATTGGATGGGTGAGGCCGTATATCGGCGCCTGGGCAATCCGAAGCAACTTGGTGAGGATCTAGCAGGAAAGAGGGTTGTAGTCATTATAGGGGGGGTGATCGCCGGTAGCCTTTTGGGTGTCTTGAGATGGATCCTTGGGGTCCTGGAAATCTTCGAGCACCCGGGTCAGTACCGCTACCCTCTGCTCCAGGATCTTGTGGGAGGCTTGTTTGTGGGTATTACCGTAGCGGTCCTCTCCCAAGCGCTCCTCGAGTGGCTCGGAAGGCGCACTGGAGAGCCTTAAGACTCCGAGCCAAATCAAAGTAATGGTGATGGAAGAACCCGGATGCGGTGCCCTAGGTGTGAAGGTGACCTGATCGAGATCAAAACGCCGAGCAGCTCCTGCCTCTCATTTGGGCTTTGCTCTCTCCTAGCTCTTGATGCCACCGTAGACGATTATAAACAACAGGTGGGTCCGGGACCTCAATGTTGGCTAGATGGTGATATCGAGACGGATCTCGACTACAAAGGTTGTCGAGCACACGTGCTCTCTTTGAGGTATTAGCCTGTGGGCAAACGGATCGCCATCATCCAAGGTCATCCTGATCCTAAGGGTGCCCACTTCGGGCACAAGCTTGCGCACGCCTACAGGGAAGGGGCGCAGGGGGCAGGGCACGAGGTCGAGTGTGTCGAGATCGCCAAGCTAGACTTCCCACTGTTGCGAAGCAAGGAAGATTTCGAAGAGGGCGTGCCGCCTGAGCCGATTCGGCAGGCACAGGAAGTGATCAGCTGGGCCGACCATTT
>CAYUWI010000002.1:0-47553 GCA_964448275.1 uncultured Gammaproteobacteria bacterium | reverse complement strand
AGAGCCCGAAACTGCGTGTGTGGATGCTGAGAGCGTCGAGCCCCAGCCCGAGTATCGGCGCCGACCAGGACGCTGGGTGGGCGAGCCTTCCTGGCCGTCACCCCATATCAAGACATGGCAGCTGCAACTTGCCCCGGGCCGGTTGCTCACCCCGGATGAACCAGGGGGGGGTGAAGCGCCGCCCTTGACGATCCAATCCCCGATCAGCGTCGGGCTCTTTGCTGGTAAATGGTGTTCGTACACCGGAGCCCCCGATTTGCCCTATGACCAGCGCGAGGAAGATGGTGGTGCGCTCATCTTCGATAGTGCACCGCTCGAAGCACCTGTCGAGATCTTGGGGGCACCTGAGCTCGAGCTTGAAGTCGCGGCGGATCGGCCTGTGGCGATGGTCGCGGTCCGGCTCTCGGATATCCGCCCTGATGACAAGGTGACCCGCGTCACCTATGGATTGCTCAACCTCTGCCACCGGCAGGACCATGAGCAGCCTCGTTCCCTTAAACCCGGTGAGCGTGTGCTTGTACGTGTCCGGCTCAACCATATCGCCCAGCGCTTCCCTTCTGGACACCGCTTGCGTGTGGCGATCTCCACCTCCTATTGGCCCCTCGCCTGGCTCCCCCCGGAGCCGGTGCGGCTCACTGTGTACCCTGCCACAAGTGCACTGCACCTCCCCGTACGTCTACCAAGGGTGACGGAGGACTCGCAACTCCTCGATTTTGAGGAGTCGGTGACAGCGCCCCCCCTAAAGCTTACCCCCCTCGAACCTGAGCACTTGAACTGGCTTATCACGCGCGATCTAGCGCGGGATGAGTCAACGCTGCATGTGATCAATGACGAGGGCACCTGGCGGATCGAAGAGATTGATCTCACAGTACAGAAAAAGACCCTCGAATGGTATCGCTTTGTGGACGATGACTTCGAATCAGTCAATGGGGAGGTACGAACTACACGCGGGCTGTCTCGCGGTGGCTGGTCTGTACGTACCGAAACCCGAACCCTTCTTACTTGTGACCGCGGCGAGTTCCAAATCCACGCTATCCTCGACGCCTATGAGGGGGAGCGTCGCATCTTCAGCCGAACCTGGAATCGCACGTTGTCTCGGCGCTACCTCTAGCCCGGGAGGGTACCGATCGCTCTCTGGGATGCAGTGAACTCGAAGGGAACACCCTATATTAGAGTGCGGGCCAACCGACCCAGTGGTCTTGAGAGGAGCTTCGGCGGCATTCGAGAATAGCCCGAAAACGGTCGGGATCCTTGGTGCTAATCAGTTGCCCGCCTCGTGGGTGATGGTAGTCCCATAAACGCGAAACCCAGAATCGGAGGGCAGCAGCGCGCAAGAAGGTTGGCCACAATGACTCTTCGAGCTGGGTAAGTGGGCGCTTGCTGTGGTAGCGGTGGAGGACAGCCGCCGTGCGTTGGGGATCAAGGCTTGCATCTTGTTGGCTACACCAATCGTTGACCACGATGGCGAGGTCGTAGAGCAAGACATCATTGCAGGCATAGTAGAAGTCGAAGATCCCGGTGAGGATATCATCCTCAAATAAGGCGTTATCGTGGAATAGGTCGGCGTGGATGACACCCCTTGGGACTGCAACCTGCTGGTGGGAGCGTTGGTAGGCAAGCTCATCTTGAACCAATTGCTTCTCATCGGGTTTGAGGGAAGGTTCTAGAGCGGTCGCCGTGCGGTACCACCAAACAAAGCCATGGGAATTCGGCCGGTAGCGGTGGAAGTGTCGACCGACTCGGTGCATACGGCCCAGGGTCTGTCCGACCTCAGCGCAATGCACCACTTCCGGGCTATAATGGATTCTTCCTGGCAGGCGAGTGACGAGGGCGGCGGGCTTACCAGCAAGCTCTTCAATGTAATCGCCATTGCCCTTTGAGATGGGGCGTGGTGTGGGTAGACCGTGATCAGCCAAGAACGCCATAAGGTTCAAGAAGAAGGGGAGATCCCTCTGATTCACGCGCTCGAAGATGGTCAGGACATAGGCGCCCTCATCCGTGGTCAGGAAGTAGTTCGTGTTCTCCACACCCTGGCAGATCCCGACAAACTCCTGGGGTGTACCGACCCAGAAGGGCTCGAGGAAGGAGTGGAGCTCGTCCATGGAGACATGGGTGTAGACTGACATCGCGTATGCGCTCGTCTTGGACTCGAACTCAAAGAAGACCAAAAAGGGTAGAAGGTAGCCATTCGGGCCCTTGGGGGCCAGCCGTGGAGCAAGGCTCACCACTCGAACAGGACCCATTGGGGCGAGACCAATTCAGGACCGAGTCCAAAAGATGGAGTATCCCACTCGCCGTCGTCGTTATAGTCGATCAGGTAATAGGATGGAGCATGCTCGAAGGTTACCTTAACCATATAGATCCTACCATCGATGCCGATCTCCATAATGGTGCCACCCTCGGGCTGAATGAGCTGTACTTCAGGCTCTAGATCGGGTGAGATTTGAGGGTCTTGAAGCTGCCTCCCTTGTCCCCAGACTGGCTGCTGATTGAAGGACAAGATAACCCCTAACAGGATGATGCCCGCCACGGCACGTGTTTGCCAGCTCCTCGAAGACGCACCGAACCTCATACTGCCAATCACAACTAATCCCTCCTACCAATCTGTCGCTGGCGTCAGCCTTTTCTAATAGAACTCCGTCGACTGTCCCTCTCCTGCCTTGGAGGTTGGTTGTTGTCCTTTGGAGTAGGATGTGGTGATGACTTGCACCACCTCGGCAGGATCATCCAGAACCTGGAAAAGTTGAAAGTCGGTCGAGCTAATGGTGTCATAGGTTAGGAGGGTCTCATTGAACCAGTCCAGCAATCCCTGCCAGAAGGACCGGACCACTAGGATAGTTGGGAAACGTCGTTGCTCCTTGAGGGTCTGCTGAAGGGTTAGTGCCTCAATCACCTCATCTAGGGTGCCAAAACCACCTGGCATGACCACATAGGCCGATGCATACTTGACGAACATGACCTTGCGGGCAAAGAAGTGATGGAAGGTTAAGCTGATATGTTGATACGGATTCGAGGCTTGTTCCTCAGGAAGCTGGATATTCAAACCGACACTCCAGCTCGACCCTTCCATTGCACCTCGGTTGGCCGCCTCCATTAATCCAGGACCACCACCACTGATCACGGCGAACCCGGCGTGGGAGAGCCGACTTGCAATATCTTGGGTTAGCCCGTAAAAGGGGTGGCTCGATGGGATACGTGCTGAGCCGAAGATCGCAACCGCAGGACCGAGATCTGTGAGTTCCTCAAAGCCGCGGTTAAATTCGGCCATGATTTCGGCATTCCACTTCGCGTTGCGGTTTCTCTTATTACCGACTCTTTTAGAAGTGCCGTGAGGTCGTGAGTCAGATGTTGGGCTACGGTTTTGATCTCTCTTCATCAGGGGCTTGACTCGATCTGCTGCGAGAGGCAGAGATGTTGCCTCGAGTGGGAATGGGGAACCCTGCTAGAAGGTCGCGGTCAGTAGGGTGTTCGCATACCGTTTGATTCAGCGTATAGAATGAAGCCACTCGACTGCACAGTTTGACAGTATAGCCAAGTGGGGCTTGTCAAAATAGCTAGGTATAAGCAGCAAAAAATATCTCCTTCCTGGGGCCGATGTCCGTTCCCCTAATTTGGTTCCATTCCCCAGGATCCTAGGACACAATGTCTCATGATACGTTAGCTCTGATGGTAGATACAGAACAGAAGCCAGTCTTCTTGGTTGACGGAAGCTCCTATATCTTTCGTGCCTATCACGCCCTTCCCTCTCTATCTACCCATAGTGGCCTGGCTACGGGCGCAATCTACGGCGTAGCCCAGATGCTCACCCGGTTGCTTAACGATTATGAGCTTGATCAAGTAGGGGTCATTTTCGATGCCCCGGGAAAGACCTTCCGTCACGAACTCTATCCAGAGTACAAGGCCAATCGGCCTGAAATGCCGGAAGACCTTGCCCAGCAGATCCCCTACATCCACAGCCTAACCGAGGCCTTTGGGTTGCCCATCCTGTCAGAGGCCGGGGTGGAAGCAGATGATGTCATTGGGACCCTCGCTACCCAAGCAGAGGGCTTGGACCAAAACGTGGTCATTGTTACAGCAGACAAGGATATGGCCCAGCTGGTCGATACCAAGATTTGCCTACTTGACACGGCGAAAGACGAGGTTATCGACGTCGAGCGCGTTATTCAGCGTTACGGGGTCCCCCCTCTCAACATCCCAGATCATCTTGCTCTTGTTGGGGATCCCTCAGACAATATCCCTGGGGTCCCTGGGATCGGGGCCAAAACGGCAACCAAGCTAATCACAGCCTACGGTTCGGTAGATAACCTCCTTGCCCATCTCGACGAGCTCCAAGGGAAACAGCGGGCCAAATTGGAGGCCTATGCTGACCAACTTCGACTCAGCCGCAATCTCGTTACGATCCGCCGACAGCTCGAGTTAACTCACCGGCTCAATGAGCTTGAGCGGAGTGAACTGAACCACGATCGTCTCCGGGAGTTACTCTTGGAGCTGGAATTCCATAGCTTGATCCGTTCCCTGAAGGGGCACAACAGCAGGGGAGCTGAAGCATCACCACAGTACCACAAGGTGACTCGAGAGCTAGAGCTTACTGAGCTAATCAACCGATTAGGATCCACCACCCGTTTTGCCTTCGATACCGAGACTACCTCGCTGCAAGCAGTCACTGCGGATTTGGTCGGGCTCGCTTTCACCGTGGAAACTGGAAGCGGTTACTACATCCCCGTTGGCCACACGGGCCACGGGAGTTCAGAGCAACTGCCTTATACCCAGGTCCTCGATGTTGTCCGCCCGATTCTGGCTCAGACAGGGATCTGTAAGATTGGCCACAATCTGAAATACGATCTAAATGTGCTCTCCCGGGCTGGGATCGAGGTAGCCGGACCCTTCCAAGATACGTTATTGCTGAGCTACGTACTCAATCCCAGTCGGCACCACCATGACCTTGATACTGTGGCCAGGGAGCGGCTGGGACGCTACCTGACCCCCTATTCGGAACTGGCCGGGCAAGGGGCCAAGAAGGTAACCTTTGATCGGGTCTCAGTGGATCAAGCCACCCCTTATGCGGGGGAGGATGCTGAGACCACTTTGACCCTTGCGGATAACCTATTGACCGAGTTGCAGCAATCGCCACGTCTGTATGCAATTTATACTGAGCTCGACTTACCCCTCATGCCGATCCTGGCGAAGGTGGAGCGTACCGGGGTCCGCTTGGACGCAGGCTTGCTCGAGGAGCTTGGGGCGGAACTTGCCGCTGAGATGGAATCGCTAAGGGATCACGCTTACACACTCGCTGGTACGAAGTTTAATCTTAACTCACCCAAACAGATCCAAGCGATCCTCTACGAGGACAACGAACTCCCTGTGCTGAAGCGTACACCGAAAGGGGCCCCCTCCACTGCAGAGGAGGTACTCTCCCAACTGGCGATCGATTACCCCTTGCCAGCCAAGATCCTTGAGTATCGGGCTTTGGCCAAGCTCAAATCGACCTACATTGATACCTTGCCACGGTTGGTCAACCCGGAGACTGGGAGAGTTCATACCCACTACCACCAGGCCACCACGGCTACGGGCCGGCTCTCGTCAAGCGATCCGAACCTCCAGAATATCCCGATCCGTACTGAGAGGGGCCGCCGCATTCGGCGGGCCTTTGTCCCGGAAACGGGATGGGTGATGGTGGCCGCTGATTATTCCCAGATCGAGCTCCGTCTAATGGCCCACATCTCGGGGGACGCACGTCTGCGACAGGCCTTTGCGTTGGGTGAGGATATCCACGCCGCGACCGCAGCAGAGGTCTTTGGGGCCTCAGGCCCAGAACAGATTGCTCCAGAACAGCGGCGTGCCGCCAAGACCATCAACTTTGGTCTGATCTACGGGATGTCCGCTTTCGGATTGGCTCAGCAGCTTGAGATCTCGCGTGAGGAGGCCCAGTCTTACATTGACGCCTATTTCGCTCGCTATCCAGGGGTTTATGCCTATATGGGGGCGGCTCGGCAACAGGCCCACAATCAGGGCTATGTAGAGACCCTGCGCGGTCGTCGCCTCTATCTACCGGATATCCACTCTCGGACCCCCGCCGTCCGTGCAGCGGCCGAGAGAGCTGCCATCAATGCCCCTGTCCAAGGTTCCGCCGCCGATACGATCAAGCAGGCGATGATCAATGTCGACGACTGGCTCATCCAGAGCGGATTACAGGCCCGGCTGCTAATGCAGGTCCATGACGAGCTTGTCCTTGAATGCCCATTCGAGGAGACCCAACGGCTCAAATGTGAGCTCCCCACTCTAATGACTCAGGGCACGGAATTGGAGGTCCCGCTTGAGGTCGAGGTCGGTATTGGCATGAATTGGGAAGAGGCCCACTAAGGCCGGGGAGCTCTATGCAGTGCGCAGGCCGGCCATCTCGCATGTGGTTGGTTTTGATGATGCCCCTTTTGAGCGGGATTCGAGGGAACCTGTCTTGGTGGTTGGGACAGTGTTTTCCGGATTACGCCTGGAAGGGATACTCAGTGGTCAGGTTACCCGAGATGGCAATGACGCTACCGAGGTGCTCGCTCGACTCCTAGCACATTCTCGATTCTTTCCCCAGCTTCAGTTGATCTTGATCCAGGGGATAGCACTGGCTGGTTTCAACGTGGTCGACCTAGAAGCATTGCACCGACAACTCGAGATCCCGGCCATGGCAATTACCCGTCGGAGACCGGACAGGAAGGCTATCCGTCGAGCCCTTCTGAAACGTGTCCCAGGCGGTGAGCAGAAGTGGAGTATCCTCCACCGCTTGGGTCCCATGGATCCGATCGCCAATCTACATGTCCAGCGTGCTGGAATCTCTCAAACTACTGCCCAACAGGTCATCACCCACCTGGCTGTCCACGGAGCCTTACCAGAACCTCTGCGGGTAGCCCATCTGATCGCGGGTGGGATCAAGCGAGGTGAGAGTGCCCGACGAGCTTGAAGCCCGTAGGTCAAAGGATCAAAGGATCCCTTTATAGGGGTCGACCTGCATGCGGCCTCCCTGGCCCTCTCGGATGCAGTATGGAACAACCGGTCGGTACTCCCCCTCTGGCAGGATCCCCTTATTGGATGCTTTCACTCTGGGTTTGCTCGTGGTGGGGCTCCTCTTCCTCCGTCGCAATAAGCTCAGCAAGCGCGTTTTCAACATCTTCTGGGGTGATGTGGACTTCCAGGTCTTGCTGTTCATTACTCACTTTCTCGATATCGGCCACGGCGCGGCGCACCGCCCGCCGAGCCATTGCATCGCATATACCGGAGATCATCGCACCACTAAGCCCCTCTGTTCGAACCGCAAGCCGATTAATGTCGATTCCTGAGGCGAGCGGCTTATCCCGGAGGTGGATCTCAAAGATCTCCTTGCGGTCCTGCTCATTGGGTAGAGGCAGATGGACGAGCTCATCGAAGCGACCCGGGCGTAGCGCCGCTGGATCAAGCTTATCCATACGGTTGGTTGCACCCAAGACCAGGACCCCTTTGAGTTCCTCGATCCCGTCCATCTCCGCCAAGAATTGACTCAGGACCTGCTCGGTCACTCGTGACTCCGCAATCCCCCCAGACCGGGTGGGCAGTAGGGCATCGATCTCGTCGAAGAAGAGGATGCAAGGGGCGGCCTGTCGGGCCTTGTGGAAGGACTCTCGGATCCCTCGCTCCGACTCACCCACATACATAGATAGGAGTGAGGGCCCCTTGACTGAGATCAAGTTGACATTGCTCTCATTGGCAATCGCCTTGGCTAATAGGGTCTTTCCTGTCCCTGGGGGGCCATCAAGGAGGATCCCTTTGGGCGGGCTGATTCCAGCCTGTTCGAAGAGGTGTGGGTACTTGAGAGGCCACTCCACAGCCTCTTGGAGGCGCTCTTTGGCTGTCGACAAACCGCCGATCTCATCCCACTTCACGGGCGGGACATCGACAAAGACCTCGCGGATTGCTGAGGCCTCTACCTCGTGCAGTGCGGCCCGAAAGTCGTCCATCGAGATCTGGAGTTTGATCAGTTGCTCATAGGGGAGGCGGGTCATGGTGAAGTCAAACTCCGGGACTACCCGCCGCAGGCAGTTCATCGCTGATTCGCGGCAGAGTGCTTCCAGGTCCGCGCCCACGAAGCCATGGGTGATCTCTGCCATCCGCTCCAAATTGACATCTTCTGCCATGGACATCCCCCGACTGTGGACCTGCAGGATCTGGAGCCTCCCCCTCCGGTCGGGAATCGGGATCTCTATCTCTCGGTCAAAGCGGCCAGGACGGCGTAAGGCTGGATCGATCACGTTCGGGATATTGGTGGCGGCAATGACCACGACATTCTGGCGGCTGGTCAACCCATCCATTAGGGCGAGCAGCTGCGCCACTACACGCTTCTCCACGTCGCCTCCCACCTGCTCGCGACGGGGGGCGATCGCGTCGATCTCGTCCAAGAAGATGATGCTTGGTCCGTGCTTGGTTGCCTCTTCGAAGATGTTGCGCAGATGGGCTTCACTCTCCCCGTAGAACTTATGCATGATCTCGGGGCCACTCACAGAAAAGAATTGGGCCTCTGCCTCATAGGCGATGGCCCGAGCGATCAGGGTCTTGCCGCAGCCGGGAGGGCCGTGGAGCAAGACCCCCTTCGGTGCCTCGATCCCGAGCCGTTCGAAGACTTCGGGAAAGCGCAATGGCAGCTCGATCATCTCTCGAATGTGCTGGAGCTGGGATTGGATCCCCCCGATATCTTCATAGGAGACTGCGCGCTCGGTCTCCTGTTCCTTCTGACTCTCCTTTTTGCGTTCACTGATTGCTAGCTTGGTGCTCGGGACGATGTAGACAGGCCCCTTGGGGTCGGTGCTCTCGACCCGGAAATCGGCTGTGCGGCTCCCCATGAGGGTCGCCCGGACGCGATCACCTCGCTGCAGTGGAAGGCCCTCGAAGAGGCTCACATACCGCAGGTCCCCGCTTTTTAGATTCACATTGATGGGGCTTACCTCAATGCGCTTACTCGGCTGGCACTCAATGGGGTGGACCTCAACGGTATCGTCCAGACCAGCTCCCGCGTTCTCGCGTGTGATACCGTCAAGCTGGACGGCGATCGTCGAGGCCGCCTTGGCAATGGTCTCCTCCCAGGTATCCGTGGCGTACCGCTTATCTACCTGATCAGGCACAGCCTGGAAATCCTTGCTATCCGGATCGTAGATCAAGGGAGATTGTTGTCCATGATCCTCCTTATCCCGCTGAGCGGGCATGGCCTTACATGCCGTATTGTATTTGCCGATCACCTGCACGAAGTCGCCGACCTCTACCCCCAGGCGCTCTAGGTCTTCCGGAGCCATACGTGCGTAGGCCCGCCCCACGTCCTTGTTCTGAGCCTCCGCGACCTTGCACTGTATCCCACGACGTTCCTCCGGCATACCGCAACTCCTCACGTACAACCATCTTGATCGGTGTTACAGGTTGCTCATCCCCGAATCGTCATCCCGGGGATACAATCTCCTCTGCTCCTTAGTATAGGCCACCTAACCCGCTCTCTCTTGCCACTCCCTCGCCTGCAATGCTCTAGCTATACCCTACCCGAGCATACCGCAAGCCCTTACCGCCATAATGCGCCTCCTCTCTTATATAGAGGGCGTAAATAATAGCGACCCAGGATGTATGGTACTATAGATTCTCTTTTATGCCGTAATCCGATTTTTTTCTGCAAAATTATACCATTTAACCTTATCATGTTTACTGCGATCTGTCTTCTTCCATATTATCTCCTTGCAGTAAACAATTACCCACAACGGTTCCAAGGCAAGCACACCCTCTCCTCAAAAGGGCCTGGTGTGAATGGAGTAAATAAAGCCCCACCGTTTGCCGGTGGGGCTGGTGTCGGGGTGAGCACAAGGTGGCGGAGATGCTACATCATACCGCCCATACCGCCCATACCACCCATGCCACCCATGTCGCCGCCACCGGCTCCTTCGGAGTCCTTCTTCTCAGGGATCTCGGCGATCATGGCCTCGGTCGTGATCATTAGACTCGCCACACTTGCAGCATTCTGCAAGGCGAGACGGGTCACCTTAGTGGGATCGATAACGCCCATCTCGACGAGATCACCGAACTCCTCGGTGCCGGCGTTGAAACCGTAGGTCGACTGCCCGGTCTCGTTCACCTTGTTGACTATGACAGAAGGTTCGCCGCCGGCATTAGATACGATCTGGCGTAGGGGCTCTTCAATAGCCCGGCGTACGATGCCCACTCCGGCGTTCTGATCGTGGTTGTCGGCTGAGAAGCCGTCCAGGGCCTTGCGGGCTTGGAGCAAGGCGATGCCTCCACCTGGGACAATGCCCTCCTCGACCGCAGCGCGGGTTGCGTGCAAGGCGTCCTCTACACGCGCCTTCTTCTCTTTCATCTCGACCTCGGTGGCGGCACCAACGTTGATGACCGCCACCCCGCCAGAGAGCTTGGCGACTCGTTCGTGGAGCTTCTCACGGTCGTAATCGCTTGTGGCATCCTCGATCTGCTGCCGGATCTGTTTGACGCGGGCTTGGATGTCGGCCTCACTACCGGCACCTCCGACGAGCGTGGTGTTCTCCTTGTCGATGGTCACGCGCTTGACTCGTCCGAGATCCTCGATCGAGGTGTTCTCCAGCTGGGCGCCTACATCCTCGGAGATAACCCGGCCGCCACTCAGGATTGCCATGTCTTCCAACATCGCTTTACGGCGATCACCGAAGCCAGGGGCTTTGACCGCTGCTACCCGCAAAGTGCCACGGAGGTTATTGACGACCATGGTGGCTAGGGCTTCACCCTCTACATCTTCGGCGACAATCAACAGCGGTTTGCCCTGCTTGGCCACCGCTTCAAGGACCGATAGGATGCTCTTCATGCTGGAGATCTTCTTGTCATGGAGCAAGATCAAAGGATCTTCCAGCTCCGCAACCATGCGTTCCTGGTCGGTACAGAAGTAAGGGGAGAGGTAACCACGGTCGAACTGCATCCCTTCGACCACGTCCAAGGTATTTTCGAGGCTTGAGCCCTCTTCGACTGTAATCACCCCCTCTTTACCCACCTTGTCCATGGCGTCGGCAATGATCTGGCCGACCGACTCGTCGGAATTGGCAGAAATGGTGCCAATCTCAGCGATCTCCTTCGCCTCGGAGCAATCTCGGGAAGCACCATGGAGTGTCTCAACTACCTTATCCACGGCTTTGTCAATGCCACGCTTGAGGTCCATAGGGTGCATCCCAGCGGCGATCGCCCTAATCCCTTCGGAAACGATCCGCTGCGCCAATACCGTGGCAGTGGTAGTCCCATCACCTGCCTCGTCTGAGGTCTTAGAAGAGACCTCCTTCACCATCTGGGCACCCATGTTCTCGAATTTCTCCTCGAGCTCAATCTCTTTGGCGGCGGTTACCCCATCCTTGGTGACAGTTGGAGACCCGAAAGACTTCTCTATGACCACATTACGCCCCCTTGGGCCCAAGGTGAGCTTGACGGCGTTGGCAAGTTTATCTACGCCGGCAAGCATTCCGTGGCGGGCGTGCTCTCCATAATGGATATCCTTCGCTGGCATGGTGTTACAACCTCCTTAAATTCGGATTGGGTCAGTGGGCACTTTGGACCTTGCATCCTTTGACTAGTCTTCGATCACTCCCATAATGTCGTCCTCACGCATCACCAGCACATCCTCACGCCCGAGATTAATCTCGGTACCGGCGTACTTGGCGAAGACAACCTTGTCCCCCTCCTTGACAGAGACAGGACGGACCTCACCGCTGTCGAGCCTTTTACCCGGGCCCACGGCAAGGACTTCCCCCTGGATAGGTTTCTCTTTTGCGGTGTCGGGAATGTAAAGGCCAGATTCGGTCTTTTCTTCTTCCTCGATGCGTCTAACTACGACACGGTCGTGTAGAGGTCGGAGCTTCATAAAACCGCTTCCTCCCTGTGGGCTGATGGAACGACTCGTAAAGGGATTTTGTGGAATTATTAGCACTCTTTTTATTTGAGTGCTAATAATGAGATGGGATGTATGATACTGAACAGGTAAGGATTGTCAAGTGGTCCAAGAGGCTGGGGTTATTAATGGAAATTGGACACAAACCGCAAACGGTGTACCTTCTTGAGTCTTACTCTTCATCCCGATCGGTTCGACGAAAGCGACCTTCGATGGTGTCGGAGTTTGATTCAGGGCGATGATAGGGACCAACCTGAACATGGAGATGTTTACGGAGATAGGTGAAAGCCAAGGTTCGCAGCGGTGGGGTCAAGAGTGCAAACCCAACCGCATCGGTGAAGAACCCGGGGGTCAAGAGTAAGGCCCCTGCTACAAGCAGGCACGCCCCATCGAATAGGACCTGGGTCGGCAATTCACCGCGTTGTACCTGGGAATAGAATCGAGTGAGGGTAACTAGGCCTTGATAACGGGCCAGCACACCCCCGATCAAGGCTGTTGCAACGACCAAACCAATAGTCCAACTTGCCCCAATTTGCTGACCTACCTTTATTAGGAGGTAGACCTCGAGTAGAGGGACCGCAAGGAACACAAGAAAGAGAGTAGGTAGTACCCGCATCGGCGTGGGGCTCCTATGGTAGGGTAGATATTAGCTCTTAGATAGTCTGCACCTGTAATGTTACCGGGGAAATGCCCCCAAAACAGCAATCAAATGACATCAACCAGGGTATTGTTAACCTATTGCAGTGTTCCTTGCTTAAATTAACCTTCACCCTCTACAAGCAAGGCTGAACTCCGTGGAAAGTAAGTGTACTAACTCGAGAACTTCACCAAGGAGGTCTCCATGAACATTATTGTATACACGACTTGCCCCAATGAGGAGGTAGCGCAGGGTATAAGTCACAAAGTGATCAAAGAGCGCCTTGCTGCCTGTGTACACCGATTCCCTGCCGGAGTTAGCGTATTCGAATGGGAAGGCCAAATCGAAGAAGAAACAGAGATCCTACTTATGATTAAGACGAAGGAGGCACTCTATCCCGCTCTGGAAGCCGCTGTCGTCGAGAACCATCCTTACGATGTTCCAGAGATCATCGCAGTCTCCATTGGTCATGGCCTCCCCGCCTATCTACGGTGGATCGACCACCTTAACTAAGTTGCCTATCCGCTTTGGTCAGGAACCGGATCACTGATGGATATCGCTTCACTGCCGCTTGCGGTAACCAAGGAAAAGTTGTTTGCTTCCTGATCGAAGCAGATAAGCAGTTAACTAATAACGTACCCGGAACAGTCACGCGCTCGACCAACTCGATTGGAGCCTCCCCATCCGTAGTATTCCCATGTGTTAAATGAACTTTTTCCTTTTAAAAAGGGATCTTAACCTGCATTGTAGCTAGGTTCAGGTAGCGTGTTTGCAATCAACAGATAGTTCGATACGCAAAAGACAATAATAGCGTATAATGTTAGATTTCCATATAGCTTACGCGTAGGTGGCTTAGATTCTGTCGCCACATAGCGCAGATCGGGGAACTATGCAAACCCCCTTACCTTGGGAAGACCGAACCACCGTGGCCAAATCGAGCTACTCGGAGGATGGGGTGATTTCCAAGAAACAAGAAAAAGGCACTTCCAACCGATTCGAGGGGAGCATAAGGAGCTAGACTCACATTATTCGCTGTTGTGTTGGCCCTGTTCCCCAGGGCGAGTGCTAAGAGACCCATCTAGTACTTGGGGCCATGATGTCCCCCTAAGGGACTCCTGCGATGGGACCCATATCAGAAGGCTCCCACTATGCACGACTGGGGGGATGGCTCCTCACCCCGAGCAATTCCAACTTAACCAAGCGAATCGACGGATTGGTAGGGGTGATCTTGTATTTCAGGAACCAGGGGAGAGCAATGGATATTCGTAAGATCCGGCGTCTCATCGAACTGCTCAAAGAATCAGATATCTCTGAGCTCGAGATCACCGAGGGTGAACAGAGTATCCGCCTCTCCCGAGGCCAGGCTGAACCTTCTGCCCCACCCCCTGCCACTCCTGCGATGTCCCCCCAGGAGCCCTCTCCCTCCTCTGCCGAACAACAGGCAAGGCCTGCTCCCCCACCTGAAAAAGAGTTATATACTCAATACGCTCCGATGGTGGGTACTTTCTACCGGTCCCCCTCCCCAGAGGCTGAGCCCTATATTCACCCTGGTGATTGGGTCAATCAGGGAGATATCTTGTGCGTGATTGAGGCTATGAAGCTGTTTAATGAGATTGAGTCCGAGCATGCAGGGCGAATTAAGGAGGTCTTGGTGGAAAATGCCCAACCCGTGGAGTTCGGTGAGGCCCTTTTTACGATCGATCCAGAGGGCTAGCTCATCGCTATGTTCGAGAAGGTGCTGATCGCCAATCGAGGGGAGATCGCGCTACGTATTCTGCGTGCTTGCCGAGAGATGGGCATCAAAGCGGTTGCTGTACACTCCACCAGCGATCGTGATGCCAAACATGTCAAACTCGCTGATGAGTCAGTCTGCATTGGGCCTGGGCCAGCAGACCAAAGCTATCTCCATATCCCAGCCATCATGAGTGCAGCCGAGGTCACTGATGCCGAAGCGATTCATCCCGGCTACGGATTCCTCGCTGAAAACGCCGACTTCGCGGAGATTGTAGAATCTTCGGGCTTGGTCTTTATCGGTCCTTCGCCCAAACTCCTCCGCACTATGGGGGACAAGGTTGCCGCAAAGGCTGCCATGGAGAAAGCCGGAATACCCTGTGTTCCCGGTTCAGAGGGGATCCCTTCTGATGAGATGGAGATCAAGCATCTCGCCCAGGAGATCGGATATCCGATAATGATCAAGGCTGCTGGTGGTGGCGGCGGACGAGGTATGCGAGTAGTACATACTGACGCCAGCCTACTGAATGCCATCTCTATGACCCAGGCCGAGGCAGGCAAGGCGTTCGGAAATGAGACGGTTTATTTAGAAAAATTTATACCGATGCCTCGCCATGTCGAGATCCAGATCCTCGTTGATCGCTATGGTAATGCTCTCCATCTTGGAGAGCGTGACTGTTCAGTCCAGCGGCGGCACCAGAAGTTGATCGAAGAGGCCCCAGCCCCAGGAATTGATGGTCGGACCCGGCAATGGCTCGGTGAGCGTTGCGCACAAGCAGCCCAAGAGCTTGGTTATGAGGGGGCTGGGACCTATGAATTCCTCATGGACAAGGAGGGGTCTTTCTACTTTATCGAGATGAATACCCGGATCCAGGTCGAGCACCCCGTCACCGAAGAGATAACCAATATTGACCTGGTCAAAGAGCAGATCCGTATCGCTGCAGGGGAGACCTTGGGGCTCAGACAGTCCGACATCTGTGTTTGGGGGCACGCCATCGAGTGCCGAATCAATGCTGAAGATCCCCAGACCTTTTACCCTTCCCCGGGTACTGTTTCGCCTTTCCATCTCCCCGGGGGGCCAGGGGTTAGGGTCGATACCCTTGCCTACACTGGCTATGTTATTCCGCCGTATTATGACTCCTTGATTGGAAAACTTATTGTTCATGGTCGGGATCGAAACGAAGCCCTAGCGCGACTTTCCCGGGCCTTGGACGAATTCATAATAGGTGGAGTCAAGACGACGATTCCACTCTACCAGCGGCTCCTACGTGATAGCCGATTCGTCACCGGAGGAGTAGATATCCATTTCCTGGAGCGATTCCTGGGGGAGGAGTAATAGAGCGGGCTATGGGTTGGGTCGAAGCACGTATAAGTGTTCCTTGCATACAGGTGACGGCTGCTGAAGAGGCCCTTTTCGCAGCCGGTGCCGAGGCGGTTACCACTACTGGATCCCAACTGGAAGAGCTGGGCCGAGATCCTGGCGGGATAGAGGCAGACAACTCTATTACTGGACTATTTCGGACCAATTCTCTACCCACTGATCTCGAGGAGCGCCTTACCAGGGCCCTAGGGACCGTGATAATGACAGAGATCACTTCGATCTCTGAACAGGACTGGAGCGATACGTGGAAGAAAAGCTTCTCTCCCTATCCAGTGGGTAGAAGGCTCTGGATCTGCCCCGATTGGGCACCTACCAACCCGCCTACGGGGCGGGTAGGCTTGGTCCTGACGCCAGGGATGGCCTTTGGCACGGGCCACCATGAGACCACCCACCTATGCCTAGAGTGGCTCGAGGAGCATATATATCCTAATCACCCCCCCAGGGTCCTCGATTATGGCTGCGGAAGTGGGATCCTGGCCATTGCTGCACTTAAGTTAGGTGCAGGGCAAGCACTCGCAGTGGATAACGATCCGTTGGCCCTTGAGTTGGCGCAAACCAACCGCCGCCAAAATAGCTTGCTAGACCATCTCCAGATAGCTCCCCCGAGGTCGGTGGAGACCAACGGGTCATTCTCTCTAGTGGTTGCCAACCTTCTAGCACGTACCTTGGTCGAATTGGCGACCGAACTAACCCGTGCGACTGCAATCGGGGGAAGGCTTTTGCTCTCGGGCCTATTGAGGAATCAAGTGCATGAAGTGCGCCAGGCCTTCCCTGAGCTCTGTTGGACTGGCGAGATCTACCTCAATGAGTGGGCATGCATCGAGGGGATCCATATAGGGTAATGCAGATATCAGTTGTGTTGCCTGGTTCCAGCTTCGGAATTTGAATTTCCATTACCATAGCTTCCCACTTAGCGAACAGTTAAAGCCATGTATGGTATTCTTATTACTAGTTATACCCTAATGTAAGGGTAAGTCGAGCTGACTCCAGAGAGAGGGAGATGGAACAGGTTAAACGGGCACTGGTGAGTGTCTCGGACAAGTCAGGCCTAACCCCATTTATCCACGAGTTACAAGTACGATGTGGGATCGAGGTTGTGTCGACCGGTGGGACAGCCCAAGCCCTCCGAGATGCCGGCGTCTCGGTGCGTGAGGTTACCGAATTCACGGGGTTCCCGGAGCTCTTTGACGGTCGAGTCAAGACCTTACACCCGCAAATCCACGGTGGGATTCTTTCCGAGCGTAATCGGGCCGACCATCGCCAGGAGATGGTGAACTATGCGATCGCCGGAATCGATCTAGTTGTCGTTAATCTCTACCCATTTGAACAAGTCACAGCTGATCCCGACCAGGATCTGGCTACTGCGATCACGAATATCGATATTGGTGGGCCAACACTGCTGCGAGCCGGGGCGAAGAATTACCACCATGTGGTCGTGATTGTGGATCCCAAAGACTATGACAGGCTCCTTTCGGAGCTGTTCCGTAACGGTTCGGTGAGTGAATCGACCCGATTTGAGCTAGCACGCAAGGCCTTTGAGCACACCGCACGCTACGAGGGTGCCATTGCTGAATTCTTCGGGAGGGTCCAACAAGACGGGAGCCGTTCGCTTTTCCCTGCAACTTTGAACCGACAGCTCCAGAAGGTTCGTGATATGCGCTACGGGGAGAACCCCCATCAACAAGCCGCCCTCTATCGCGAGCCCGGGATAAGCGAGGTCTGCGTAGCGACTGCGACCCCCCTTCAAGGTAAGGCCCTTTCCTTTAACAATGTAGCTGACCTCGATGCTGCCCTAGAGGCCATCAAGGAGTTCTCCCAACCTGCCTGTGTGATCGTCAAGCATACCAACCCTTGTGGAGTAGCCGAATGGAGTGACCTGCTGGGTGCCTACCAGGCCGCCTTCGCCTGCGACCCAGAGTCAGCCTTTGGAGGGGTAATCGCCTTCAATGGTTGGGTTGGGGAGGCCGTAGCCAATGCCCTTCTGGAACGGTTTGTCGAAGTGCTTATTGCCCCAGGGTACGACGAGGCAGCGCTTGCTGTATTGGCGAAGCGAAAGAACTTGAGGGTCCTCGCAATTCCAACTCTGGGAGAGGGCAATCCGGAGGGCTGGGACCTTAAGCGTGTAGGTGGGGGGGTCCTTATCCAGGAACGTGACCACAGCCTATATCAGCCAGATGTACTTCAGGTGGTCACGGAGCAGAGGCCCACAGACGCCCAATGGCGGGATCTACTATTTGCTTGGCGAGTAGTCAAGCACACTAAATCCAACGCCATTGTATACGCTATGGGGTGTACCACAGTCGGGATTGGGGCCGGCCAGATGAGCCGGGCTGATGCTGTTCGGCTTGCAGCAACTAAGGCCCGGTCCCCTTTGGAGGGAAGCGTGATGGCCTCAGATGCCTTCTTCCCATTCCGGGATGGTCTTGATGCCGCTGCCGAGGTGGGGTGCAGCGCAGTGATCCAGCCTGGTGGCTCCCGTCGCGATGAGGAAGTCATTGATGCTGCTAACGAACATGGTCTGGCCATGGCCTTTACGGGTATCCGTCACTTTCGACATTAGGGCACCTTCAGTGAGGTAACAGCAAGGGATGCGTATTCTGGTGGTTGGCGGAGGCGGACGGGAGCATGCCCTCGTCTGGAAGCTACAGCAAAGCCCGCGAGTCGAACAGATCTACTGTGCCCCGGGGAATGCAGGAACAGCAACCGAACCCGGAACCGAAAATGTCCCGATTGATGAGATCGATATCGCAAGTCTGCTTCATTTTGCAAAGGACCAAAGGATCGACCTCACCGTCGTTGGACCAGAGGCCCCACTGGTCGCAGGGATTGTAGACCAGTTTGCAGCCGCTGGTCTTAGGTGCTTTGGCCCGAGCGCTTCTTCTGCTCGCCTCGAGGCGTCGAAGGCCTTTGCCAAGGCGTTTATGCAACGCCATGGTATTCCGACCCCATCCCACGAGAGCTTCTCTGATCCAGAAGAAGCCGTTGCCTTCGCCGAGCACCTAGGGGGACCACTTGCCATTAAGGCGGATGGGCTGGCCTCCGGTAAAGGGGTGCTACAAGCCCAGACGGTCGCAGAGGCCCGTGTCGCGGTCCAAGAGATATTAGGGGGACGCTTTGGCGAGGCTGGCGAACGGATCGTTATAGAGCGTTGGCTTACTGGGGAAGAAGCTTCTTTTTTTTGCCTGGTTGACGGTACCGAGGTCCTCCCGCTGGTTGCTTGTCAGGATCATAAGCCCCTATTGGAAGGGGACACTGGCCCCAATACTGGGGGGATGGGGGCCTATTCCCCCACACCTGCAGCGACCCGAGAGGTCCATAACCGGGTCCTCGAGCAAATCGTTTATCCCACGGTAGCTGGGATGGCGGCTGAAGGGACACCTTACCAGGGGATCCTCTATGTCGGAGTAATCATCACTGAGGGTCAACCCCAGGTTCTAGAGTTTAATTGCCGCCTCGGCGATCCCGAGTGCCAGCCCCTCATGATGCGCTTGGACAGCGATCTGACTGACCTGATAGAGGCTGTGTTTACCGGGGGGTTGGCTGAGAAGCGGGCTCGGTGGGATTCTCGAACGGCCCTATGTGTAGTGCAGGTCGCCAAAGGCTATCCTGGCCCTTACCCCAAGGGGGAGGTAATTGAAGGGCTCTCAGAGCTCCCCTCTGACGAAAAGACCAAGGTCTTCCACGCTGGAACCCGACTCCAAGACGATCAGGTTGTCACAGCAGGGGGACGAGTCCTCGGTATAACTGCCATAGGGGAGGACATCCCGACAGCTCGGGATCGGGCCTTGGCGGTGGCCAAACGCATCCATTGGTCCAGTGTCTATTATCGCCAAGACATCGGTTACCATGCCGAAGGTCGAGGGATCAGTGACCACTCAGGTTGGTAGTCTGATTTCTTGTTCGTTCTACACCCCCTCGCGTCCTAGCAGTCCACTGGGCACTTGACCTGGACCGATCAGGTCAGAGTGTAGAAGGCGAAGGGAAGGAATACCATTTGGGGTAGCCCACCTGGTAGAGGAGCAATAACCGATTATGAGTGTGCCGGTGGCTGCTTGGAGACTGGCGCAAGGTGCGGTGATCGCCTACCCGACCGAGAGCTGTTTCGGGTTAGGCTGTGACCCCTTGGACCAAGAGGCCGTGCTCCGGCTTCTTGACATCAAATGCCGGGCTCAAGCGGAAGGATTGATCCTCATTGGAGGGGAATGGGGGCACTTAGAGCCCTACATCGGAGAGCTTCCAGGACCCGCCTTCAAGAGGCTGCAAGCTGCCTGGCCTGGACCAGCAACCTTCCTTGTCCCCCCAGCTCCAGGGAGAGAGCTTCCCTGGATTCAGGGTGACCATGCTACCCTCGCACTGCGTTGGACTGCCCATCCAGAAGCAGCTCAGCTCTGCCAAGCCTTCGGAGGTGCTGTAGTTTCCACCAGTGCCAACCGCCATGGTGAATCCCCTGCTCGTTCGGTAATTGAATGCCAGCGCCGATTCGGTGTGCAGCTCGACTACTATCTCGCAGGTCCTCTTGGGGGAGATCGCCAACCCTCCGCAATTATCGACGCTGTGACAGGGAAACGCTTCCGCTGATAGAGCTCCCTATTGAAGGTGGATCTAGTTTAGTTGGGTTTGGGCCACCTCATCGAGTTGTAGCTGGGTGCACAACCAGGCTTGCCCCTCCTCAATCCCGAGGTGACGAGTTGTGGAGAAAGACTGGCAGGAGCAGTAAGGATATCGTTGAGCGAGGTCGTGGCTCACTTGGCCTACAGTGGTTAGCTGTTGTCCACGATTTACCTTGTCTGCCTTGGTGAGCAGGATATGTACTGGTAGCCCAAAGGTAGTACTCCATTCGAGTAACTGCCGGTCGAACGGTTGCATCGGATGGCGAATATCCATCACGAGGGTCAATCCAGCCAAGCTCTTACGGTGGTAGAGATAGCTGTCGACCAGCTTACCCCAATGTGCCTTTATGGTATGCGGGACACGGGCGAAACCGTAACCAGGAAGGTCGACCAAAAGACGGGCCATAGGACCTAATTGGTAGAAGTGTATCTGTTGTGTACATCCAGACCGTTGGCTTATACGGGCCAGCCGCTTGCGATTGAGGAGGGCATTGATCGCACTGGATTTACCAACATTCGAGCGGCCAGCAAAAGCGATCTCTAAGCCCTGATCAGAGGGGAGATCTCGGGGATTAGAAACGGCCTTTACGAAGTGGACTTGGTGGAGTGAGGGATGCATAAGGATGGCTGTAATTGACCCAGTAGCAGATTATTCTTATAGTGCTTGGCTTTGTATAGTCTACACCAAACTCCTTAATCGGGTTAAAGGAGATAAAAGGCATGAAAATCTCTTATATTGCCATGATTGCTGGAGCCATTTTGTGTGCCACCCCCTTAGTTAGCTCGGCCGCCTCGGGTCAGCAGGCAGCCAAGGAATTTGGGTGTACCGGTTGTCATGCGGCTCAGACGCAACTCGTTGGGCCGCCGCTTGCCAAGGTCGCGGAGAAGTATAACGGCGATTCGGACAAGATCCTCGAGGCCATCAAGGAGGTGACCAAGAACGGCTCCCAGGGGAAGTGGACTGAGCTCACTGGAGGCATGAGCATGCCGCCCCAACCCCAGGCAGTGGGCAAGACCGAAAAGCTCAAGGCCATCGCCGATTGGATTGCAGGGTTGGCCGAGTAAGGAACACAGAAGGTCAAGGGGAAAGATCCAGCCCTTGGGCTGGATCTTTCTCATCCACAAACCAGAATGGGTGCTATGCGTCAGGTCCTGCTCTTAGTTGCTGCCGTTCTCGGGGTTGTAGGGGGGGCTGCTGCCCTGGCCGCCTCGGGTCAGCAGGCAGCCAAGGAATTTGGGTGTACCGGTTGTCATGCGGCTCAGACGCAACTCGTTGGGCCGCCGCTTGCCAAGGTCGCGGAGAAGTATAACGGCGATTCGGACAAGATCCTCGAGGCCATCAAGGAGGTGACCAAGAACGGCTCCCAGGGGAAGTGGACTGAGCTCACTGGAGGCATGAGCATGCCGCCCCAACCCCAGGCAGTGGGCAAGACCGAAAAGCTCAAGGCCATCGCCGATTGGATTGCGGGACTAGGTGAATCGACTCCTGGACGATCCCAAGCCGGTGCAGTATCCCGGAAGGTGCAGGATAAGGCGAAAGATCTCCCAACTCAGCCACCAGAGTCGTTAGCCTCAGGTAAGTCGGTCACTCGATCAGTCCAGGCCACCACCCGCTTGCCCCAGGGCAATCCCGAGGTTGGCAAGCAAATCGCGGTTAAGACCCCTTCTGACAGTAATGGGATTGTAGCCTGCAAGAACTGCCATGGGCCTTCGGGTCGAGGCCAGCCCCAGGCGGGGGTGCCTCAGCTGTCGGGTCTAAGTGCGGTCTATCAGTTCAAACAGCTTCAGGACTTCGCAACTGGGGTTCGGACCAACTCCTCGATTATGGCTCGTATTGCCAAGGCTCTAAGTGAGCAACAGATGTGGGATGTGGCCGCATACTACGCAGAACAGCGCGCCTCGGTCTCTCAATCCGAAGCCAGTACGCCCCTACTTGAACTCGGGGAGAGGATCGCCGAGCGTGGCCTATCCAAGCGGGGTGTGCCAGCCTGCACCTCCTCCTGCCATACCTATCAGGGACGAGGTATCCCCCCGGTCTTTCCAAGGATCGGTGGTCAACACGCCAGCTATCTCCGTAAACAACTTCACGATTGGGCAATAGGTGCCCGGGCCAATGACCCCTATGGCATGATGCGGAGTTTCGCTGACAAACTGACCGACAAGGAGATCCGAGCAGTAGCTACCTATCTGAGTGGGGCCCCAGCCCAACAAAGGCAACAAGCCAAGTAAGGGCTGGCTGATGGCCCCAGCCAGTGGTGCCCCCGCCTTGTAGATCCAATGCCTTTATATATCGAGATTCGATACCTCGAGGGCATTGGCGTCCAAAAAGGCGCGTCGCGGTTCAACGTCATCTCCCATCAATGTAGTAAAGAGCTGGTCAGCTGAGACCGCGTCCTCAATGCGGACCTGGAGTAGGCGCCGAGTCTCGGGGTTCATCGTCGTTTCCCAAAGCTGTTGGGCGTTCATCTCTCCCAGGCCTTTGTAGCGTTGGATGGAGAGGCCGCGCTTGCCTTCCTCTAAGAGCCAATCGACAACGGCGTCGAAATCCTCCACCTCACATTCCCGTGAACCGCGCTTGACCCTTACTGGTGGATGGACCAATTCGGCCAGGGTCTGGGCCATTTCTTGGATTCGGCCATGTTCAGGGGATTCCAGAAATTCCCGATCAATTACAGAGGAGTGGACAGTCCCGTGTTCATAGCGATGCACGAGGGCCTTGAAGGCGTTCTGCTCGGGATCAGAGAGGATTTCCAAATCGTAGTGTATCCTTTCACTCCCTTCCTTCTGAGAGAGCTGATCCACTAGTTGTTCCATTACTCTCCGTAGGGTTGTCTGGTGCCGACAAGCCTCTGGGCCAATATCTGGGAAATCAAGGAGGGCATGTAAGAGACTAGGATGGTAACGTCGTCCCAGTCGGTTGATCATGCGTTGGATATTCCGGAAACGGTGGGCCACATCCAGCAATTGATCGCCCTCAATTGGAGCCGTGGCGGTTGTCGAGGGATACACTGCTGCCCCTTCCAGGGCATTTTCCAGAAGTTGCTCCTCCAAGGCGGCCTCATCCTTTAGATAGCTCTCCTTCTTCCCTTGTTTGAGCTTGTATAGGGGGGGCTGAGCAATGTAGATGTGGCCATTCTCCACCAGTTCGTACATCTGGCGATAGAAGAAGGTCAAAAGGAGGGCTCGGATATGGGCACCGTCGACATCTGCATCTGTATTGTGGGCGCACACCCCACCAGTGCCGCAGATGAAGGTTTCATCACCCGTAACTGAAAAGTCATAGACCATGTGTGTGGAGGCTGGCACTTGATGAACTGAGCGGACCTCAAAGCCTGCTAAGTCACCGCACATAGGGACTAGGCCTTCTTGTGGATTCGCCGTCTGGGGCGCCATCGATAACTCAGTTTGCATCTCATTACTGCGAGCGTGATCAGACCAGACACGCTCCAATACCTGCACACCTTCTCGAGACTGTACCGCCACATCAAACTCGGATGGCTGGGAGGCGGGGGTCCTTTGCTCACCAAGGGTGCGTGGGGTTAAAGAGGCGTTAATACCGAGTGTCAGCAGGAGGTAGATGAGTTGGCTGGCTTGGGCCTCTGAGGCCGCCCCAAAGCACACCTGAGGGGGATAGAGCCCCCCTCTTCCAAGGAAGTACCCACGTAGGAAGGCAAGTTGCAATGAAGGGGTTACATTAAAGACAAGATCCGGGATCTGCTGCTGGCAGATTGCAAAACTGTCGCACCCAAATAACAATTGCAGGACCATAACGGCCGCGCTGCTCCGGAAATAGAGTGTGTCGGTCTGATCTGCCTCTCCAAAGCCAAAAGTAGGCCCGATCCCGAATACTCCGCGTAATGCTGTCTCGAGTTCGGCTGCTTGTGCAGTATCGAGTTGCCCCACATTCAGACGGATACCGTCGTAGCCATTGACTGACCCACTCGCAGCGAAGTAGCCGAGTAGGATCATCAGCGAGCTATCTACGGGGAGATGTCGGGAAAGCGGTTGACCGACGCCCTGCCGGGGAATCCAAACAACCTCTTCACCCAAGATGGTGAGATCCCCTAGGGACAGCTCTCCTAATTGTGCCCAGTTAGGGGTAGAAACATCTCTTGGCCGGTTGGATTGGTGCTGAGCAACCAAGGAGGGGTCCTGGTTTTCGGATGTGCTCGCCACGAGCTGTGGTTCAACTTCGGTGAGGCCTGCGGTGGATTCACTGTTCGTGTATCTTGAGATCCACCGCTCAATACCCGGCCCATGTACCGCAAGTTCACTTGCAAGATCGGTCTTTTGCCCCATAGCCAAGCGGAGTAGATCAAGACGTTCAGGTGCTGTATTACAGTGTGGAAGCCGTATGGGAGCGGCCAATAGATCGCCTGGGCGTATGGCATCGCCTCGCTTGAGGACCGGGCGCCCTGCCCCGTCGGCTACAAAGACACTGTGCTCGCCGGTCACCCGGATTCGTCGCCCAAAAACCGCCTCAATCTCGTAAAGGGGATTGCTATGGTCATGTCGGATCGTGCCTTGGATCGTCTTGAAACGGCTCTTACCCGACGAGGGATCGAAGCACAGCACCTGATAGCGCCTGGGATCGTCCCCTTCCTCCCAGAGTCGATCGATGAACTCTCCGACTCGGACGGTGCGGATATGCCCTTCAGCCCCTCTGATGAGGGTCGATTCGCCTCCATCTACACTCATGATTATAATACGTCCATAGCGTAGCTTCTCCGAATCGAAGTCTTCCTTCCCTGCCCCAGTACCCAATGCGGTGATCAAGGCGCCGATCTCCTGGTGGCTCAAGATCTTATCGAAGCGTGCCTTCTCTACATTCAGGATCTTGCCTCGTAGAGGTAGGATGGCTTGGAAACGTCGGTCCCGACCCTGCTTTGCCGATCCTCCGGCACTGTCCCCTTCCACCAAAAAGAGCTCGGCTTCTTTAGGATCTCGAATCTGACAATCGGCCAGCTTGCCAGGGAGATTGGTCGTCTCCAGGGCCCCCTTGCGTCGGGTCAAGTCGCGGGCCTTGCGGGCCGCTGTCCGTGCCCGAGCGGCCTCGATCACCTTCTGGGCAATTGCCTTGGCTTCACGAGGGTGCTCTTCTAGGTAGCGAGAGAGGAAATCACTCAATATGGCCTCGACAGGCCCCTTAACCTCTGAAGAGACGAGTTTGTCTTTTGTCTGGGAGGAGAACTTAGGATCGGGCAATTTCACTGAGATTACTGCGGTGAGCCCCTCTCTCGCGTCCTCACCACTGGTCTGTATTTTCTCCCGTTTGGTTAATCCCGACGATTCAATATAGGCGTTCAAACTACGGGTCAAACCCGCCTTGAAACCGGATAGATGGGACCCCCCATCACTTTGAGGGATGTTGTTGGTATAGCAGAAGATATTCTCCTGATACGATTCATTCCATTGCAGCGCGATCTCCACCTCGATCCCTTCACGGGCCTCGTGAATATAGATCGCTTCCTTGTGAAGAGGGTGTTTGTGGCGATTGAGGTGATCGACGAATGAGCGGATTCCTCCGCTATAGCAGAAGGTCTCGGCCCGATCGGTTCGCTCATCAACAAGCCGGATCTCGACGCCGGCATTCAGAAAGGAGAGCTCCCGCAGACGTCGAGCCAAGATATCGAAATGGAATTGGGTGTCGCTAAAGATCTGTGGGCTTGGTTTGAATTGGATAGTGGTCCCGGTCGAGCTTGTTTCCCCGACTACCCGAAACTCAGTGACTGGATCTCCAAGCCGGTATTCCTGGTGATAGACCTGACCATTACGACGGATTGTGAGGCGAAGCCACTCCGAAAGGGCATTCACTACCGAGAGTCCGACACCATGGAGGCCTCCAGAGACCTTGTAGCTACTCGTATCAAACTTCCCACCGGCGTGAAGGCTCATCATGATCACTTCCGGTGCCGGCCTCTTTTCCTCCTCGTGGTAATCCACCGGGATACCGCGTCCATTATCGGCAACGGTCAGGGAGCCATCAGGGTGAACGATCACATCGATGTGATCGCAGTAACCGGCCAAGGCCTCGTCTATGGCATTATCTACGACCTCATAGGCCATGTGATGGAGACCGGTACCGTCGTCAGTATCTCCGATATACATTCCAGGGCGTTTTCGGACTGCTTCTAGCCCCTTGAGTACCTTGATGCTTGAGGAATCATACTCTTGATTTACGTTCACCATTACTTTATTGCTCCATTGATACGTGCCTTGGTAGGTCAGCTCTCCCCGACCACTCTTCGTCGTGTGGGCAGGTTCGAAATTCCAATTCCAACAAGGTTGGAGGGGGAGACAGAACGGAGCACCAAGCCCGACGGCATTCAAGGCCAACCGATGGGAGTCCCTATGCAATCGAACCATTGAAGGGCCGAATAGCTCCGGCATCCAGATAGAACGTGCTAACGTCTCGGTGTGATGGTAGGGGGGTAAAGGCCTCGTCAGTGCTAGAGACGAAGACCTGTTCACCGTAGCGATCTAAAATCTCGATAACTGCTGCACGACGCTGCTCATCCAACTCCGAACTCATATCATCCAATAGGAACAGAGGGGCTCGGCCCGTTTGTTGGGTGACCAGAATGAGCTGGGCCAACCGCAAAGCAAGTAATAGGAGCTTTTGCTGTCCCCGAGATGCGTGCTCCCGAGCCCGAAGACCGTCGAGTTTTACCACCAGATCCGCGCGATGGGGTCCTGACTGCGTAACTGGGCCTCCAGATTCCCGGGAGTAATCTCTCTTCAACGCCTCCTGTAAAGAGCGCTGGCTTGACCAGCCTCGATCCAAGTACATGCTTAGATGACCGAATCCCCCAAGTTCAGGAAACAATCGCTGCACATGCTCTTCGAGATGACTCAGATACTCTCTCCGTAAGCGGGTGATTTCCTCCCCCACCGAAGCCAGCTCGGTAAGCCAAGGATCGGGACCACTAGCCTCCTCTTTCAACCATCGATTGCGCTGTTGCAGAGCCCGAGAGTAGCGGCGTGCAATCCTTAAAAACTCGGGTTTCACGTGAAACAGCCCCCAGTCCAGGAACTGGCGCCGTTCACGCGGTCCACCTGCGATCAGTTGGTGGCCTTCGGGCGAATAATGGATGGTTTTTAAGACCTGGGCCAAAGCAGCAAAGCTACTTTCTGTATATCCATCAAGACGCAAGACTCGCCGCTGGCCACTCAGACGGACCCCCAAACGATGACAACCACCATCGCCAATCTCTCCAACGAGGAGTGTTTCGGTACTCCCAACCTGACGTAGGGCCTCACTTCCTGCCTGACGGAATGACCGACCAGTCCCTAAGAAATGGATTGCCTCGAGAAGGCTGGTTTTGCCTGCACCGTTTGGCCCGATCAGCTGATTGATCCGTGCGCCCGGTTCGATCCGAGTCTCAGCGAGATTACGAAAAGCAGTGATTTGAAGCCATCGGATATACAACAGCAGTTACAGATGCATCGGCATAATGACATATTTCACGGTCGGTGCACCGGTCGGGACAACAAGGCAGCTCGATTGGCTATCTTGGAAATGGAAGCATACCTCGCTTGTCGGAATAGCTCCCACGGCATGCAGCAGATACTCGACATTAAACCCGATCTCCAAAGGTTCCCCATCATAGGAAACCGGGATCTCCTCGTTCGCCTGTTCTTGATCGGGGTTTTCCGCACTGATCTCCAAGAGATCGGATCGGCAATTCAGTCGGATCCTGCGGGTCTTGCGGTGAGAGAGGATGGCAACACGCTTTAAGGCTTGCAAAATCGCCTGGCGATCTCCTTGAAGTCGGTTGCCCTCCAGCGTCGGGATGACCCGGTGGTAATCCGGAAATTGGCCTTCAATTAACTTTGAGGTACAGGTAAGTCTCGGGAGCCGGAAACGCACGTGATTTGGCCCAAACCCGACTTCTAGTTCATCCTCACGCTCAGTGAGTAGACGTTCTAACTCCCGAACCCCCTTCCGTGGCAATATGACCCGAACAGGATTCTCAGCCGGTGCAACCTCGTGGTCCATCAACGCCAAGCGATGGCCATCAGTGGCTACAGCCCGGAGATTTGTTTCCATCCACTCGAGGAAGATCCCATTGAGGTAATAACGTACATCATCTCGTGCCATAGCGAAGGAGGTTTTACCGAGTAACCTTTTCAGGACACCCTGAGAAAGCGAAACCTCTTGCTCGGGGTCGCCCAGCTCTAACTCCGGAAAATCATCCGGAGGAAGGGTGGCAAGACCAAACCGACTGCGCTTCGTTTGAATCCATACTTGCCCGTCGGCCTGACCCAGCTGCAAATCGGCTCCCTCTGGGAGAGAACGTGTTAGTTCCAAGAATTTTCGAGCTGGAACCGTTGCTTCTCCCAGCTCCTCTACCTGGGCTGGGCACCAAGCCTTCAACGCGACCTCGAGATCGGTCCCAGTCAGGATGACCCGATCTGTGGTTACCTCGAGATGGAGGTGCCCTAAGATCGGAAGCGTTTGACGCGCTTCCACAACCCCTGTAGTAGGTGCAATCGTCTTCAGGAGTTCTTCTCTATTGCAATGGAACCGCACTAGTCTCCCCAGAGATATTTAACAAATAGATTCAAAAGGATTCCCGGAACCATTATTTATTCTACCCCAAAACGGGATGACAACTCGAGATCACTTGGCGGTCTCCTGCGATCCCTTGCAAAGACCGAAGTTCATCAGGGTCTCTACGTATAAATCCTCGCTATAAAAGGGCCATTGACAGTGTGAAAGATTCCTAAGTAATATTGGCGCACTTCAAAGGGGAAACGAGGAACAGCTCGGGGGGCGGTTGCCAACTCTGCCTCCCTTTGTTCTTGTGAATTGGATCAAGTCTATCCAGTAATCAAGCTTTAAGGGGCTGCATTTTAACTCCTCGATAGTAGCGGAGCCCGGCCTCTATCAAGGAATCAGATGCCAAAGCGGACCTATCAACCAAGCAAAATCAAGCGGAAACGTCGCCACGGCTTCCGTGCCCGGATGGCAACAAGGGAGGGGCGTCAGATCTTGCGACGCCGGCGTGCAAAAGGGCGGAAACGGTTGAGCGCATAACTCGAATATGGGCACTGTTACCTTACTGTACTGGAGAAGGTGATCAGTGGAGAGCGGGGTGGGCTGGAGAAGCGGGATAAAACAAACTTTTCCGAGTATGCCCGGCTGCGGAATTCCAGTGAGTTTAACCGGGTTTTCAAAAAAGGACACCGCTCTGTCAGCCGCTATTTTGTTACTTTCGTTGCTCCAAATGACAGGTGCTTTCCCCGGCTCGGGCTAGCAGTGGGACGAAAGGTGGGGAGCGCTGTGAGCCGCAATCGGATCAAACGGCTCATTCGAGAAAGTTTCCGCCACCATGCACAGCAGCTCGGGGGACGGGATTTTGTTGTGACTGCCCGCCCAAGTGCTGGCCAAGCCTCTCATGGGGAGCTTTTCCGCGATCTCGCACAGCAGTGGAGAAGGGCGGTGTATGGTCAAAGGGGGCTTACTCCTTAGTCTGAGGATCTACCAGTGGTTGCTTGGCCCGTGGATCGGAAACCATTGCCGCTTCCAGCCTACCTGTAGCCAATATGCACGGGTGGCTATCGATTCTTATGGGAGCCTCAGAGGGGGTTGGCTCGCCTTGCGACGGCTCCTGCGGTGTCACCCTTTTTGCCCGGGTGGGCACGACCCGGTGCCTTGACCTAAAGAGGAAGTGCCTTCGTTATCGACTGATTTTTGAGGTCAAAGTTTACCACCCCTAACACATAATGGATATCACACGCGTCCTCATTGCTACCGGGCTAGTCCTTCTCGTTCTGTGGCTCTACCAATTCTGGTTAGAGTACCAGTATCCTAGTTACTATCAGCAGGGCCAAGAGGTAACGCAACAATCTCCACAAGAGAGAACTGAGGCCCCTAAGGAGGCACGTAAACCCAAGACCAAAGAACTCCCTTCTCTCCAGGAACCCGCGGGCAAGTCTGCACCGAGCACAAAAGGACCCACCGACTCCCCGGCCGGATCCACAATCGAAGTCGAAACCGATGTGCTGCGTGTCGTATTCAGCACGCGTGGGGGGGATCCCAAGATTGCCTCGTTGCTCCCCTACCGCACAGAGAATCGGCAAGAGGCGCCTCCGGTCACGGTCCTTAAACCGCGGGGGCAATGGCAGGTGACCGGCCAATCCGGCTGGACCCGACGCGGTGACACCTCTTTGGCAGATCACAGGGTGCTCTATCAAGGTCCCGAGAAGGACCTAAAGATGCAGCCGGATCAGAAACGCCTTACCGTGACGTTCCAGAAGGAACTCAAGGGGGTTCTCTATACCAAGGCGTACCACTTTGAACGCGGCTCATACAAGGTCGAGGTCGACTATACGGTCCAGAACAATTCCCCCCGACCCTGGCAGGGATATCTCTACGGACAATTGCGCAACCAAGGGGAGAAGGAAGGCTCGTTCTTCCTCTATTCCTACAACGGTCCGGTAGCCTTCGCCAACGATGAGATGTTGACCTTCTCCCTTGCAGACCTGCGGGAAAACCCTTACCAAAAGCAGTCTTCCTACGGTTGGACAGGGGTGATGGACCGCTACTTCCTCGCCGCTTGGCTTCCGGCCCCCGATGAGTCCAACACCCTGTTTGTCCGCGGCCAAGAGGGGCAAGCCTTCGCTGGGTTTTGGAAGTCCTTTCCAAGCCTCGAGGCGGGTGAGACGGCCTCTGCAAGCGCGAGTCTGTACTTGGGTCCCAAGGATCAAAGCATCCTCAAAGGGGTTGGTCGTGGGCTCCATCGTGCTGTGGATTATGGGATCCTCTCATTTATCGCTCTCCCTTTGTTCCAGGTGCTGCAGTTCTTCTACACGTGGGTCGGGAACTACGGGGTAGCCATTATCTTGCTCATCATCGTAATTAAACTGATTTTCTATCCCCTGTTCTCGATGAGTTATCGGTCCATGGCCAAGCTCCGTAAGGTCCAACCTCGC
The DNA here is from genome assembly GCA_964448275.1 of uncultured Gammaproteobacteria bacterium. Taxonomy (GTDB): domain Bacteria; phylum Pseudomonadota; class Gammaproteobacteria; order Thiohalorhabdales; family CAYUWI01; genus CAYUWI01. The sequence goes on along the minus strand of CAYUWI010000002.1, from coordinate 16,345 downwards.
CTTGAACAAGCCAAACGCGATTATGGAGATGATCGTGCAAAAATGGGCGAGGCGATGCGGCAGATCTATACCGAGGAGAAGGTTAATCCCCTTGGGGGGTGTTTGCCGATCCTTGTCCAGATTCCGGTCTTTATCGCCCTGTACTGGGTCTTGCTCGAAAGTGTGGAACTACGACACCAGCCATTCATCGGGTGGATTGATGACCTTGCCGCCCAGGATCCCTACTATGTGTTGCCGGTCCTTATGGGTGGTTCGATGGCGGCTCAGCAGTTAATGAGTCCAAGCCCGATGGATCCGACCCAGAAGAAGGTCATGATGGCACTCCCCGTGGCACTGACGCTCTTCTTCACCCAGTTCCCCGCAGGTCTGGTCCTTTACTGGTTTAGTAACAACCTTCTTTCCATTGCCCAGCAATGGTGGATCATGCGCAAGACCGGCTAAATCGCCGGACCATCGCTGCCATTGCTACCCCTCCTGGCCGAGGGGGAATCGGGGTAATCCGAGTGTCCGGTCCGAGGGCCCAGGAGATCGGTCTACGCCTTAGTGGGCGGTCTTGGCTGACTCCGCGTTACTGCCACTTTGCTACCTTCCGGGATACCCTAGGAGACCCACTGGACGAGGGTCTCATCGCCTATTTCTCCGCCCCCCACTCATATACCGGTGAGGATGTAGTGGAATGCCACGGCCACGGTGGACCCGCTGTTTTGCATGGGGTGCTCGAGGCCATTTTCCAGCTCGGAGCAGCACCGGCGGAGCCAGGTGAGTTCACTCACCGCGCCTTTTTAAATGATCGGCTCGATCTCAGCCAGGCCGAGGCGGTGGCTGCCCTTATTGAGGCTGATACCCGAGCCGGTGCGCGGGCCGCCCTGCGCTCCCTAGAGGGAGAGTTCGGACGCCAGGTCGATCAGTTGGTCGAGGAAATCACCAATCTGCGCGTCTTCGTCGAGGGGGCTCTTGACTTTCCGGATGAGGATGTTGATTTCCTTGAAGAGGCTGGCATCGTGCGTCGAATCAATGACTTGCGTACCCGAGTCATTGAGTTGCACCGACGGGCCACTTGCGGGGTCCGGCTGGGCCAAGGCTACAAGGTTGTCATAGTGGGTCGCCCGAACGCCGGGAAATCAACTCTCCTCAACCACCTGAGTGGGCGCGAGAGTGCGATCGTGACCGAACGCGCCGGGACCACCCGAGATGTCCTGCGAGAGGCAGTCGAAGTCGCTGGCTATCCCGTGGAGTTGATCGACACAGCAGGTCTGCGAGAGACCAACGACTCGATTGAGATTGAAGGGGTACGACGTACCCGGGATCAAGTGGTCAACGCCGATCTAATTTTATACCTAGTGGATTCGAGTGTAGGATGGGAACATGAGGACGCTGCCGAATGGCAAGTCCTCCCAGAAGACCGACTTCTTCGGGTCTGGACCAAGACGGACCTTAATGTTGGGGGGCAAGCGATACCTCCAGATGAGCCGAGTGTCTCGATACACGACGTCAAAGGCTTAGAGCCGCTTATTCAGGCCTTGAGTGGGTTCCTGGACCCCGGGGCCCCGACGAGCCCTTTAGGGGCTCGGCAACGCCACGTTGAGCTCCTTCATTGCGTGGGGGAAGAACTTGATCAAGCGGCAAAGACCCTTAGCGAGTTTGGTAGCGGCGACTTGATTGCCCAGGATCTGCTGCGAGCACAGGAAGCCCTCGGGGAGATTACAGGCCGGATACACTCCGACGAGTTCCTCGGTCGGATCTTTGCTACATTCTGCATAGGGAAATGAGAGAACGATTCGATGTCCTTGTGATAGGTGGAGGCCATGCGGGGGTCGAGGCTGCTGCGGCCTCTGCCCGTATGGGGGTTCGGACCCTACTGGTGACCCAGAATCTGGATACAATCGGCCAGATGTCCTGTAACCCGGCGATTGGGGGGTTAGGCAAATCCCAACTCGTCCGAGAGGTCGATGCCCTCGATGGGGTTATGGCTCGAGCAGCCGACCAGGCTGCCATCCAGGTCCGAGTCCTCAATCGTCGCAAAGGCCCGGCAGTTCGAGCGACTCGCGCCCAAACAGATCGGATGGCCTATCGTCGGGCCGTTCAACTGGCAGTCTTCTCGCAACCCGGATTGAATATCCTGCAGGGGAACGTGGAGAGGATCTGGATTGAGGGTCACCGGATCTGCGGGGTGGTCCTGGAAGGAGGGGGAAGCCTGAAGTGCAGCCAGCTCGTGTTGACCACCGGGACCTTCCTCGCTGGTCGGATCCATATGGGGAAGTCTCAAAATATAGGAGGTCGGGCTGGCGAGGCCCCCTCTTTGGGTCTGTCGGATTGGCTCCGGGCCGAAGGGTTCCGTGTGGGGCGCCTCAAGACCGGTACACCGCCCCGAATCGATGGACGGACCATCCACTGGAGCCGGCTGGAGAGCCAACCAGGAGAGGAGCCCCGTCCGTGGTTATCGGAGCTAGAGACACCGAATCCACTTCCACAGGTTTCATGCTATCAAACGCATACTACCCCTGAAGGACACAAGGTGGTCCACCAGGCGATGCAAGAGTCGCCGATTTTCTCAGGGGCGATCCAAGGGGCTGGCCCGCGCTACTGCCCCTCGATCGAAGACAAGGTAGCCCGATTCCCAGATCGGGACTACCATACTATATTTATCGAGCCAGAGGGGTTGTACACGACTGAGGTTTACCCCAATGGGGTCTCGACGAGCCTCCCACGGGAAGTCCAGGAAGAATTAGTCACCACCATCCCTGGCCTCGAAGAGGCGCGCCTTACCCGTTACGGCTACGCTATCGAATATGATTTCCTGGATCCGCGTCAGCTGGAAGCGAGCCTAGCAGTGAGAGGTGCTGAGGGTTTCTTTCTGGCAGGGCAGATCAATGGAACGACCGGTTACGAGGAGGCCGCTGCTCAAGGAATCTTAGCAGGAACAAACGCGGCCCTCCGGACCCAAGATCGCGAGGTCTGGTGTCCGGAGCGGGATATCGGCTATCTAGGGGTCATGGTGGATGATCTGATCACTCGTGGCGTAGATGAACCGTACCGGATGTTTACTTCGCGGGCGGAGTATCGGCTCTTACTGCGGGAAGACAATGCCGATTCCCGATTGACCCCGTTGGGCCGAGAGCTCGGTCTGGTCGGTGAGGAGCGGTGGATGCGCTTTTGCACCAAGGCGAGGTTGCTAGAGACCCTTACACAGACCCTGGAAGAGACTTGGGTGACCCCCCAAAAGCTGGATACCGAGTCCACGAAAGAGCTCCTCGGCGATACCCTTAGCAAGCCTTGCCGCCTTGCGGATCTAGTCCGGCGACCTCAGGTTGGCGTGGAGCAAGTAGGGACGCTTTACCCACACTTGGAGGTCCAGACATACCCAGATGAAGTGCTTCGCAAGGCAGAGATCGAGCTCAAGTACGCCGGCTACATCGAGCGGGATCGGGCTCAACTCGAACACCTCTCTGGAGTGATGGATCAGGGACTACCGGAAGATCTCGAGTTCACGGCCATCAGTGGTTTGTCTGCGGAGGTGGTAGAACGTCTCGAGGCCGCTCGTCCCCGAACACTTGCCCAAGCCTCACGTATTCAAGGGGTCACTCCGGCGGCTCTCTCTCTTCTCTCAGTGCATGCCAAACGACATTTCGGCCAGGGCGCGCAATAGATTAAGCTCCCTGGGGCTCGTTCTCCAGACCGTTCCAATAGATTTGCACGATTTGAAGATCCAGACCGGGCTTGTGGTGTGATTGTGCTGGGCTTGGGGGGCAACCGTGGCCTAGTAGGCTAAGCTGGGTTTCACGTGGAACGAGGTTTCAGGGACGGGACAAACAAATTAAGAAAAATTGGATAATATGGTGCGAGGAGGTGAACTGAGGCTCTATGTACAAGGAGCGGGAAATGGGCAGGGTGATTGCCGTCGCCAATCAAAAGGGTGGGGTAGGAAAGACGACGACTTCGGTAAACCTTGGGGCTTCACTGGCACTTGCCGGATCCGCCGTCCTTGTGGTCGACCTTGATCCTCAAGGTAACGCAACCATGGGTTTGGGGTATGACAAGAATGCGCAAGAGCTGACCAGCTATCCTGTTTTAATGGCCGAAATTGCTGCGCGAGAGGCGATACTTTCTGGTCAAGGCAGCCCTCCTGGACCTGATTTGATCCCCAGTAATGCGGAGCTATCGGGGGCCGAAGTGGAGTTGGTGGAGAAGGAAGACCGACAAAAGCGCTTGCGAAAGACGCTAGCCCCCATCCAAGCCGAGTACAACTACATCCTTATTGATTGTCCCCCCTCCCTCAATCTTTTGACGGTCAACGCATTAATCGCCGCTCACAGTGTGCTTCTTCCAATACAGTGCGAATACTACGCCTTGGAAGGGGTCTCTCAGGCCCTGGATATCATTCAACGGGTCCGCCGCCAGGGTAATCCCCAGCTCCGTATCGAAGGATTGCTCCTGACTATGTACGATAGTCGCAACAACCTTTCCCATCAGGTGGCCGAAGAGATCCAAAGCCACTTTGGTCATCAGGTTTGTTCCACCATCATCCCACGTAATGTTCGACTCGGGGAAGCACCAAGCTTTGGCCAACCAGTCGTTTATTATGACGCAGCCTGTCGGGGCGCAGAGTCCTATAGGGATCTCGCACGTGAGCTTATGGGTGAGAGGACATCGGTATGACGCAGAGGCGAGGTTTGGGCCGCGGATTGGATTCCCTATTGAACCAGGGCAGTCCGGATGAAGGCGCCGATGAGGGGGGGGAGATCTACAACCTCCCGGTGGATCTGATCCACCCAGGGGAGTCACAACCGCGTCGACAGTTGGATGAGGTAGCCCTTCAGGAATTGGCCGAGAGTATCCGCCTCCACGGGATGGTCCAGCCCTTAGTGGTTCGGGAGAGGTCAGAGGGTAGGGGGTATGAACTGATTGTGGGCGAGCGCCGCTGGCGAGCGGCCCGGATGGTAAACTTAGACACAGTTCCGGCACTCGTAAGATCGCTTACTTCGGACCAAGCCTTGGCAATCGCCTTGATCGAAAATATCCAGCGCGAAGAATTGACTCCCATTGAAGAGGCCCAAGCCTTCCAACGACTGATTCAAGAGTTTGATCTAACCCATGAAGGGGTGGCGACACAGGTCGCCCGTAGTCGGACTGCAGTTTCCAATAGCCTGCGCTTACTAAGCTTGCCCCTTGAGATTCAAAAAGCCCTCGAGGAGGGCCAACTCCGGATGGGGCACGCTCGCTCCCTACTCTCCCTAGAAGATCCAAATCAATTAGAAGAGATCGCTCACGAGGTAATCCAACAGGGGCTCTCTGTCAGGGCTACCGAGGATCGTGTGCGCCACTACCTCAAAGCGAGAGAGCAAAACCAACCCTCGACTGGCCGGCGAGCTACTCGTAAAGATCCGAACGTCGAGCAATTAGAGCAAGAGCTCGGTGAGCGCCTTGGGGCCCGAGTACAGATCACGCAGAAGAAGAACAAAGGTCGCTTGGTTATCGAATATAGCTCTTTGGAAGAGCTGGAGGGGATCCTTGGACGGATCCATTGATGCTCTTTCCGCCTGATGGGCTGCCTATCCAATCAACACCAGCTCCTCGGCGGAGGTTGGATGGATCGCCACAGAGCTCTCCAGATCGGCCTTGGTCGCGCCGGCCTTCACAGCTACTGCGAATCCTTGGATCATCTCATCGGCTCCGCGACCGATGACGTGGATACCGACCAAGTGTTCCTCTGGACCGGCTGTAATTACCTTCATCGCCGTAGAAATTTGACGCCTACAAGGGACGTAATAGGTGTCTTTGAAACGAGTTGTATAGGCCTTGTATCCCTCTGGTCCGTAATGTGCTTCGGCTTCTTTCTGTGTCAACCCGACCGTGCCGATAGGGGGATGGCTAAAAACCACTGATGGGATATTGCGATAATCGAGCCTTGCCCCTTGTTGCCCCCCAAAGACTCGGTCCGCGAGCTTCCGGCCAGCGGCGATCGCTACTGGAGTCAAGGGGGCACGGTTGGTGACATCGCCCACAGCATATATGCCAGGACTGGTGGTATTTTGGAACTTGTCTACCCAGATCCCGCCCTCGGGGGTGATCGTGACCCCGGCAGCCTCAAGGTGCAAGCTACTCACGCTTGGTGGACGGCCGGTCGCCCACAGGACACAGTCGAACCCCCCTGTGCGCCTTCCATGGGCCGATACCACGGCGTAACACTTATTCTGTAGCTGCTCTAATGAAGCGACTTGGGTTTCGGTTACGAACTGGATTCCGGCCAGATTCATTGCTTCGGTCAGGCCCTCTTGGAGAAGGGGATCAAATCGGGTCAACGGGTGTTGGCGACGCAGGAAGAGCGTGACCTCAGAGCCTAAGGCGTTAAGGATCCCGGCAAGCTCAACAGCGATGTAACCACTCCCGATAATGGCTACGTGACCGGGCTGGTATTCCAGCTGGAAAAAGTCGTCGGATGTTATCCCGAGTTCAGCTCCCGGGACTGCGGGGATTTCAGGATGGCTTCCGGTTGCAATCAGGATATGATCACTGGTGTACTGATTCCCTTTTGTCTCGATGGTTTCCTTATTTACAAACTGGGCGTTTGCCTCAACCAGATCAACGCCAGCCCGTTCTAAATGGCGGCGGTGATTTTCATTGAGCTGCTTGATATGGGCATCGCGGGCCCTTTTTAGGCCTTGCCAATCGAATCCGGATAATTCAAGCTCAAATCCATAGTCTGGGGCATCGTGGAATGCCTCAGCGAGGGTGGCCGTATTCCACATCACCTTTTTCGGGATGCAACCGACATTGACGCAGGTTCCCCCGAGTGGGCCCTTCTCTATTACCACCGTGCGGGCCCCATAATGCGCGGCCCGTTTTGCCGCAGCCAAGCCCCCACTGCCTCCGCCGATCACAATAAAATCGTAGTGGGATGTCACCGGATCTACTCCTTATATGCGTTACGATAGCAGTTTGGACCGATCGAAGTTTCCCAAACCCTGTAAACTTTCTGTAATATACCGCCAATAGACTGGTAATAGGCTAGGAGAGCAAGCAATAAAGGAAGGTGGGATCAAATCGTGTGCACGATCCTCATCGTAGAGGATGAAACCGCAATCCAAGCGCTAATTCAGCACAACCTCGAAGCCGCAGGCTTCGATGTGATCATAGCGGAGGCAGCAGAGGACGCCTTTGAACTTCTCGCTGAGCAACACCCTTACCTCCTATTATTGGATTGGATGCTCCCTGGTCTAAGTGGTCTCGATCTATGCAAGCGGCTTCGCCAGGAAGCTGCCTTCCGCGAACTCCCGATCATTATGCTTACCGTTAAAGGGGAGGAAGAGCACCGAATTCGGGGGTTGGAGATCGGTGCAGATGACTACATCGCCAAGCCCTTCTCACCTCGAGAGTTGATTGTTCGCATTAATAATCTCTTACGGCGCAGCTATCCGGAAATTGGTGGAGAGGTTTGCATTTCTGGCAGCTTGCGCCTCTACCCGCACCAGTATCAAGTCTTCTACGGTGGGGTCGAAATCCAACTTAGCCTCACCGAGTTTCGCCTTCTCCAGGTCCTTGTTGCTCACCCAGGCCAGGTCTATGAGCGTAACCACCTGCTCGATCGGGTTTGGGGGCCCTACGCCGAGGTCGAGGAACGCACTGTCGATGTCCATATTCGCCGTCTACGAAAGGCGCTCGAACTCTCTGGGGTAGGGGGGGCTGACTTCATTCAAACCGTCCGTGGGGTAGGCTATCGGCTCGCTCCACCTTGACCCTGAGTATGCGCCTCATTCCAAGAGGGCTAACCTGGCTCCTAGGGGGCAGTCTGGCCCTCGCAGGGGTATCCGCTATCCAGGGCTACCTAACCGGGCTCGTAGCCGGATTGGCCCTCTTCGCCCTTGGGACAGCTTTGAGTGGGGCCTGGATTCATTACCGCTTGCGGCGACTTCGGGGTTGGCTCCACTCATGGCCAGGGAGTGTGAGTCTTGCTGGGGACGAAAGTTGGGATACCCTAGAAAGTGAACTCCGCTACCTGTTGAAACATTGGACCCACCAACTCGAGGAGGTGCGTGAGCGGGTCGAGTGGTTGGAGCAAGTTGCCCAAGATCTTCCAATCGGGGTCGTAGCCCTCGACCCACGGGGCCGCTTACTTGAGGCCAACCCCAAGGCCTATGAGCTCCTCACCCTTGACTCCAAAAGGGTCCAAGGCCAACGCCTCCAGGGGTGGCTCCGAGATCCAGAACTCCAGTGGCTTTTCAGCCTAGAGGGCCCCGCGACCCAACAGGCAATTGCCCCGTATCATCCTAACCCAAGCCGCACCCTCACCTTCACACGAAGCCGTAAGGAAGACGGCAGTTCGCTTCTCCTGGTTGAGGAGGTTACCGAACGGGTCCACCTCCAGCGAGTCCGGAAGGACTTTGTTGCTAATGTCTCCCATGAACTCAAAAGCCCCCTGACGAGTCTGCGAGGGTTCACAGAGACCCTACTAGAGGAGCCAGAGCTCCCGTCAGAGAAGCGACAGGAGTTCTTACAGATCCTGGAGGATCAGCTCCAACGGATGCAGAGGTTGGTGGACGACCTGCTTACTCTATCCCGTCTGGAGGCACAATCCGAATCCCCTCCTCGAACGCCTGTGGCGCTTGAGCCCCTCCTCTCCGAGCTCGCAGAACAGTTTGGTCCCCGGGCTGAGCAACGGAATATACAATTGGATTTTTCCCCGCTTGAAGATTCCTCTAAGCTCAACCTCTACGGGGATACTGCGGCCCTCATCCAAGCCCTTGGGAACCTGATCGATAACGCCCTTAAATACACCCCCGAGGGAGGATATGTGCAGGTCGTCGTGGAGGCGCGGCAGAAAGAGATTGGGGTAGCAGTATGTGACTCGGGTATCGGGATCGAAGCCCAATATCTATCGCGTGTAACGGAGCGCTTCTTCCGGGTCGATAAAGGGCGCTCGCGAGCCATTGGTGGAACCGGTCTCGGGCTCTCAATAACCAAACATATCCTCAATCATCACGAAGGGCATCTCGAGATCAAAAGTACCCCGGGTGAAGGCTCCCGATTCACGGCGCTCTTCCCACGCCAACCCGACTTCGCTTAACCATGTGAAATAGGCTAGGCTCTCTTGAGTCATCACAAAATGGGGCACCACACTTGTCGGCAACCAAGCTCTTTCTCATCCTAGGCGCTATCAATGCCCTTTTAGCAGTGCTCTTCGGGGCAGTCGGTGCACATGGAATAAGGGAGCGAATGGCACCAGAGATGGTAGCCATCTATCAAACAGGGGTCCAATACCACTGGTACCATGCCCTCGGTCTACTGGTGGTCGGAATCGTCACGACCTATTTTCCTGCCTCAAGCCTGCTCAAATGGGCAGGCTGGCTTATGTTCACCGGGATTCTTCTCTTCTCTGGCAGCCTTTATGCATTTAGCTTGACCAATCTCCGTTGGTTCGCTTCGATTACCCCGATCGGTGGAGTTGCCTTGATTTTGAGTTGGGTATGTATGATTATCATGTTCTTAAGGGCCTAGGGCCTGTCTGCAAACCTGGAGTTATCTGGATTTGGGCCCGTTTGGTACGGTCCGAGATTACGGAAAAATGCGGGTTGTGACGGTCAATCGACTGATGAAACACAGCGAATAGAAACTTTGCAGACAGGCCCTAGCCTCACTGCTCACTGATGGGCGTTACGTTGTCCCCACACCCTACAGCCCTGCATCCTTTCTCTAAGTAAGGCCCTGGATCGCCTCGCTGGGGCTATCGAGGCGCACCCCCTCAAGAAAGAAACCACAAGCATGACCTTCACCCTCGCCAGGTGACCAAGGGGGAGCTGATCTGGGCGACCAGTCAAGCAGCTTACCCCTTAAGTGTCATCCAAGAACCAGTCTGTTTATTGTAGTAACCTTGGGTGTCCAGGCCTTCCGTTCTCCAAGTCATCCAAGTGCCTCCAAAAATTGTCTGATATTGGGGGTTCGTATGATTGACCCCACCAGAGAGACCGATTCACCAGCACACTTGGTCTCCGTCATCGCTGGCCTAGGCTGGGGATTTTGCAGTGCTGCCGCAGTGACTGCGTTTGCAGTAGACTAAGGGGCGTATGGATAGACCCTTCATTGTTTGAGAGGTACCCTCCGATGATCTCTCAGGAAGTGTTCGAGATGACCACTCAAGGCCGCGGTACCTACGAGATTACAGAGACCCTTCGGCACCTTGTCTCCTCCTCGGGGATTCGAACCGGCTGGTGCCATGTTTTCCAGCACCACACCAGCGCCTCGTTGATCGTGTGTGAGAATGCTGCCCCAAGTGTGCGTCGGGATGCAGAGGACTTCTTTGCCCGCTTAGTCCCAGATGGGGACCCCCGCTTTGAACACACCACCGAAGGGCCAGACGATATGGCGGCCCATATTCGTGCCCTATTGACCCAGACCGAGCTGACGGTCCCGGTCACCCGGGGACACTGCGCCTTAGGAACCTGGCAAGGGATCTATCTATGGGAACACCGTTACACAGGGAGGAAGCGCCAGGTCACAGTGACCATACAAGGGGAGTAAGATATGGCCGAGACCCGTGCGTGCCAGGCCTCACACCCCATTCGCCTGGAAGAGTATACTCCGCCCCCTTATCTGATCGACTGGGTCGATTTGGAGTTCGATTTGGGCGAGGAGTGGACGACTGTTCGCTCCTCGATGCAGGTGCGTGCTAACCCAGAAGTAGATCAACCGGCCCCTTTGGTGCTCGACAGTCAAGCCCTTGAGCTTGTCTCAGTGGCCAAAGATGGGGAGCGTCTCGATCCACAGCATTATACGATTGGCTATGAATCACTGCGTCTCCCCCAGGTGCCCGAAGCGTTTACCCTGGAGATCGTGACCCGAATGCGTCCTCAGGACAACACTGCCTTAGAAGGGTTGTATAAGTCCTCGGGTAACTTTTGCACCCAATGCGAACCGGAGGGATTCCGTCGGATCACCTGCTTCCTCGATCGACCTGACATTATGGCCCGTTACACTACCACCATCATCGCCGATGCGGCACGTTATCCCCTACTACTGTCCAATGGCAATCTAATTGCAAGTGGGCCCTTGGGGGCCGACCGACACTGGGCAAAGTGGCAAGACCCCTTCCCTAAGCCTTCCTACCTATTCGCCCTATTCGCGGGCGACCTCGCTGAGTTCGCCGACACCTTTACTACCTGCTCAGGCCGAGAGATTACTCTTCGAATGTACGTAGCGCATGGCAATATAGACAGGTGTGACCACGCCATGCGCTCCCTCAAGGCCGCGATGGTATGGGATGAGATAAACTATGGACGGGAGTGCGACCTGGATATCTATCAGCTCGTCGCGGTTGAAGACTTCAATATGGGGGCCATGGAGAACAAGGGGCTCAATATCTTCAATGCTTCAGCCATCCTCGCCAAACCAGAAACGGCTACCGATGATGATTTCTTACACATCGAGGCAATTGTAGCCCACGAGTACTTCCATAACTGGTCGGGTAATCGGGTTACGTGTCGAGATTGGTTCCAACTCAGTCTGAAAGAGGGATTCACTGTCTTTCGCGAACAGGCGTTTTCAGCCGACCGCAATTCTCCGGCGGTGCAACGGATCAACGATGTGCGCCGCCTTCGAAACGCCCAGTTCCCTGAAGATGAAGGTCCCACTGCCCATCCGGTCCGCCCTGGGTCCTACATCGAGATCAGTAACTTCTATACACCAACGGTCTATGAAAAAGGGGCCGAGGTTATCCGAATGCTTTCTCAGATCTTGGGAGAGGGGGGATTCCGACGAGGGACTGATCTGTACTTCACACGCCACGATGGACAGGCGGTCACCACCGACGCCTTCCTTCGAGCGATGGAGGATGCCAATGATCGCGATCTAACCCAGTTCCGCCTCTGGTATGCCCAGGCTGGAACCCCGCGATTGCATGTCCAAACCGCTTACGATCCCGTAACAGGTGCCTACACCTTGACCTTTCGACAGGAGCTGCCATCGACACCCGGTCAAGGGACTAAACAACCCATGCACATCCCAGTTGCCGTGGGACTGCTTGACCAGATTGGCAACGAGCTCCCGCTCCGCTTGGAAGGGGAAGGCCCTTGGGAAGGGGGCTCGACCCGAATACTCGAAGTCCGCAAGACCGAAGAGATATTCCGCTTTGTTGGTCTCCCCACTGAATATTTAGAGGGAAGCGAATGCACTCCGCCTGGCAGACCCATTCCCTCGCTGTTACGTGGTTTTACGGCCCCTGTTTACCTCTGTTATGAGCCTAGTGATTCAGAGCTTCGGTTCCTTTTGGCCCATGATAAAGATCCCTTCAATCGCTGGGAGGCTGGACAAAAGCTTGCTGTGCGCACCATATTGCGGGGACTCGAGCAGTATCGAGCTGGTCAGGACAAGACAGTTAAACCGGGGTTCGTTGAGGAGTTCAGGTGTGCCTTGCAGAAGAGCTGTGAGGACAGAGCCCTATTAGCAGAGGTTCTGACCCTACCAGAAGAGACGTATTTGGCCGAGCTCGTGGAAGGGAGAGTAGACCCGGTAGCGATCCATAAGGTTCGAGAGTTCGTCCGTCGTTCTCTGGCCTCTGCCCTCCGGAGGGACCTCTGGAGTACCTACCGGGCCAATTGTGAAGAGGGACCGTATAATATCACACCCGAGGCTATTGCACGGCGTCGCTTAAAGGACCTCTGCTTGAGCTATTTGATCAGCCTAAAAGAGCCTGCCGAGGTGGAGCTGGCCCGGGAACAGTTCGATCAAGCCCAGAACATGACCGATCGCCTAGGCGCCTTGCGTGCCCTGATGCATGTCGGTGGTCCCGAATGTGAGCAGGCCTTGGCCGAATTCTATCAGCGATGGCACCACGATCCCCAGGTAGTAGACAAGTGGTTTGCTATCCAAACAGGTTGCGCTACTTCCGGGACCCTTGAACGACTTAGGGTCCTCTTACACCATCCGGCATTCACGCTCGAAAATCCGAACAAGGTGCGAGCAGTCCTTGGTACCTTTGCCCACACCAACCCTTACCAGTTCCATGAGGAGAGTGGTACCGCCTATGCCCTAATCGTCGATCAGATCTTGCTTTTAGATCCCCTCAACCCGCAGATGGCTGCCTCCTTGGTCCGCTCTATGAGCCGCTGGCGCAAGTTCGACGAGCACCGCCAAACCCGAATGAAACTCCAGCTGGAACGACTTGCTGAAACTCCACAGCTATCCAAAGACGTCTATGAGATAGCGACCAAGAGCCTAAAAGCAACCTAGCCACACTCCTATGTTCTATCTTGATCTCTTTCGAGCGCTGCAAAACCACAATGTACGCTATCTGCTCGTCGGTGGCCTGGCCATGAATCTCCACGGGGTCCCCCGGATGACCATGGACGTGGACCTCGCCTTAATATCCGATCCGGAGAATCTGGAAAATTTTCTCAAGGTGGCACGGGAGCTTGACCTCAAACCGAGCCTGCCCGTGTCCCTAGAAGAGCTGGCGGACGCCAGCCAGCGCACCTACTGGATCCAAGAAAAGCATATGACCGCTTTCGCACTTCGCCCCCCTTTGCCTGCCCAGCCGACCGTTGACATCCTGATCGATGTCCCCTTCGATATCAATTCTGCCTTTAATCGAGCCGAACCGCGTGAGATCACAGGGATAATCGTTTACCTCGCCAGCATTGCTGATATGATTCGGTTCAAAGAACACGCAGGACGTGCGCAAGATCAAGCTGACATCTATCACTTGCAAAGGCTTATAGGATTGGAGGACGATGGTCAATCAATCTAAAGGGGGGATCTTTTATTACGTCCCTGAGGAGTAATTCAAGGCCTTTGCCCGACTATCATTATTGCAACGCCTCCTCTGGTTAAAGGAGGCCCGGGGGTTCATCCTGTTAGCAAAAACACCTAAGACAGCCTATCGTAGAGAGCGCCCACGACGTGGAGAGCTCTTCGATAGACTTGAATAAGGTCAAAATAACCTCTCGGAACGCAATGCCGTATTGGGATCATTCGAGTAGTTTATAAGCCGCTTTTAGGGCAATTGCTTATGGCTACCCAAAAGCCTGAATGGCGGCCTGCAGCAGGTACTTCACAGTGAAAGCGACCTAAAATTCAGGAAATAATAGCCTGGAGCCGAGCTTATCACGCTCCCATTGACCTAAATCAATGTCTAAAGCTAGGGTTCCGAATAGAGAATAGAAAGTGTTGCAATCTTGCCGCGATGCCGCTCATCCGGAACCGGTATGCAATCGAGGACATCTTGGGCCGGGGCGGAGAAGGATTGCAATACGAGGGGGGCGATTATGTTCGTCTACAAACACATCCTTGCCCCGGTCGACTTCTCAGAGTCCTCCCGAGCCGTTGGACAATGTGCCGGTGAGCTTGCGCGGCGCTACGATGCCCAACTTGCTCTGCTCCATGTGATCGATTTATGGTCCTCCCTTTCCACTGAGCGGGACTCTATCCCCCACCTGCTAGAGCACGATTGGCAAGCGGAGGAGCGCCTTCTGGTCGATCGTGCTCGGGAGAAGCTCTCCCAACTCACCACCGAGCTCGGCCTCGAGGAAGCACGGCAGCTGATCCGTATCGGCTCCGCCAAGAAGGAGATCATCGATGTGGCCGATGATCGGCTCCCATGACCACCATGGGGTCGCGCGGCTGCTCGGCTCGACGGCCACCGCCGCACTGCATACCGCCGACTGCGATGTCCTCGCCGTGCGGATCGGATGGGTGAGCTGGAATCATAGAACCTTAGGGGGGCAGTCTTTGCAATACCTCATAACACCGTTCCGAATGGAGGAGGTATGAGGCACAAAGTTGAGGTTGCCATCATTGGGGCGGGGACAGGTGGACTCTCTGCCCTCAAGGAGGTGCAACGCCGTACAAAGGACTTTGTGCTCATCAACCATGGTCCCTACGGGACGACCTGCGCCCGGACCGGATGCATGCCCTCCAAGGCCCTTGTCCAGATCGCCCATGACTTCCATCGTCGTTATGCCTTAAATGCCATGGGTATTCGCGGTGCAGAGGGGCTCACACTCGATCTCGGTGCGGCGTTGGCCTATGTACGAAGCCTCCGGGACCGCTTCGTAGGTGGAGTCCTCAAGCGTACCGAAGGACTTGGTGAGCGCAATCTCACCGGTCGGGCATACCTCCTCGATCCCCACCGGGTCCAGGTGGGAGACACAGTCATCGAAGCCAAAGCGATTGTTATTGCTACGGGGTCAAGTCCCATCGTCCCGTCGGCGTGGACACGCTGGCGTAACCGTATACTAACCACTGAGACACTCTTTGAGCAGTCTACGCTGGGGCCACGTGTGGCTGTGATCGGCCTTGGACCTGTTGGACTCGAGGTAGGGCAGGCACTGGCACGTCTTGGCCTCGAGGTGACCGGCTTCGACCGGGGTGAGACCGTAGGTGGATTAACCGATCCTACGATTACTCAGACAGCGATCCAGGAAATAGGCAAGGAGTTCCCCTTACACCTGGGCGTACCGGCGGAACTCACGGATGGCGAAAATGGTGTACGGGTGGTAGCGGGTGACAATGAGGTAGAAGTAGATGAGGTAGTTGCTGCTCTTGGGCGGCGACCCAACCTCGATAATCTAGGCCTTGAGAACTTGGGGGTTGACTTGGATGAGCATGGGTTACCCACCTTTGATCCGACAACTATGCAGGTCGGGGAATTGCCGGTGTTCCTCGCCGGTGATGTGAACGGCTACCGGCCCCTTCTTCATGAAGGGGCGGATGAGGGGCGTATCGCCGGTTACAATGCTGTACGTGAGCTGCCAGTGTGCTTCGAGCGCCGGGTCGCCCTGGAGATTGTATTCACAGAGCCTAACATTGCGATGGTTGGACACCACTTCCGAGAGCTCGAATCTGGGCACTACCAAATGGGGGAGGCCTCCTTTGAGGGGCAAGGGCGGGCGCTGATCGCTAACCAGGCAGCCGGTCGACTCCACCTCTACGCTGATCCGGAGATCGATGGGCAACTGCTCGGGGGCGAACTTATGGCGCCAAACGGCGAGCATCTCGCCCACCTCCTGGCCTGGCTTGTCCAGCAGGGGCTCACCGCGTTCGAGGCGCTCCAGCTACCCGTCTACCACCCAGTGGTTGAGGAAGGCCTGAGAACAGCCCTGCGAGAGGTCGCTTCCCGGGTGGATCTTGGGCAAGAACGACCCGAGCTCGCTTTCTGTGATGCGGGGGCCATAGGTTCTTTGGATTGATCACCCTTCCCTTGGTGGATTAACCTCCTTTTGGGGCCGGTTTCCCCCTTCATCTCTTCGCTACCCCTCCAAGCTATCGCACCAAAGCGGATTTGATTCCACCAATCCTGTTCCTCTGACTCGCTCCAGACGAACCAGTGATTGATAGAGGCATGTTGTGCCGAGAGGGG
>CAYUWI010000001.1:47409-53400 GCA_964448275.1 uncultured Gammaproteobacteria bacterium | reverse complement strand
TGGCCTGTAGGTACTTGTCAGTCCCGCCACTGTCACGGACTAGCTACTTTCTGGGTTAGCCCCTCGTTTGGACTAACCCAGGTATCCGTCTCAAGGGAGGGTAGGATTTCAGCTCAGAAAGGGGATGTAGCGTCCGCCCGCTGCTATTGCTACAACGATCAAGCCCAGCACCAAGTTGGTCGCTACGACACGTCGGATCCGATTAATCTGCTGGGCCCCTTCTGCGAAATCGTGTCCTGCCACCGCATGCTTGAGCTTGAGGTAGGGGGCAAAGAATATATGTAAGAACAGTAGGATCATCACAATTCCGAGAACTTGCATGATATTCACATAGATTGGCGCCCCCAGGATCCCTTCCCAGTAGAGATAGATCATGGCATAACCAGTCAACAGTAACAGTATGACTGCTGCCCATACCCACATAAAGAACCTTCTAAAGGTCTGGACCCATAGCTCAAGGCGCTGTGGACCTTCCAGTGCGGCTCCCGCTGCTGGGCGTAGAAAGAGATAAGCGAACGCCATCCCGCCGACCCATATCACTGCAAAGAGGATATGTATTACGAGTAGCAAGGCTTGCATCATTCCGCTCCTTGTCGGCTATCTTGGGCCTATACGCTGCATACATAGCAGGTACAGCCATGAAATTTTTGCTTTTGGGTCATTATTCAATTTGTATGTTGATTTAGTCTGGTTTTTCCAGCTGCACCAACCTCTCAGAGGGCCTTTATTCTGCGAATGAGTCGGAACTTCACACAGGGGGTGAATCAAGCGCATCTCGCCCTTTGGGTCAATAGCATATTTTGATCGAGGCCTGTCCCACATTGATTCAACTTCCGATAAGGGATAAGAGACACCCGCCATCTTGGGCTGTTTCCTCCGCAATCGGGCTATTACCGACAAAGTATGCCGAACCGACACGCTACTGTCATTCTCCTCGGAAACCTCCTAGGGGTCTTTGCTGGATTTGGACTCGGTTGGTATGGGGGGACCCCGGTGGCCGCTGTCGCCTGGCTTGGGGAGCTCTTTTTGCGGGCCCTCCAGATGTTAATTATCCCCCTGATTCTCGCAGCAGTCATTGGGGGGGTCACTTCTGTCGGTGATCTCCAGCGGCTGGGGCGGGTAGGCGGTGCGATCCTTCTCTATTACCTGGCTACCACAGCAATGGCTGTACTAATTGGCTTGGTAGCTGTCAATCTATTACAACCCGGCGCAGGAGTGACGCTCTCGGCTGCCAAGGGAGCGCAATTGCCAGAGGCCGTGGTGGAGGGACAGGATACTGGGGCTCAGGACATCCTGAACTCCGTGGTTGCCCCCAACTTGGTCAAAGCGGCTGCTGAGACCCAGTTATTGCCCTTGGTCTTATTCGCCATCCTCTTTGGTGTAGCAATTACCTTGATTGGCCAGCGGGGCCATACAGTCATCGATTTCTTCAGCGGGGTTCATGAGGCCGTGATGAAGGTGGTGGGTTGGCTGATGTACCTCGCCCCTTTAGGGATCATGGGATTGGTGGCCGGTCGTCTCGGTCAGAGCGGAGGGGGGGATGCTTTGCTCCGGGAGCTTACTGCCGTCAGTTGGCATGTAATCACTGTCCTCACAGGTCTCGGGATCCATGCCACGTTCCTGTTTGGGGGACTCTGGCTATTGACCGGTCGTGGGATTGGCTATCTGGTAACGATGCTGAGGGCACTCCTGACTGCATTCGGGACCGCAAGCTCCTCGGCTACGCTACCTCTGACCATCGAAGGGATACGGGAGAGCGGGGTGGACCCACGGGCTGCACGCCTTGTCCTCCCGCTCGGGAGTACAGTGAATATGGATGGGACAGCCCTATACGAAGCGGCTGCTGTGGTGTTTATTGCCCAAGCCTATGGCATCGAGCTCGCTTTGGGGCAACAGGTGCTAATATTTATTACTGCTACACTGGCTGCCGTTGGCGCAGCCGGAATCCCAGAGGCAGGCTTAGTCACTATGGTTATCGTATTGAATGCAGTGGGGCTACCCCTTGAGGGTATTGGGCTCCTGCTAGCGGTGGACTGGCTTCTTGATCGGTTCCGCACCGCTACCAATGTCTGGGGGGACTCGGTAGGGGCCGCCGTGATCCATCAAGGGATCCAGCGCTGGGCCCCTTCGATGAATAGTATAAGAGAAGACCGATTGGCCGACGACTCGACGTGATCCTATTACCGACATAGTTTGTCTAAGGGTGTACTACTATCTGTCTAATACCAAACTAATAAAGTATGCGACGAGAGGAGGATGCTGGTATGGGGGTAACAGGGTCCAAGGCGGAGGCACAGGAAGAGAGTCCTGGGAACCAAGAGGATATAAGGAACACTGAGTTTCAACACCACCTTGGTGAGGATGGGGCCGAAATTACTGCCTCCCTCACTCGGATCGGAATCGAGACGGCGGGTTTGGCACTAGGCTGGCTCCCTGAGGCTGCTCGGGAACGAATCCGCCATACGGCGGGAAACACCCTACGGGGGCTAGCGCTCGGCCCGTATATCCTCGGCGGTGTCCTCGAGGTCGCCGCAAGGGAGGTGGAGACCTATAACGAGATGGAAGATCTGGGGGTGCGGAAACAGACAGATGATACCTCAGTCGAGTCTGGAGAAGGGACGAGTTCTGACTCCGGAGCGACTGGCTAAGTCATGCGAATTGTGATCCTGGGTGCTGGCTATGCCGGGCTAAGGGTCGCTTTAGATCTGGCCGCCGCCAAGCAGCGCGGCAGATTGAATAGATCAGCCTCTATTTCCCTAGTAGACTATTCGCCCGCTCATCAGATCATCGTTTGGCTCCACCAGGTCGCTGCCGGTTCCCGAACGCCGGAGAGAGCACGCATCGCGTTCTCTCGCCTGCCTTTGCCTGGGGTAAGGGTCCGTAAGGCAACGGTCTGGGCTATTGAACCTACTACGCGTCAGGTCTGGATTGACGGGAAACAGGTTCCCTATGATTTTCTGGTGATCGCCTTGGGCAGCATTCCCCACTATCCCCCGATCCCAGGCCTACAAAGGTATGGCCATACGCTTCGAGAATCAGCGGCCGCCTCGGCCCTTAGGGGTGCCTTAGAAGCGGCCTTCACCCAAGCTGCGACTACCCGAGACCCAGCCGAGCGCTCTCGGTGGCTCACCACAGTGGTGGCTGGTGGAGGTTACACCGGTTGCCAGCTTGCTGGGGAGCTAGCCCATACCCTTCCCCAACTGGCTGACCGCTATCGCCTCCCTGTCTCGGAGCTTCGGCTGCTTCTGCTCGAGGCGCAACCACGGCTTCTTCCCGATATGCAGCCTTGCCAGGGGGGATTTGCCCAACGGAGCCTGGAGCGCAAAGGGGTTGAGGTGCAGGTCAACACCCCTCTGGAACGGGTAACGGCAAACACCTTGGAGACCGGCCGAGGCGTTCTCCCTTACGGAACCCTAGCGTGGACAGGGGGGGTTCGAGGACCTTCTCTTCTTCGGGCGAGCGGTCTGCCAGTGGACGATCGAGACCGCTGCTACAGTGACCCGTATTTGGGGGTTGCAGATCATCCAGAGCTCCTAACGGCGGGTGATTGCGCTACCCCTATGACCTTGCCCTGGAGTGGGAGGCCTCAGGGAGGGGGCCCATATACTGCGGTCGAAGCCATCAATCAGGGCCGTTATCTGGCTACTCGAATCCTCAAGCAAGCCGCGGGCCGCATACAGCGACCTTATCAACCCCAACATCTGGGCCTCTTGGTCTCCCTCGGCGGTCAGGATGCCGTCGGGACAGTGGGCAAGCTGCCATTGATCGGTTGGCCAGCTGGCCTTATCAAAAGCGGGGCAGAATGCTCATATGTAACTGCCCTCTCTGGTGGGTTACTGTAGTCTAATGCAGTGAGTTGCCCCCTCGGAGGGTTGCAGCGCCTGATGCATAAGGTTATTCAACCGGTACGGTTGGCTCAAGGGCCCTACGACGGGCCCTTAAGACGTGTCCAGAGCCTTGCCAAATCAGTAAGGTGGCCAGGCCGAATAGGAAGCAGCCGAGAAGGGCTTGCACGATAATCGAGACTATGTCCCCCATTGTGGCCTGCAGCAACCACGCCATATTGAGTAGCTTCAAAAAGAGGTTCTCATACAAGGCGAAGTACAGCAGGGAGGCCATGGTTATTGCCGATATCACGACTGTGGGACCGCTTGTACTGAGAAGGGGTTTACGGACATCCCAGTTCACAAGCCATACTGTCGCCGCGAGGAGGGCCAACGCGGCCAAGAGTTGGTTGGCACTCCCGAACAGTGCCCACAAGGTAGTCCAACTTCCGCTGATGATCAGTAGATACCCCCCAAGTACCTGGATTCCAGAAGCGGAGTAGGCGTTGCGGCTAAGGTGTTTAAGCTTGGTGTCAGGCCTTTGGTCGGCAAGCTCCTCGAGCAGATAACGACCGAGCCGAATGGCCGTATCTGTACTAGTGAGCAGAAAGCTGACCAGGACGAGTGCCATAAAAGGGGCACCGTATGCGATTGGGATGCCGAAACTCGTTAGAATGGCCCCTCCACCTGAGGCGAAGTTCGGCAAAGCCAAGCCGATCCCCCCCTGTGCAGGGGTTTGTGCTACTACCGCGACGGTTGCCAAGGCCACGGTGGCGAGCATTCCTTCACCAAGCATCCCACCGTAGCCAATCAGGCGAGCATCAGACTCACGGTGGAGCTGTTTGGCGGTAGTCCCCGAAGCGACCAGGGAGTGGAAGCCACTGATCGCCCCACAAGCGATCATCACGAATAGCCCGGGAAATAACGGGACGGGGCCGAATTCTCCACCCCAGAAACCCTGATAGGCCGGGATATTGATGGTCAGGGGGGTACTTGATGAGCCGAGTAGGGTCCCGATGAGGATGGCTAATAGTGTCCCCCCGATACCGGTGTAGAGTAGGTACGAGGAAAGATAATCCCGAGGTTGGAGGAGTAGCCAGACAGGAAGTACGCTAGCGATGAACCCATAACCCAAGACCACCAAGATCCAGGCTGAGATATTCGGATTGATTACCTCAGGCAAGGGGAGCGATCCAGAGAATAGGATGATGGTGTGGGGAGCGGTCTCGGCGAAGTTGGGGCTCGGGAATAAAGCGATTGGATATTGATAACCGATCCCGACACTGATAAAGACAGCTGCGACGAATCCGATCGTGCCCGTGACGAAGGGGAGATTGAGCTTGTGCATGTAGATGCCGAACAAGATGGCCAGTCCAATATAGATCATACTGGCTGTCGCTGCCTGCGGATAGGCGTCGAAGACGATTCCGACCACCAGGGCGAACACCGCTATTACCAGGATAACGGTAAGGAAGGCGAACCAAAGGAGGGTATGCTTGCTGCGTTCACCGAGATAGGTCCCGAGGATTGAGCCGATCGAGCGCCCTTCGTGCCGGAGGCTTCCGACTATCGAGACGAAGTCGTGCACAGCTCCCATGAGAGGATTGCCGATCAAGATCCAGAGGAGCGCCGGTACCCAGCCCCAAATAAGAGCAGCTGTAATCGGCCCAACAATCGGGGCGCCCCCAGCGATACTCGAGAAGTGGTGACCAATGAGTACGATCTTACGGGCCGGGACATATTCTTGGTCGTCCCGGTGGCGGTGCGCCGGCGTGGGGTGGCGATCATCGAGTTCGAGCAAGTGGGCTAGATAACGGGAGTAACTGAGATATCCAGCGCTGAAAACGAGTAAGACCAAAACGACTAACCAAGCGAGATGCACAGTACCTTCCCTTCGAGAGGATCAACTTGGGATGGTCGGGTCTAATCGCCGTAGTATACTTTCCTTCGTGCTGCCATTAACTATCCGTGCGTTCTTGCTCCCAGCACTCGAAGCGGTGCAGCCCGGTGGGGTTCTTCCCCTTGCGCTCGATAAGGAGGGCACCGCATCCGGCACAATAGGTGCTACCTCCAGCCCGATCATGGACATTGCGAGTGTAGGCGTGATAGAGACCATTTCGTAAGGCAATTCAGGCAATTCAGGCAATTCAGGCAATTCAGGCAATTC
>CAYUWI010000001.1:0-47309 GCA_964448275.1 uncultured Gammaproteobacteria bacterium | reverse complement strand
AGGCAATTCAGGCAATTCAGGCAATTCAGGCAATTCAGGCAATTCGGCGTGCCCAGGTCAGGGTATGACGAAGCAAAGCCCACGTTGGTCCTCTTCAAGTTGCAGGTGTGTGGGCAGAGATTGCACTGGATCCGGCCGTCTTCAAGTTGGTACCGGTAGCATGGGGGGACCACATTTTCTGGTCCAACATTCCTCGTCAGCTCCTCATAGACTCGGGCAAAACCCTTAGACCATCCTCTATTCACGAATCCGATACCCGGTATGGAGAAGGTAGAGGGCGATTGCTGAGATCAGTGCCAAGAACCCGCATACGATACCAAGACTGAACCAAAGTGGCACATCAGAGTGACCGATGAAGCCGGCTCGAAAGCCGTCGATCATATAGAAGAACGGATTGAAGTGAGAGACACTGCGCCAGAAGGCAGGTAGATCTTGAATGGAGTAGAAGACTCCCGAGAGGAAGGAGAATGGAATAACAATGAAGTTGGTAAAGGCTGCAGTTTGATCAAAGTTCTCCGCCCATAATCCGATGATCAAGCCACATGCCCCCATTAAGGCGCTACCTAGGATGCCGAATACCAAGACCAGGATTGGATTGATCAGCATGGAACCGACGAACAGGGTGGCGATCCCGAATATAGAGAAGCCCACCAAGAGGGCCCGCAGTACCGACGCAAGGACATAGGCCAGGTAGAGTTCCGGACCGGAGAGCGGAGGCACCAAGATAAAGATCATGTGGCCTGTCACTTTGGACATGATGAGGCTTGAGGAGCTGTTGGCGAAGGCATTCTGGATCATCGACATCATTATCAGACCTGGAACGAGGAACTCTGTGTACGAAATCCCCGGATAGACATCCACTCGCTCCTCAAGGACGTAACTAAAGACCAACAGGTACAAGAGGGCAGTGACCATAGGTGATAAGATTGTTTGGATTCCGACTACCCAGAACCGCTTGAGCTCCTTCTTGAGCAGGGTATAGAAGCCGATCGCGTTGAACTCCATTTACCCCAACTCCGCGTCGGTCATCACGTCGCTGGCCCTCTCGGGTTCGCTCGTAATCTTTTCCCCGGTCATCTGGAGAAAGATATCCTCTAAAGTGGGTTGCCGGACCTGCAGATCGACTATATTTAGACCAAGCCCTTGGATCTGATTGAGGAGCTCTATGGGGCTATGCTCCTCTTTGGAGAAGTTCAGTAGGAGCTTATAGGTAGCATGCTCGATGGTGAATGGTGCCAGCGTTTCTGGGAGGTATTCCAAGGGATGGGCGAAGGTGACCTCCATGAAACGCGTCGCATCGCGTTGTAACAGTGCTTCCATAGTAGCAAGGTCAACGACTGTGCCGTGGTTCATGATCGCGACGCGGTCGCAAAGCGCCTCGGCCTCCTCGAGGTAGTGGGTGGTTAAGACCACCGTCATCCCCTCGCCATTCAAGCGGCGGGTAAATTGCCATAGGCCCTTGCGCAGATCGACATCGACACCGGCGGTCGGTTCATCGAGGATGATGATCGGGGGACGATGGGCTAGGGCTTGGGCGATTAAGACCCGGCGCTTCATCCCCCCTGAAAGTTGACGCATATTGCTGGTCCGCTTGTCTTCGAGCTCGAGGGCAGCAAGGAGTTCATCGAACCAAGGTCCCATCTTGCGGACCCCAAAGTAACCTGCCTGGAGCTGGATGATGTCTTCTACTGTAAAAAAGGGATCGTAGACCAACTCTTGAGGGACCACACCAATGTTGCAGCGTGCCTGCCGGAACTCTCGGATGGTGTCATAGCCTATTATCTTGATCTGGCCCGCATCAGGCCGTACCAGGCCAGCGATGCTATTGATAAGCGTGGATTTGCCCGCCCCATTTGGCCCGAGAAGACCGAAGAATTCCCCCTGAGAGATCTCCAGGTCGATCCCCTTTAGGGCCTCTATTTGATCGTAGCGTTTGTAGATCCCCTGAATGGATAGTGCGGCCTGAGTCATGCAGTTGGCTCCCTGGGAGTGCAACTATTGAGGACCACTGGGCATATTAACGTACAGTCGACCAGGCAGGCACGGGCGGGTGGTTGTTATCATTAATAGGAACGGTTATCATTGTGATTATTATATATAATTAGAGGTTGATGGAGGTCTTATGGAGATCTTACTCATTGGAGCTGACCGGTTAGGCAATCTCGCTCCCTATCTGAAGGCTCAGGGAGCCCATAGGATCACCCATCTCTCAGGTCGCAAGCCAGCCCACCAACGCACGACCTTCGAGTGGGTTGAGCGAGTTGATGCGGTTATACTGTTGACCGACTTTGTGAGCCATACCCTGGCCAGAAAGGTCAAAGAGATAGCCAAGGACGCCGAGGTTCCGTTCATTGCTACCCCGAGGAGCCTAAGTTACCTGCAGGGGATACTGCATCGATATGGGGGGCTAGCGAGCCTCTGTGCAGGCTTTAGAGGGAACTAGAGGTGATAGTGGAGGTCCATTGATCCCTTTAGGGACTTATTGGGGACTTGGCCTGTTGACTTCGGGGCTGAGGTGATTTAACCGTATATCCTGTGGGGTGCCCGAAGTCACCCCAAGTGAACCAGTGCAGAGGAGCATTGAGATGGCAACCGTTTACTGTGTCAAGCTAGGACGGGAAGCCGAGGCGCTGGACGCACCGCCCCTTCCTGGGGATATTGGCCAGTGGCTCTATGAGCATGTCTCCAAGGAAGCGTGGCAGATGTGGCTTGAACACCAGACCATGCTGATTAACGAAAAGCGCCTCAATGTGCGGGATCCACAAACGCAAAAGTATCTAATGGAGCAGATGGAAGCATTCTTTACCGGTGAGGGTGCTGATCTCCCGGAAGGGTATACCCCACCTGAACAAGCGCAGGGGAAATAGCTGCCTGCAACAGCCCTCTATTTGGTCAGGCCACTCCCCTGTAAAGGGAGGGAGCGTACCTCCTAGGCGGTCTTCCGCGGGGTCAAGGGGGGACCCACCTACAGGCTGCGCTCCCATGTGTAGAGCCTACCAAGAATGGGGATTCAAAGAAGCTTAATGAGGACAGGAACGAGGCCGCAAGGTAGCAGTCATTACCCGTCCTGCACCTTCCCGAGGATTCCATACGGGCCGCAAGGGCTCGAGCGCGTAGAGTGGGATTTGGGCTGACCGCTCGGCTGGGTCAGCCTCCCTGCTCCTGCTGCCCTTAACAAGTGAGGCTTGCGGGATATCTGCATTCGGAAGGCTTTGTGCTTATTGATAGCGCAGGGCTCCCGTAAGATGGGGTGATGTCTTTTAATTGTTGAGGAAATTGCCTACTTCTTTTCTGTTCGGTCATCCAGGGCGGGATTCAGTATATGAATGCTCGTTATTTTCTTGATTTTGAGCAGCCGATCGCCGAACTTGAGGCCAAGATCGAAGAATTACGCTATGCTACAGACGAACCAGATCTCAATATCGGTGAGGAGATCGAGCGTCTTAAGCGCAAGAATCGGCGTCAAACCGAAAAGATCTTTAGCCATTTGACCCCCGCGCAGATTTGCCAGGTTGCTCGCCATCCTCGCCGACCACAGACACTCGATTATATCGATTACCTCTTTGAAGGCTTTCGTGAGCTGCGGGGAGATCGGGTCTTCGCCGATGACCCTGCTATAGTTGGCGGGATAGGCCGATTGGAAGGGCGTTCGGTGGTCGTAATCGGGCACCAAAAGGGCCAGGATACCAAGGAAAAATTGTACCGTAACTTTGGGATGTCGCGTCCTGAAGGCTATCGGAAGGCCCTTCGGCTCATGCAGCTTGCAGCACGGTTCTGTATTCCAGTGGTAACCTTGATTGATACCCCAGGTGCCTATCCTGGTATAGGTGCAGAAGAGCGTGGTCAGAGCGAGGCCATCGCCCGAAATCTCCAGCAGATGGCCAGGCTTCGCACGCCAATTGTTGCGACAGTAATCGGTGAAGGGGGGAGTGGAGGGGCCTTAGGGATCGGGGTCGGAGATCGGGTTCAGATGCTCCAGTATGCTACCTATTCCGTGATCAGTCCCGAGGGTTGTGCCTCGATCCTTTGGAAGGATAATTCTAAAGCTGGGGAAGCGGCTGAGGCCATGGGAATCACGGCGCAGGCGGTCAAACAGCACGGCCTAATCGATGAGGTGGTGGAGGAGCCCTTAGGCGGTGCACATCGCGATCCTGAAGAGATGGCGAGATGCTTGGGCGAGAGCTTGACAGCGCGCTTGGATGAGCTGATCGCAAAGCCCATTGATTGCCTATTAACAGAACGCTACCACCGCTTGGTGGCTGTGGGCTCGTTTTCAGAAGATAAAGGTGATAAAGACAAGGGGGATCGAGGAGAGAAGGGAGCAGACAAGGGCTAGGTCATACTATGGGATTGCCTGCCCAGCCACTGCGTAATCGCTTCTTGAACCGCTTAGACGCCCATCTCCGGGAAGAACTGGCTATTCCTGCAGGGGCAGTCCTGCGTGTAGGGTATAGTGGGGGGGTGGACTCCACTGCCTTATTAGCAGCGATCCGCGCTTTGGTCCCTGTACGCGGCTTTGCGGTCGCTGCGTTACATGTTGATCATGGCCTCTTACCGGAAGCACCGCGCTGGGAAGAACACTGTCGCCGTATCTGTGAGGAGTTGGGGGTCCCCCTACAGATCCTCCGCTGGCGTGGCAAGGCCAGCAATGGCCAGAGCCTTGAGGCAGCTGCCCGCGCGGGCCGCTACGCCTTGATGGAAAAAGAGCTCAGTGAAGGTGAGTGCTTGCTCACAGCCCACCATGCAGAAGACCAAGCTGAGACTGTCCTGTTATTCTTACTACGCGGGGCGGGGCTCGATGGGTTATCGGGAATCGAGAAGTGGCGCCAATGTGGAGCCGGTTGGCTCGTGCGGCCTTTGCTCCCTTTCCGGCGCGCTGAATTGCAAGAGTTCGTTGATGGCTGTGGGTTAACTGGTGTGGTGGACCCCACTAATCACAACGTACAGCTCGCGCGTTCCCGTGTACGTCACCAGGTACTGCCGTGCCTGACTGAGGTAACCGGCGAGTCCGTAGTGGCTCCCGTGGCGCGCAGTGCGGCCCATCTGCAAGATGCCCGCCAAGTGTTGGATCGGGTTGTGGCTGAGGCTTTAGAGGAGGTCTGGATTCCAAGGGCCAACCCCCCAAGTATTGATGCAGTCTCACTCGCGGGGATGGATGAAGCGACTGCGCGGCTAGTATTGCGCGCTGCGCTTCGCAAGGTGGGATTCGATCCTCCAACACGGGTTATCCTAGAGCAGATCCACCAACTGGCGCGGCGTAGCACTGGAGAGGGTGTGGTGGAATGGGGTGGGAAGGGAGGTGTCCATCGGATTGGGGGGCGACTGGTTTTGGCTCCACCTCCTACTACCCCTAAAGGGGGTCCCTGTCCAGCGCTTTGGGTCCCCTGTTCTCATCCCTCCCTAGAATGGCCCGCCCTCGGATTGACCTTGAGCGCCGAATGGGTTGAGGCGGTAACTGGTCCCCCCTGGCCGCCTTCTCAGGAAGGCCACCTCGTAGCGGCTCGAGCCGTCAATGAAGCGGTCTGGATGCGGTTACGCCGCGGGGGGGAGTGGATTCGCCCCGCTGGGGGGCAGTATCACAAGCGGCTCAAGGAATTGCTACGTGAGGGCGGGGTACCTGCTAGGCTGCGGGATTGGATCCCCTTATGTGTCGATTCCCAGGGCCAAATTTTGGCTGTAGTGGGGGTGACCACCACAGAGATTGGGGCTGTCCAACCGGGTGAACCGGCGTGGTGGATTCGGCTCCATTGGACTGTTTCCCCCTTTGCTCCCCCTTAGCTGAGCAAGGGAGAGAATAGCGCACTACCCGGATCCTCTGAATCAGGCGAGTGGGGTTGACAGTAGGGAATCTATTATAGCGCTGTCCCTCCTTGAGGGCCTTAAGGAAGGTGGGGTCATTGCTTCTGTGAAACAAGATATAGGTCGTAAAGAAGCGAGTAGGGGAAAGTATATCTTTATAACGGGGGGTGTGGTCTCTTCGCTCGGAAAGGGGATCGCATCGGCCTCTTTGGGTGCCCTTCTAGAGGCTCGGGGACTCGAAGTTACCTTCCAGAAATTAGACCCTTACATCAATGTCGATCCGGGAACAATGAACCCCCATCAGCATGGGGAAGTGTTCGTGACTGCTGATGGGGCGGAGACCGATCTCGATCTTGGTCATTATGAACGCTTTAGCCACGCGCTCATGTCTGCTCAAAATAACTATACTACTGGGCAGATCTACGAGATGGTAATCAAGAGGGAGCGCCGTGGGGATTATTTGGGGGCTACGGTCCAGGTCATTCCTCACATCACCGACCAGATCAAGCAGTGTATCCTGCAGGTCGGTGAAGGGGCCGATATAACCTTAGTGGAGATCGGAGGGACTGTCGGTGATATCGAATCCTTACCTTTCCTCGAGGCGATTCGTCAACTGGGGGTTGAGCTGGGACGCAAGAGCTGTCTTTATCTCCATCTGACCCTCGTGCCTTACATCTCGACATCAGGAGAGATGAAGACCAAACCAACCCAACACTCGGTCAAAGAACTACGAGAGATCGGTATCCAGCCCGATATCCTTTTGTGCCGTGCTGATCGCGAGATTCCCGCTGAAAACCGGCGCAAGATTGGCCTCTTCTGTAACGTCCCCGAGCAGGCTGTCATCACAGCCCTAGACGTGGATTCGATTTATAAGGTCCCTTGGGTCTTCCATCATCAAGGACTGGATCATATCGTCTTGGAGCGGCTTGGGCTAGAGGCCTCGCCACCCGATTTGGAGCCATGGCAGAGGGTAGTTGATGCGATTGAGCGCCCCCAAGGGAGTGTCGAGATTGCCCTAGTAGGCAAGTATGTTGAGCTGGCTGAGTCGTATAAGTCCCTAAATGAGGCCTTGGTTCATGCTGGGATCCAACACCGACTCAAGGTGGAGGTCCGCTATGTGGATGCTGAAGTGGTTCAACAGGAGGGGGCAGCCACCCAACTTGCGGGGGTGGACGCGGTCCTCGTTCCGGGTGGATTTGGTAAGCGGGGGAGTGAGGGAAAGATCGCCGCGATTGGGTATGCTCGACGCCATCAGATCCCTTATTTGGGCATTTGCCTGGGGATGCAGTTGGCCGTTGTCGAATTTAGCCGTCACGTAGTGGGATTGGAGGGGGCAGGGAGCACAGAGTTCGATCCGGAGGCCCGCGATCCGGTGATTGCCTTGATGATGGAATGGGAAAGTTCCCATGGCCGGGTTAGGACCCGGGAGGCCAAGGGGGAGTTGGGGGGCACGATGCGTCTCGGAGGGTATCCTTGCAAGCTGCGGCCCAGGAGTCGGATTCATAAGGCGTACGGTACCTTGGAGATTGAAGAGCGACATCGCCATCGCTATGAATTCAATAATGCCTACTCCAAGTGTTTGGAAGAGGCTGGGTTGGCAATCACAGGGACCACACTCGACGGCCAGCTCAAAGAGGTCGTCGAAGTCGAGGATCACCCTTGGTTCGTCGCTTGCCAATTTCATCCAGAGTTTACTTCCCGCCCCATGGAGGGTCATCCCTTGTTTACGGCATTTA
Organism: uncultured Gammaproteobacteria bacterium; assembly: GCA_964448275.1. Lineage (GTDB taxonomy): Bacteria > Pseudomonadota > Gammaproteobacteria > Thiohalorhabdales > CAYUWI01 > CAYUWI01. The sequence continues at coordinate 39,774 of CAYUWI010000001.1, read as the reverse complement.
TCGAGGCGGCGCGCCAGCAGCGGGGGCACTGAAAGGGGGATCAATGCGAGAGTTATGTGGCTATCCGATTGGTGGGCACGCCCCATTTATACTAATTGCTGGCCCTTGTGTGCTCGAGAGCACCGACCACGCCCTGGAGGTGGCTGGGCATCTACAAGAGATCTGCCGTCGACACTCTGTCCCTCTGATTTACAAGTCCAGCTTCGACAAGGCCAACCGAAGCTCTGTTGCTTCCTATCGCGGACCGGGCTTGGAAAGGGGATTAGCAATGCTCCAAGCTGTTCGGGAGCAGCTGGGTGTGCCGGTGCTTACTGATGTTCATACGGAGTCCCAGGTGACCCCTGTAGCAGAGGTGGCCGATGTTTTGCAGACGCCCGCCCTTTTGTGTCGTCAGACCGATTTTATTCAGGCCGTGGCTGCTGGGGGTAGGCCGATCAATATCAAGAAGGGCCAGTTTCTCGCCCCTTGGGACATGGTCCAGGTCGTTGACAAAGCACGGCAAGTTGGGAATGAGGCCGTCCTTGTCTGTGAGCGCGGTACCCTGTTCGGCTACAACAATCTAGTCAGTGATATGCGTTCACTGGCTATCCTGCGAGAGACCCAATCCCCGGTTGTGTTCGATGCCACCCATTCGGTTCAACTCCCCGGGGGGAGGGGGTCGAGCTCGGATGGCCAGCGGGAGTTCGTTCCAGTCCTTGCCCAGGCGGCAGTTGGGGCTGGGATCGATGGGCTATTCATGGAGACCCATGAGGCCCCGGACCGGGCCCCCAGTGATGGCCCGACTATGTGGCCTTTGGATCGCATGGGAGCCTTACTGGAACGACTCGTTTCACTGGATCACGTGGTCAAGTCAGGGCTAACTCGGGCTGAGCCCTCGTAATACCATCCCTGAGCAACTACCACCCGGTGTTTATAGCGTCAGTATGTAGACAGCATGGAAGGTGCCTACTGGCCGGGGAGCGGGTAATTGGAGATAACAGTTGCCTAACCCCTTGGGGTTAGGTTAAGAGGAAATGGAGCCGCCGAGAGCGTACCGCTTTGCAGCGGGTGAGTGCTCTTGATGGCCTGAATCGGCCTCGGTTCCCGCTTATAGATGGGGAAGTAGGGGTATTGGACGTAAGGAGGGAGCGTGAGTGCTATCGTCGAGGTTCGCAGTCGTGAGATCCTGGATTCCCGAGGGTATCCGACACTCGAGGCGGGGGTGTGGCTGGAGAGTGGGGCAAATGGACGAGCGGCTGTGCCAAGTGGGGCCTCCACCGGTCAGAGGGAGGCAGTCGAACTCCGTGACGGAGACAAGAATTACTACCTCGGTAAAGGGGTTCTTACAGCAGTAAGCCATTGTAATGAGGAGCTTCGAGAAGCGGTACTTGGACTGGATGCCCAAGATCAGCGCCATATCGATCGGACCCTAATGGCTGCTGACGGCACCGCAAACAAGGCACGTCTTGGCGCCAATGCAGTACTGGGAATCTCATTGGCCAATGCCCGGGCAGCTGCCGAGGAGAGTGGATTACCCCTTTATCGATATCTAGGTGGGGTGGGGGCTAGTACCCTTCCACTCCCCTTGATGAACCTAATTAACGGTGGGGTACATGCCGATAACCGACTTGACCTCCAGGAATGCATGGTCGTTCCGGTCGGCTTTTCGCGGTTTACCGACGCCCTCCGGTGTGGAGTGGAGATCTTCCACCACCTGAAGAGCCTCTTGAGGGGGAATGGATACACCACCACAGTGGGCGATGAGGGGGGATTTGCTCCTGATCTAGATTCCAATGAGATGGCCTTAGAGCTCCTTGTCCAGGCGATCCAAAAGGCTGGCTATCAACCCGGTCGCGAGGTCTTCTTGGCCTTGGATGTGGCTGCCTCTGAACTCTTTACCGAAGGAGGTTATCGCCTAACGAGCGAGGGGCGGCACCTTTCTGTAACCGAGTTCATCGATTATCTAGAGGGTTTGACGAACCGCTTCCCGATCGCCTCCATTGAGGATGGGATGGATCAAAACGATTGGGAAGGGTGGCAGGCCCTGACTGAACGCCTGGAAACGACGACTCAGTTGGTCGGTGATGACCTCTTTGTGACTAATAGAGAGATCCTAGCCGAGGGGATCTACCGGGGGGTAGGGAACGCCATCCTGGTTAAGGTCAATCAGATCGGTACCCTCTCCCAGACCTTGGAGGTTATCGAGTTGGCTAGGCGTGCTGGCTACGCCGTCATCGTTTCCCACCGCTCGGGGGAGACTGAGGATCCGCTGATTGCGGATCTCGCTGTAGCGGCTAACTGTGGTCAGATCAAGGCCGGTTCGGCTGCTCGAGGTGAGCGTATAGCCAAATACAACCGATTACTCAAGATCGCTGAGGAACTCGGAGAAGAGGCCCAGTTTCTGGGAACGAACGCCTTATCGAGGCGTCGTGACAGCGAGGGCAGTAGCGAGGCATGAGGTGCGGATTGGGGTCGCAATCCTGGTCGGTCTACTGATATGGCTCCAGTATAGCCTTTGGCTTGGTGAGCACAATTGGCGGGTGTTCTGGGAACACAAGAGCAGATTGACCCACCTTGAACAGAAGGTGAATCGGCTCAAGCGGCAGAATGCAGAGTTGCGCGCCGAGGTAGAAAACCTACGCACTGTCGGTCAGGCCATTGAGCGGCGTGCACGTGAAGATCTCGGTATGATCCGGGAAGGCGAGATCTTTATTCGGGTAATAGAGCCTCCTACAAAAAGGTGAGAGGCAACCTGGTGGCCCCGATCTCAACCGGTAATTGGGCCGTGGCTGGGGAACCGTTCAAGATGGCGGCGCTCCCCTGCCTGGAGTAGGGTCTCCATCCCGAACTCCCGAATAGCCCTTTGGAGGTGCTCCTCAAAGTGCTCCTGGTCCTCTGCCAAGATGGGTTCGTAGACCTCCATCCACGTTTGGCCATCGAGTCCCGGTCCGTAGAGTCGGCCTTGTACTCCCGTTGCCTCGACAATGTGGGCGAATAGGGCCGCCCAAGGGGCGGCCTGGGCTGCTTCTGGGGTGAGACGGTAGTAGATGAAATAGCCCCAAATGTGGCTCATCATTGGGTTACTATAGAATAGGGGAGATCCAAGAGCTGGACTGTTAGCTCAGGTTGGCCCTCAGGGAAGAGTGGGGACCTCGCCTCTGCGGTCTCGATTCGGATAACGGCCAAGGCCTCAAAGCCGCCTTCAGGTGCTGGGGCAGCTTCGATAATGCGGCCTTGGCTTTGGTCTTCGGAGGCTGCATAGAGGAGCTGTCCGGGGCTCAGGGGCCCACTGCTGTGGATCCGATAGGTGCGACGCTTCAAGCGTCCCAGATGCTTGGTCCGGGCCACTACCTCCTGACCCGTGTAGCACCCCTTGGTATAGCTGATCCCAGATAGGGGTTCCAGGTTGGCCTCTTGGGGGATAAAGGCCTCACTATTGGCTGCTCCGATTTCTGGGACACCTGCCCGGATCCGCGCCAGGCGCCAAGCCGGGTCACCTACAGGGTGGGCAGTGGCAAGGGCACGCGACCAGATCTCAGGACTTGCTGTCTGTGGACCCAGGATCAAAAAGGCCGGAATCGGACCAGGCAAGGGAACGCTTGTGCCAGATTCCCCCTTGGTGACCTGATGGTCATCCACAATCTCTGCTCCGATGCTGGCTGCGGCAGCATGAGCAGCAAAGCGTCCAGTCACGCCGAGTCGGATCCAAGTATCACAAGCGTTGTGTATCCGGACATCTGCGCGCAGCACAAACATGGTTAGGCGCTTTTGGAGGCTTGCCACCATACTCCCTGGGAAATCGAGGGCATATCCCTCCTCGAATGGGAATATGAGCAGGTTCGCCAAAACTCGGCCTTTCGGGTTAAGGTGGGCAGCCAAGATCGGGTAGCCCTCAGCCGCGGGCATGACGTCATTAGTCAGTTGCCCTTGTAGGAAAGACAGGACCTCGGATCCAGTTGCAAGGAGAAGGCCCCGGTTGCTTAGATCACTGATGATGGTCTCGTCGGCTTGGACATACCCAAGCTCGGCCCACATGTCCCCGAAATCCCTCACTTCTTGATTGTGAATCTGTCCACCCTGTTGCTCAAGGAATGTGTGCCAGTCGACTTGCATGGCTCGCAGATCACCTCATCGATAGATAGTATAGCTTGCCCAATTATTCTCGGTGGTGAGGGGTTGGACTTCCTTTCCCATGCCTCATCCTGCTGGAGAGGGCCTATGGAGGGTGATGGATATCTCGATCCATTCCTCCTATATCGTACCTCTTCAACTTGGTCTAGCCTAGATGGCCTTTTCCTGGCTAAAGTTGGCAGGTGATTGAGCCGCTCCGGATCCCTACAATATACTGCTGCTATGGTCCAGACTCCCGAAAGGCAACGATCTGCCCCCATCTTCCTCGACTTACGTCGGCTTCACTTCCCTATCGGGGCCGTAGCCTCTATCCTCCATCGTATAACTGGTCTACTCCTCGTCCTTGTATTGCCGGTGGGGTTGGGATGCTTGGATTATAGTACCCGTTCCCCAAGCCACTTTGCCCAGCTCTGTGAACTCCTGAATACCCCGTGGTCAGCGTTGTTGCTCGGTGGGATAGGGGGGAGCGCGGTTCACCACCTGCTCTTTGGGATTCGGGTCATCTTGATCGAGGCTGGGGTAGGTGCACGTCTTCGTGTTGCTCGGCGTAGCGCCTGGGTAACGTTAGGCGGGGCCGTGGCTGTTGCGGCATTCGTTGTGTGGGCCGTTTGGCCCTGAGGAGGGGATATGCTCGATAGTGGCAGTTCGGGTTTGAGGGCGTGGTGGTGGCAGCGCGTGAGTGCAATCTATATCGGTCTATTCCTGCTCCTGTTCCTCGGCTGGCTCGCCTTCTACCCCCCTACCGATTATGGGCAGTGGCGGGCATGGCTTGGTCTAGCTGCGGTTCGTATCGGTTTCCTGGTATTTTTTATTGCAGTTGGTCTTCACGCCTATATCGGGCTGCGGGATATCGTCTTGGATTACATCCCTTTGCAAAAGGGACAAATCGCTGTCATGGCAGTGTTGATCCTCATACTCGTGGCGTTCACTGCATGGGGGATGATCTGGATCACCACGCTATAAACGACAAGGGATAAGATGGCCGGATACAGGGTACAACAGAATACCCCAGTTCGGCGCTTCGATACACTGGTGATCGGGGCGGGGGGTGCGGGGATGCGAGCAGCGCAGGAGCTCAGTCAGGTCGGGTTCTCCACTGCGGTGGTGTCTAAACTGTTTCCGACACGATCACACACAGTGGCTGCTCAGGGCGGAATCAATGCGACCCTAGGGAATATGGGGGAGGACCATTGGATCTGGCATATGTATGACACCATCAAGGCGAGTGATTACCTTGCTGATCAGGACGCCGTGGAGTATATGTGCCAGGTTGCCCAAGAACTGGTTATCGAGCTAGAGCACGAAGGGGTCCCTTTCTCCCGCATCGAAAGCGGTCGGATCTATCAGCGTCCCTTCGGAGGACAAAGCCTTGAGTTCGGAAAGTCGCAAGCTGCTCGTACTTGCGCTGCGGCTGATCGGACGGGTCATGCCATTCTACATACCCTATTCCAGCAAAATATCCGAACGGATACCCACTTCTTTGATGAGTACTTCGCGCTTGACTTGATCCGCGATGACGAGGGCGTCGTGTTGGGGGCAGTGGTGATGGAGATTGCCACTGGGGAGTTGGTCATCATCCAAGCCAAAGCCACCTTGATCGCAACCGGTGGGGTAGGCCGAGTCTACGCTACCACCACCAACGCTCAGAGTAACACGGGGGACGGTCTCGCCTTGGTACTCCGAGCCGGGCTGCCACTGGAGGATATGGAGTTCTGTCAATTCCATCCCACTGGGATCTACGGGATTGGGGTACTGATTACCGAGGGGGCCCGAGGCGAGGGGGGATATCTTGTGAACCGCTTGGGTGAGCGATTTATGGAGCACTATGCCCCGCATACGCTCGATTTGGCCAGTCGGGACGTGTTGAGCCGCGCCATTGCCACTGAGGTCCGGGAGGGTAGGGGGTGTGGCCCAGAGGGTAACTATGTCCATCTGAAACTTGACCACCTCGGCGAGGAACTCATTAACAAACGGCTGCCTGGGATTCGAGATAGCGCGCGCACCTTTGCCAAAGTAGACCCCGTTCGGGAACCGATCCCAGTCTATCCGACCAGCCATTACACGATGGGGGGGATCCCCACCAACCGCTACGGGGAGGTGGTAGTCGGTCCAGACGGCGTTGATCACACCGATACAATACCTGGCCTCTATGCGATTGGTGAGTGCGCCTGTGTCTCTGTCCATGGGGCCAACCGGCTGGGTGGGAATTCCCTACTCGATATTATCGCCTTTGGGCGAGCGGCCGGCCAACGTATCCGAGCGTGGTTGGACGAGGATCGCTCCCATCGCCCGCTACCGGCCGAGGCAGTCGATCAGGCCCATGAGCGTTTGGCCCGATTGGATGCCCCCAATGGGGAGGAGAACCCTGCTCGATTGCGGCGGGAGTTGCAAAACCTGATGGAGAGCCACTTTGGGGTATTTCGGGAGACCAAACTCCTCGAAGAAGGCCGGAGGCGACTTACAGAACTCGGCGAACGGATGGAATGGATTGATATCGGAGATCACAGCGCCGTTTTCAATACAGCCCGGATCCAGGCGCTCGAGTTGCACAATATGTACCAGGTCGCCCTAGCGATCGCTTACTCGGCTTGGGCGCGCCAAGAGAGCCGCGGCGCCCATCTACGCGCTGAGTGGCCGGAGCGTAATGACCAAGACTGGCTAAGGCACTCCTTATTCTACTTAGAGGGTGTCCGGCTAGCTTACAAGCCGGTGCGACTGCAACCCCTTCATGTCGAACCGTTCCCTCCTAAAGAACGAGTCTACTAGGCACGGGGTCAGCCCCACGACAAACAAGCTGTTGGACTTTACCCTGCTCTGTCAAGTCCCCCTAACCTGCTGGTCAGAGTGGAAAAGGCTCGCTGGCTTTCAACCGTCTAAATTGTGTGAGAGCGTGCCTTTAGCCAGCCTCTCTAATGAGGGTTGCGCGTTGTCCCTTGTTCGAAAGGCCACAGGGTCTACACTGGGTTCAAGTTGCCGAGTTGCAGAAATAATCGGGTCTTTTCAGGCTCGAAGGTAGGGTGGATCCCGTTGGGAGGTACAGATGCACTTTTCCATTTACCGGTACGACCCCGAAAGGGACGAGCAGCCCTGGATGCAGACCCTTAGGCTAGACTTTGAGCCAGGAGGGCCAATGTTGTTGGATGCCTTGGAGGCCCTAAAGGAAGAAGTAGATCCTTCTTTGACCTTTCGTCGCTCATGTCGAGAGGGGATCTGTGGCAGTGACGCGATCAATATCAATGGCCGTAACGGGCTGGCCTGCATTACCCCTTTGGCAAAGCTCAAGGAGCCGATCTCGGTGCGCCCCTTGCCGGGCTATCCAGTGATCAAGGATCTGGTAGTGGATCTAAGCCAGTTCTATGCCCACTATCGCTCTATTCAGCCCTATCTGGAAAATCAGGCCCAGGAGCCCGAACGTGAACGCCTTCAGTTCCCAGAGGAGCGAGAAAGACTTAATGGGCTCTATGAATGTATCTTGTGCGCTTGCTGCACTACCGCATGTCCTTCCTATTGGTGGCATCCGGACAGCTTCCTTGGCCCCGCTGCCCTCCTTCAGGCACAACGCTTCATTGCCGATACTCGGGACACAGAAGGTGAGAAACGGCTCGACTTCCTCAATGACACCTTTAAGCTCTTTCGGTGCCGGACGATCATGAATTGCGCTGAGTTCTGCCCCAAAGGTCTGAATCCGACCGCTGCGATTGGGGAGCTCAAACAGGCGCTCTTAAAGCACCGCAGCAAAGCCTCAGACTAGGTCGCATCTTTACTGTGCAGTATGGTGTGTTGCGGGGGGCGAGTCGAGTCGGCTTCGGGGTAGTCGAGATTGTAGTGCAATCCCCGACTCTCCTTGCGGTTTTGCGCGGACTGGATGATGAGGTCAGCGACCAGGACCAGGTGGCGCAGCTCGATCAGATCCTGGGTCAAAGTGAAGTTGCTGTAATACTCCTCGATCTCGCTTTTTAGCATGTCGACCCGTCGTTTGGCCCGAGCAAGCCGCTTAGTCGTTCGAACAATGCCGATGTAGTCCCAGGCAAATTGGCGCAACTCTGCCCAGTTATGGGCGACCACCACCTCTTCCTCAGAGTCTCGGATCCGACTGGTATCCCAAGGTGGGATCTCAGGTATCGGTTGGTCCCTTTGCGAGGCAAGGTCCTGACGGATGGCCTCTCCCGCGCTTTTTGCGCCCACCAGGCCCTCTAAAAGCGAATTACTCGCAAGCCGATTGGCGCCATGGAAGCCGGTATGAGTGGTCTCGCCAATGGCATAGAGCCGTTCTAGATCGCTTTTCCCTTGGAGATCGGTCATTATTCCCCCACAGGTGTAGTGGGCGGCAGGGACGACTGGGAGTGGTTCTCGGGTCATATCGAATCCGTATTCCAAGCACCGGGCATAAATGGTGGGGAAATGAGCCCGAATGAAGGAGGCTGGTTGGTGGCTAATGTCTAGATAGACATGGTCGTCCCCAGTGCGTTTCATCTCAAAATCAATTGCACGGGCGACGATATCACGTGGTGCCAACTCTGCCCGAGGATGGTGCTTCGCCATAAAGGGTTCACCATTGGTGAGGCGGAGCAATCCGCCTTCTCCGCGAACCGCTTCAGAGATCAAAAAGGATTTGGCTGCAGGATGGTAGAGGCAAGTAGGGTGGAATTGGATAAACTCCATATCGGCGATCCGACACCCTGCGCGATATGCCATGGCGATACCATCGCCGGTGCTCGTGTCGGGATTGCTGGTATAGAGATAGACCTTGCCTGCCCCTCCGGTGGCTAACACCGTGACCTTGGCACCGAAACCGAACACTTGCCCAGTGTAGGTGTTCAAGGCATAAGTGCCCCAGCACGGTCCTTGAGGGGATCTGCCGGAATGAGCGAGCTCGTCCGCAGTAATCAGGGAGACTGCTACGTGACCATCCAAGAGCTCAATGTTGGAATGGCGTTGAACAGCCTCTAGAAGAGTCGTTTCGACGGCGCGTCCAGTGGCATCAGCAGCGTGGATGATCCGGCGGTGGCTATGGCCGCCCTCCTGACTGAGGTGGTAGGAACTAAGAGGCCCTTCTTCACCAGTTTCTCGGGTGAAGGGTACGCCTAGTTGAATGAGGCGCTCGACAGCAGTGGGACCCCATTTAACCATGTACTCAACCGCCTCCTGTTGGCACAGACCGGCTCCCGCTTCTAGGGTATCTTCAATGTGAGCTGTATAGGAGTCGTGAGAGGCGAGTACTGCCGCAATGCCGCCTTGGGCGTAGAAGGTAGCCGACTCACCACACTTGCCCTTGGTCAAAAGTGTAACCGGAACCGTATTGGCCAAGTGGAGGGCTAGACTTAGGCCGGCGATCCCGCCACCGATTATCAGGACGTCAGTGTAGTAGGTGGATGGAGCAGGTTGATCCATATCTTCTAGAATACGTCAACTCAAAAATCAGGCAAAGCCCACTAGGCTTGTCTCATGGATCGGGTCTTCAGATAAGACCTGTCTATAAGCAGTTCGCTCCTCGAATTGGGTAAAGCCCCATACTTTGACCTCGGTGGCTCCCTTTGGGCTCCCGTGGGATGCTTGAGGGGGCCGAACCGCCAGCAGGCCGCCCAAGATGGCCTTCCTGCTGCTATGCGGGATGGTTGGATCCTGGATACTGCCTCGGTCCAGGCCCATACTGGTGTAAACCCTGAATTCCTAGACGGACACTGAAATCTACAATCTGCTTCTCCGCTTCGGTCAGCAACCGAGTCATTAATGGAAATCGCTTTACCGCCGCCCCCACTGACGAGGCCCGTGGCTGGCATGGCGCGCCCTTGGCGAGGGCGAGGCCCTCTGACCTACCCAAGGAGCGGTCATTGCCAGGCGCCAGTAGGCAAAGTAGCAATCTCGTGGGTGGGCTCCTTCGCCCGCAGGGCCGTTGCCGGCGAAGGCGGCTAGGGGGACAAATCCGAGATTTGCTACGATAGGATTACAGAGGCAAGAAAAGGGAGAGAGTGGCCGGGCAATGAAACTCCACGACGGGTATTGTGTCACATTTTTAAACAGCCCGCCCGTCTACAGCCCGTGGGCGCGGTAGATATGGGAGAGCGCCAAACCGATCAGCGATTGGTTGAACAGGTCAAGAACGGCTATCCTGAGGCATTTGATCTGTTGGTGCGCAAGTACCAGCATAAAATATATGGGTTGGTCAGTCGCTTTGTTTCCGATCCGAGTGCAGCCGAAGACATTGTCCAGGAGAGCTTTATCAAGGCCTACCGATCCTTGGATCGCTTTCGGGGAGATAGTGCCTTTTATACATGGCTCTACCGGATTGCTGTCAATACAGCCAAAAATTATGTGGTTTCCCGAGGACGGCGACCTCCGGATGCGGATATCGATGCCGAGGAAGCGGAACAGATGAGCGGATCTGAGGCCTTACAGGAGTTCGGTACGCCCGAGGAGGTTATACTGTCTACAGAGGTAACCCAAAAGGTCCTTGAGGTCATCGAAAATCTCCCGCCTGACTTACGCACTGCGTTGATTCTGCGGGAGATCGACGGATTGACTTATGAGGAGATCGCCCAAGTAATGGATTGTCCGATTGGGACGGTACGTTCACGCATATTCCGGGCCCGAGAAGCTGTTAACGACGCATTGAAGGCCTTGGCTAATGAAAGGTAAGCAAGGTAAGGAGGGGCAATACTGATGGCGTCTTGCGAGCATGAGGCCATTTCTGCGTTTATCGATGGTGAGCTCCCTGAGAAGGAATGTAAGGAGGTGATGCGCCGTATTAGCAGCAGCAAGGACAGCCGTCAGGTATATGAACATTTCTGTCTTGTGGGGAGCTTGCTACGTGGAGAGGTGGAGCCATCCGTCCCGAAGGGCCTTGCAGACCAGGTAGCCGAGGCAATAGCAAGTGAACCCATCCCGAGCAGAGGGTCGAAGAGCTATTTTGAGAGGTTGGACTCCCGTAACTTGACGAAATTGAGACCTCGATGGTATTGGGCCAGTATTGGAGTAGTTGGGGTGATCGCAGTCACAGTTATAGGGGTTACCCACTGGCCGAATACTTCCCCATTATCCCCCCATTCCTCTCCCAGCAGCTCTAATCCTTCCCCCTTAGTCCGACAAGCTAGGCCACCGGTTACCCCCACACGAATTACCCAAGCTGACGTGGCCACGCTTCAGAGCTATCTCCAAGAGCATGCCTATCTCATACCAAGCGGTCCCGGGGCTCGATTCCAGCGTACTTCATTCGAAGTGGGCAAGGTGACAAGCGCCAAATGAGAGCCCCTTATCAGCATCGTCCCTTGATTTTTGTCGTCTGTATCGCCGCGGTCTTGGTGGGATTGAGCGGGACCAAGGCAGGCTCGCTTGAGCTCGAGGTAAGGCAGATGGTTCAGGCTACAAGGGAGCTCCACTACCAGGGGATCCTGGTTCATGCAATGCCACTTGATATCGCAGCGATGAAGCTTTACCACCAGGGGGGGACAGATGGGGGGTATCGGGAGCGTGTCGTAATGCTCACCGGACCTGCTCGAGAACTCGTCCGGAAGAGCGGGCAGGTTTGGAGGTACCACCCCGATTCCAAGAAGGTCATTCAGAGCCCCCATCTTGGAGGCAGCGGGCTCTTGAAGTTGGGTGAGGGTCATTTGAAGGCCGTTGGGCATTATTATCGCTTGGCTTATGGACCCTCCGGGCGAGTTGCCGGCCGTTCGGTGAAGGCTGTCGAGCTTCGGGCGATCAGAGATGATCGATTTAGCTATCGAATATGGCGTGATCAGGAGACCGCTCTACCACTCCAAATGGAGGTGCTCAGTCCTCAGGGGCGAGTGGTTGAGAACCTACTCTTTGCCACAATCGACCTTGACTGTGTGCTAACCAATGCCGAATTGGAACTGAGTGCCCCAAAGGATGCGCGCTGGATTCAGCGACACAGCTTCTTGAATGGCAAGAGGGGCGGATTAGGGCTATTGGAGGGCCTGGAGCTCCCCCCAGGCTTTTATCTTGCGAATTACCTCGAGGGTCCTGGAGGTGGAGAGGAGAAGCACGCCTTATATACCGATGGCTTGGCGAGGCTGTCGATATTTTGGCAACCAAAGGATGCAGCGGAGGCGCCTCGAACAGGGCAGAGTGGGAAGGTCGAGGTGAAGATCTTCAGGCGTGGGGCTGTGCATGTGAGTACCTTGTATCAGAACGGCTACAAGATTACGATCTTGGGTGAACTTCCAGCGGGCTCGATACGTGAGATTGCCACGAGCTTGCTTGCTTCCCAGGCAGCCGATATGTAGCACTGATTCGAGCGTCCAACTTCTGATTCGCACCTCATTCGGGAGCGGAGGTACACTGCAAGCGTATCCTTGCATGCTTGTTGGCGGCCAAGGATTCTGGAGGTGCGATCTAATGGCCTCGGCCGAGTGCCGTTAATACCTTTCCTAGCCTGAATGATCCCCTTTCCTGGTTCGACGCAGGTTAAACCCTTAAATGAGGGAGATGCGGTAGTATGCGAACGGGTGTTGTGCGTGACCTACAGGTATGGGGGTGTTTGCTGCTACTACTGATGATGTTGGCAGTTGCACCTCCCGTTGTGGCCCATAAAGGTTTCCCCGATATCAGTGGGCTAGTGAAAGAGAATGGCTCTGCTGTGGTCAATATCAGCACGACTCAGAAGGTTGAGGGTAAAAGCCTGTGGCCGCGACTTCCTCCCAAGCTGGAAGATTCTCCATTTGGTGAATTCTTTCGCCGTTTCTTTGGTGAGCAAGGACCTTCCCGGGAGTTCGAGACCCACTCCTTGGGCTCTGGATTGATCCTCTCTAAAGACGGCTATATTGTCACCAATGGTCATGTGATTGAAGATGCCTCTGAGATCGTCGTGCAACTGACTGACCGTCGACAGTTGCAAGCCCAGGTGGTGGGCCAGGATCCTGCCATTGACGTTGCCCTATTGAAGGTCGAGGCTAACGATCTTCCGACTATTCAAGTTGGGAACCCGAAGGAATTGGAGGTTGGTGAATGGGTAGTTGCTATCGGCTCTCCCTTTGGTTTCGAGAATAGTGTGACTGCTGGGATTGTAAGCGCGAAAGGGCGAAGTCTCCCATCGGGCAACTATGTACCTTTTATCCAGACCGATGTCGCTATCAATCCAGGCAATTCTGGCGGGCCTTTGTTCAATCTCGATGGTGAAGTTGTCGGGATTAATGCCCAAATCTATACGCGTTCTGGCGGTTTCATGGGGCTTTCTTTTGCCATCCCGATCGATATCGCCATGCGGTCGGTCAAACAGATCAAGGAGGAAGGTACTGTTCACCGGGGTTGGCTAGGGGTCTATATTCAGGATGTCACTCCGGAGTTGGCCGAATCATTCGGTATGGATAGACCGTATGGTGCATTAGTGACCCGCGTGGTCAGTGGAAGTCCTGCCGAAAAAGCGGGGCTCCAGGCAGGCGACTTGGTAGTGGCGGTCAATGGAGAACGGATCCGAAACTCTTCTGATCTTCCACCTAAGATCGGACGGTTGAAACCGGGTACTGAGGTGGAGCTAGTGGTGATTCGGGAGGGGGATAAAAGGCAGCTGCCGGTCACCCTTGGCTCCCTCAAGACGGCTCACGCAGCTCAGAAGAAGCCTGAAGTGTTGGGAATGCGCCTTCGAGCAGTACCGGCCGAGATGCGTGAGCAGCTCAATCTATCTTCTAATCAGGGAGTGCTGGTGGTCAAGGTCACAAGTGGCCCCGCAAGCGATGCTGGGATACGTGAAGGGGATATCATCCTCAAGGTAGGACAGCATGCGGTTACTGGTCCAAACTCCCTAGTAGAGCTCGTCGAGGAGTTGCCTTCAGGGCGTGTTGTGCCGCTGCTAGTCCGCCGTGGCAAAGGGGCCTTGTTCTTACCGATTGAGATTCCGTAAAGGGTAAACGGGGGAGCCTTGCCACTCGATCGGATTCGAAACTTTTCCATCATTGCCCACATTGATCACGGCAAGTCTACTCTTGCTGATCGGCTTATTGAGATCTGTGGTGGCTTGACCGAGCGGGAGATGGCCCAACAGGTCCTGGATGTCATGGATCTCGAGCGGGAGCGCGGGATTACGATCAAGGCCCAAAGTGCACGTCTGGTCTATACAGCAGCCGATGGTAAAGAGTACACACTGAATCTCGTGGATACGCCAGGGCATGTGGATTTCTCCTATGAGGTCTCGCGCTCCTTAGCAGCATGTGAAGGTGCACTCCTCGTGGTGGACGCCTCCCAAGGGGTAGAGGCGCAGAGTGTGGCCAATGCCTACCATGCGGTAGAACGTGGCCTGGAAGTCATCCCGGTTCTCAACAAGGTCGATCTGCCAAGTGCAGACGTCGATCGTGTCAAGGGGGAGATCGAGGAGATCATTGGACTGGATGCGCAAAACGCTGTGGCGGCGAGCGCTAAGAAGGGGATAGGGATCCAAGAGATCCTTGAACGGCTCGTGCATGAGATCCCTCCTCCTCAAGGGAGACTGGAGAGGCCACTTAAGGCCTTGGTAGTTGATAGCTGGTTTGATCAATACCAAGGTGTTATCGCGTTGATCCGTGTGGTCGATGGGTCCCTCTTCAAAGGGCAGCGTATCCAAATGATGGCTGCTGAGAGGGTCTTCCAGGTATCGAGGGTGGGAGTATTAACCCCTAATCCCCTGGAAGTGGAGAGGCTTAGTGCCGGTGGGGTGGGGTTTTTGATTGCCGGGATTAAGGAGATCGACAGCGCCAAGGTCGGTGATACGATCACTGATGCAGATTGCCCGACAAGTGAACCGTTACCTGGCTTTCAGGAGGTCAAACCGCAGGTTTTTGCCGGTCTCTATCCCATTACTTCCGATCAGTATGAAGAGCTACGGGATGCGCTCGCCAAGCTCCGTTTGAATGATAGTGCCATCCAGTACGAACCGGAAACTTCCAATGCATTAGGGTTCGGGTTCCGGTGTGGTTTCCTTGGCAAGTTGCACATGGAGATCGTGCAACAGCGATTGGAGCGGGAGCATGGGTTAGACCTGATCTCAACCGCCCCAACGGTCGTCTACCATGTCTTCACCAAAGACAGGGCTCTTCGAAGGGTGGAAAATCCAGCCGATCTCCCTGAGCTTGGGGAGATCGAGGCGATCCATGAACCTTTTATGCTTGCCAATATTCTAGTGCCCCAGGCCTATGTTGGGGAGGTGATCCGCTTGGCCGAGGAGAAGCGAGGACGTCAGAAGAATATCCACTATACCAGTGCTGGACAGGTCATGGTGACCTATGAGCTACCCATGAATGAAGTGGTGACCGACTTCTTTGAGCGGCTCAAGTCGATGACCTCTGGCTACGCCTCCATCGATTACGAGGCCGAAGGCTATCGGCCTTCTGACCTCGTCCGTTTGGACATCTTGATCAATGGCAACCGCGTAGATGCCCTCTCCTTAATCGTCCATCGGGACCACGCTTACTCCCGAGGGCGAGAGGTTATAAAACGACTCAAGGAGGTGATCCCACGGCAGATGTTTGATGTCCCCTTGCAGGCAGCCATTGGTTCGCGTGTAGTGGCTCGGGAAACGGTTAAAGCGATGCGTAAGAATGTCACTGCCAAGTGCTACGGTGGTGATGTGACTCGCAAGCGTAAGTTGCTGGAAAAGCAGAAGGAGGGAAAGAGGCGTATGAAGCAAGTAGGCTCGGTGGATCTTCCACAAGAGGCGTTCTTAACAGTGCTCTCGGTAGATGAAGAATGAGCTTTACCCTTCTCCTGGTTGTTCTGTTGGTCGTCAGTGGAGGTATTTGGCTTGGGTACTGGATCTACTGCCGTGTACATCGGGTAAATGTCGTTCCTCCTCCACGTATAGTGGACTATGCTCGCTCCTTCTTCCCAGTCATCTTACTGGTCTTTCTGATTCGCTCCTTTGTAGTAGAACCTTTCAAGATCCCATCAGGTTCGATGTTGCCAACCTTAAGGGTTGGGGACTTTATCTTGGTCAATAAGTTTGCCTACGGTCTACGGATTCCTTTACTGGGTTGGGAGCTAACGGAGGGTAAATCCCCCCAAAGGGGAGATATTGTAGTCTTCCAATATCCGCCTAACCCTAGCGTGGATTATATCAAGCGTGTCGTTGCGACGCCTCAAGACACCTTGGCATTTCGCGGGAACAATCTAGTGGTGAACAAGCAGGTCGTTCCCAATAAATTTGTCGACTGGTTCAGCTATCGTAATTCCCATGGCTCGGCTCAACAGGCTAAGCTCTTCTTGGAGCATGCGGATAGTCGTTCGTACCGGGTAATCTACACCCCACATCAATCCGGTCGGCATATCCCTAACGCCATCGAGATCCCGTCTGAAGAGTACTTCGTCATGGGAGACAATCGGGATAACAGTAATGACAGTCGCTATTGGGGAACGGTTCCAGAGGAGAACATCCTCGGAGAGGCGTTTCTCGTATGGTGGTCCTGGGATGGGTGGGAGAATGCCCCACGGTGGCAACGCCTTGGCACCCTGATCCAATAGTAGCCGATGGGGCGAGTTGATACCTACCTTGAGAGCCTACACCAGAGGTATCCGGCGGTGGATGTGGCAACATTGCAGCAGCGGATGGGGTATTCATTTCGTCAGCCCGCCCGACTCAAACGGGCTTTAACCCATCGGTCTGCGGGGGCAGATAACAACGAACGCCTGGAATTCCTCGGTGATAGTGCCCTCAACTTTATTATCGCGCGTTGGCTATTTCAGCAATTCCCCCGCGAGCAAGAGGGGGTACTCAGTCGCCTACGGGCCCATCTAGTCTGTACTGAGACCCTGGCGGCCCTCGCAACGGAACTCGAATTAGACCAGCTGATCTATCTCGGGCTCGGCGAGCGGAAGGCCGGTGGGCATCAGCGCGAGTCGATCCTGGCCGATACAATGGAGGCCTTGGTGGGGGCGATCTTGCTTGATGGGGGGGTCGAAGAGATGGAGGCCTTTGTACGATGGTTATGGACCCCTCGGATCGAGCGGTTGGATCCATATTCAGTATATAAGGACCCTAAAACCCGGTTACAAGAGTTCCTCCAGGGTCAAGGACAATCCCTTCCTGCCTATGAATTGATCGAGACGGCGGGAGCTGACCACAATCAACGCTTTTATATCCGTTGCGTGGTTGCAGGGGGTAAAATCTCCCTCGGGGAGGGGAGTAGTAAGCGTCGGGCAGAACAGGAGGCAGCCCAGCGGATGCTTGAGCAGCTGCGCACAGAGGCAGCATCGGCTGATCGAGTACCATGAACTGGATTGCTGCTCGCGAGAGCGGAGAAAGGGTACAAGCCTACCGGAGTGGCATGATCGCCTTGGCGGGACGCCCGAATGTGGGTAAATCGACCTTGGTCAACCAGATTGTGGGTGAAAAGGTCTCCATCGTTTCTCGTCGTCCTCAGACCACCCGCTACCGTATCCGGGCTATCCAGACCCGTGAAGAGTACCAGATGGTATTCGTTGATGCACCTGGTATTCATGAGCCGCGTCGAGCGATCGATCGGGCCATGGTAAATGTTGCCGTTTCTTCCTTTGAAGGGGTGGATGTCATCCTCTTCTTGGTTGAGGCGCTTCGTTGGCGGCAGGAGGATCAGGCAATCTTGGACCGGCTTCAAAGGTGTAATATCCCCGTAGTCTTGGCTGTCAATAAGGTTGATCGGGTCTGCCCCAAGGAGAAGTTGTTGCCCTTCCTCAAGGAAATGGAACAGCGTTTCGATTTTGCTGCTCAAGTACCCATTGCCGCCTACCGTGGGACCAACTTAGCTACCTTGGAGACCGAACTGCAGGCTTACCTGCCTCCCGGTCCAGCCTACTTCCCGGGTGATCAGGTGACCGATCGGAGCCTCCGATTCTTATGTGGGGAGAGGATCCGCGAACAGGTGTTCCACCAACTCGGTCAGGAGCTTCCCTATTCTGCTGATGTCCAGATTGAGCGTTTTGAGGAAACGAGCGAGCTGATTCGGATCCACGCCACAATCTTGGTCGAACAAGAGAGTCAAAAGGCCATCTTCCTGGGGCGTGGTGGGCGGCGAATTAAACAGCTTGGGAGCCGGGCTCGAAGGGATTTAGAGGCGTTTTTGGAAGGCCATGTCTATCTTGAACTCTTCGTGCGCGTGCACAAAGAGTGGACTTCGGATGAACGAACCGTCCGAAAGCTTGGCTACGGGGTGGACTTCTGAGTAGTCCTTGCGTGTCCGAGCTCGAGCTGCGGTAGAACGGAGGTCACTTCGGTCAGGCCAATGGATTCGCCCCAACACGCCTATGTCCTTCATCGCCGACCCTATCGTGAGACAAGCTTGTTAGTGGAATTGCTCACCGCAGAAGCGGGCCGGATTGGCGTAGTGGCACGAGGGGCCCGACGCGCCCGTAAGCAGGGTTATTCCCTGGAGCCATTTCGGCTGTCACGGGTAACCTGGGGGAGGAAGGGGGAGTTGGGGCACCTACACCGTATCGAGCCGCTTGGGGGTACTCCCGAGCTCACCGCGGGGGGCGTCTATCTCGGTTTCTATCTGAATGAGCTCTTGATTCGACTCTGTCCGCGTTTTGATCCTTGCCCTGGTCTGTTCCATGCCTATGCGGAGACATTGGGCTATCTCGGGTCAGAAGGACACGACAGCGCGTTACGGTTCTTCGAAGTCCAGCTCCTGCAGGAGCTTGGGTTAGCCCCCAACTGGCGGATCTGTGCTCGCTGCGATGCCCCTGTGCAGGGGCAACACTACTACCGCTTCGAATCGGAGATCGGTTTGATATGCGGTCACTGCACCAACCTCCCACGGCCCTTTTCGGGATACAGTATCCAGTTTCTGGAGCATGTGGTAGTGGAATTCTCCTCAGGAGAGTCGGAGACTACTCGAGAGAGGTTAGGTAATGGCGGGAGTGATGCGGACAGGGGGGGCTTGGAAGTGGGGCTTCGCAAGCAGGCCCGGAACCTAATGCGTGCTGCGTTGGCCCCTTATCTAGGTAGACGGCCCTTAAAAAGTCGGGAACTCTTGCGCAAGCTCCAGCGTAGTCAACGGCGAAGCTGGCTTGAGGGAGCAGATCAGGATAGTGACGATAGAGAAGGCCAGGATCGATAGTGATCATTGGGATTGGGACCGACTTGGTAGCAATTCAGCGACTGGAGAGCTCTTTCGAGCGGTTTGGTGAGCCCCTTCTGGTCCGGATCTTAACTCCCACTGAGAGGCTCGGGGCTCAGATTCGGAGTGCGGACAAGGCGGTCTATCTTGCCTCCCGTTTCGCTGCCAAAGAGGCGGGCGTTAAGGCCCTTGGGACGGGGTTTCGGAATGGGGTTGGACTCCATCAATTGGAGGTTCGCCGTGAGGCTGATCATCCCCCCCACCTCTTTCTTTATGGAGCCGCACAACAGCGGGCCGAACAGCTTGGTGTGGAACGCATTCACCTCAGCCTTTCGAGAGACAGGGCCTATACTATTGCTATGGTTGTTCTAGAGGGTCACCTTCCAGGAAGTCCCGCATGATCCCTAATATTGACAGACATCTGAGGATTTAGTAAAAATCAAAGCTCCTATGTCTTGAGGACAATGACAATATACTTCGAAAATGTCTCTCGATTGAGGGGAAAGATAATGTTTATCTTGAATAGAGAACGTGTTATTGCTATTGGCTTAGCAGGATTGCTGGTTGCAGTGGCAGTCCCTACTAGTGCGGGTGCAAAGGGAGACAAGCCGGTCAACCTGAATACGGCCTCTGCAGATCAACTCGTCGCCTTAGATGGGATCGGAAACGTGCTTGCTCAGCGTATTATTGAGTATCGACAAGAGCATGATGGATTTAGCTCGGTGGCTGAGCTTGAGGAGGTCACGGGGATCGGTGAGCATACTCGACAGAGCCTTGCCGGACAGGTGGTGGTGGGAGAGCACGCAACCACAGACTGAGGGGACGTTACTCGGGGTAGGGGGTAACAATCTCCAAGACCGCGCTTGCGCTTGCGCGGTCTTTATTATTCTGGTCAGCCTTTGTAGCTAGAGAGCAGAATGAGGCCATCTATCATTGCCTCAATTGCTTGCTCCGGTAATGATGAACTTCCGGAGCAGGGTGCGCTTGGTGTGGTCCCTGCTGACTTGGTTGAGGTGCGCCTGGATGCGTTGCCTCCTGGGGATATCCAAGAGGCCGAGATGCTCTGTCGAACAGTCACTGCCTGGAAGCGGCCTTTGTTACTTACCCCACGTTGCCAGGCAGAAGGGGGAATAAGGTCGTGGAGTGTAGAGCAACGGCAGACCGTGTTAAACTCCCTTTGGGGGTTCGAGAGCGTACGATATGTGGATATCGAGCTGGTTAGCTCCTCGAGTCTGGTTGAGTGGGCCCTACGCCACCGGCCAGCCGATGTCGAGATCATAGCTTCCTATCATAATTTTCGCTGCTTCCCGTGTGATGAACAGCTAGATAGGCTCATCCACGAGGCTTTACAGAAGGGAGTCCAGCGGATCAAGGTAGCGGTGCAAATCGACTCGGTGAGGGAAGCGGCAAGGCTTGCATGTTGGACACAGCAGCAGAGCGACCGGATCTCGATCATTTCCTTAGCGCTTGGACCGGCAGGCGCCTTGTCCCGCATCATGAACGGGGCTTTTGGGAGTTGGGCAAGTTATGGGTATATCGATTACCCCACCGCTCCGGGGCAGCTCTCGGTCGCGGAGCTTCAGGCCGCCTTCGATCGGTACTTTCCAGTTTCGAGCCCCTAATATACTTTCTTTCCTTGTTTGACTGGACAGTGAGTACTGCGCTGCAGTTTCGAGGTTAGGAGCTCGATGGAGCGCTAAGCGAGAGGAGGACAAGGCGATACTGCTCCACTCGGAGGGATAAAATTGGGAGTCGGAGTCCGCAAGGCTGTCTTTCCGGTTGCGGGTCTAGGCACCCGTTTCCTCCCTGCGACCAAGGCCATGGCTAAAGAGATGCTCCCAGTGGTGGATAAACCGCTCATTCAGTATGCAGTGGAGGAGGCTGTGGCTGCTGGAATCGAGCAGGTTATCTTCGTAACTGGGCGAACCAAGCGCTCGATTGAAGATCATTTCGATTATCAGGATAACCTTGAAGAGCAACTGGTACGTAAAGGGGCGACCGAGCTGGCTCGAGTTTACCGAGAAGTTTCTGATTTGGCAGAGGTTACCTATATCCGCCAAAAACGCCCTCTCGGATTGGGACATGCGATCTGGTGTGCACGCCATGTAGTCGGAGATGAGCCATTTGCGGTCCTGCTTCCCGATGATCTAATGGTCATCCAGCCACCGGCTATTGCTCAGATGAAGGCGGCTTTTGAGGAGACCGGGGCGAGTCAGGTGGCGGTAGAAGAGGTACCCATGGAGGAGGTGACCCGCTATGGGGTAATCGATCCAGCCCCCCCAACTGGTCCGAGATACCCCTTAAATGGGTTGGTGGAGAAGCCGTTTTCACAAGAGGCCCCATCGAACCTTGCGGTGATGGGCCGATACATCATAACACCGACCATATTTAAGCTCTTGACCCAGGCGAGCCGGGGAGCCTCTGATGAGATCCAGCTCACCGATGCCTTACAGGTCCTGATCACCCAATATGGGGAAGCGGTTGACGGCTATCTACTGGATGGGGTTCGTTACGATTGTGGGAATAAGCTTGGTTACCTAAAGGCCCAGCTGGACTTCGGGTTGCAGCATTCGGAGTGTGGCGAACAGTTGGCTGACTATCTGCAGGAACGGCTCTTCGATCCAGACTTCACCGCAAATAAAGAAGGCTAACTAGGAGGCCGATAATCTTCGCGCCGTGGTCACCTCGGGTCTGGCTCTCCTAGAACAGGATCCTTCGTTAGCTTGCTTTGCCCCTGTGCAGTGGTTGGCTTCAAGGTACTTTTTCAGTCATGGGCTACCCTCTGGCTTCTAAGTGCTACTGTTTTTCCCCCTTGGCCCACAATCCCTACCTCAACTGCTAAGAGCTAAACGAGATCTCCCGAGCACTTTCAAGCTAGACTCTCCTGACCCACCCCCCCAACCCCCATTGATGGGCCTTCCCTCGGCTTCCAAAATATCCTAATAATTGAGGTAAAGTCCCGTTGCGGGGGCTCGGTGTCCGGAACCTTGCCCGGGACTTTGGACTCTACAGAGAAGGGTGACTGGAGGTGTGGAAGCATTGAGCAACATCTATGCCGGATAGTTCATGGGGTGGTCCCTAAGGGGCGTATGGATTCGGTTGGATCGGGTGATATCCCGAGGAGGGTTGAATGGTAGGTCACAGCGACAATCAGGGCTCTACACAGCAGACCCAGTTTCTTGACTCTTTGGTCAGTTACACCAAGGAGCATCGAGCGAAACACTGGGAGGGTACGTTCAGTGAATTCATGCAGGAGATTTTCCCGACCGACCCGATCGGGTTTACCCGAAATAGCCACCAGTACGTCTGGGATATGATCCGTTGGTACGGGTGGCAGACCTCGGAAGAGGGTGAAGATGTAACTCGTTATAACCTATTTGCGAACGAGCTCTTTGGGGTCGATGAAGCGCTCGAGCGGGTCGCCAATTACTTTAAAGCAGCGAGTGAAGGCTCGGAGGTCGGGCGTCGGCTTCTCCTGTTACTCGGACCCCCTTCGGGTGGGAAGTCGAGCCTGGTCACCCTACTGAAACGGGGACTCGAGGAGTATAGCCATACAGATGAGGGGGCGATTTACGCTGTCAAGGAGAGCCCGATCCATGAGTCGCCCTTACAGCTCATCCCCCACTCGAAGCGGCCTGAGTTTCGGAGGACCTACGGAGTCGAGCCGGAAGGGGAGATTTCCCCGTATTGTCGGACTATCCTCGAAGAGCAGTACGGGGGTGATTTTACCAAGATGCCAGTGGAACGGATCTTCATCAGTGAGGCGGGTCGAACCGGGGTAGGTACTTATGCACCTCACGATCCGACGACTGCTGACATCGCTGACCTAGTCGGTTCAGTGGATCTCTCCAAGGTGGCCCACTATGGGGATGAAGGTGATCCCCGCGCCTGGTCTTGGTCGGGGGCAGTTTATGCAGCGAGTCGCGGCCTGTTGGAGATGATTGAAATCTTGAAGGTCAAGCGGGAGTTCCTCTATCTCCTTTTGACCCTGACGCAGGAGAAAAACGTTAAGGTTTCGCGATTCCCGCTAATCTACCTCGACGAGACCATTATTGCCCACACCAATCTGGCAGAATTCCGCAAGTTCCTCCAAGAGAAGGAGAATGAGGCACTACTCGATCGGATGGTGATCGTACAGGTCCCCTACACCTTGCGTTACCCGGATGAGGCCCGCATCTATAACAAGCTGACCTCTGCAACCCCGACCTTCCGTGAGGTTCACCTTGATCCCCACGCTCTGAATGTGGCGGCTGTATTTGCTGTGCTGACCCGATTAGAACCTTCCGAGCGCGAGGATCTCGATCTTTCCAAAAAGACCCGCCTCTATGCGGGTGAGGATGTAGAGGGTGTCTCGGCCTCAGAGGTCGACCGGATCAAGGGCGAAAACCCCGAAGAGGGGATGGAGGGGGTCAGTCCAAGGTTCGTAGTCAACGCCCTTGCGAGTGCCATCAGTCAGAGTGAGCGCAAGAGCTTGACCTCTATGGATGTCATGTTGGCCTTAAAGGATACCATCGAGTCCGATGCCCGCATGGATAGTAAACAGAAGAAGAGGTGGGTGGACTTTCTGGTCACTGTACGGAAGGACTTCTATAACCGGTGGGTCAAGGAGGACGTCCATAAGGCGCTATTCGTCTCCTTTGAAGACGAGGCCCAAGAGCTTCTCGACAAGTACCTCGACGAGGTAGAAGCGATCCTCGATCACCGTAAGGTAGAGGATCCGATCACGGGTGAAGAGCGCGAGCCGGATGAACGCTTTCTGCGTTCAGTCGAGGAGAAGATCAGCGTCTCGGACTCGGGCAAGCAGTCCTTCCGGCAGGAGGTGGTGCGTAAGGCCATGGGCGCGTATAAGCGCGGTGAGCGGTTTACCCTCGACAGCCATGCCCGTCTCCATGATGCTATCAAACAGTACCTGTTTGATGAGCGCCGGGATGTGCTGCGTTTGGTTACCTCGAGCACTCGGCCGGATGAAGAGGCCCAACGGAAGATTTCAGCGGTGGAAGACCGGCTGGTCAAGGAGTATGGTTACGATACCCACAGTGCACGTGAGGCCTTGAATTACGTCACCACGCTCCTTTCTCAAGAGTAGGTGGGGATGCAATGACCCAAAATGAGGATTGTTCGATGCCTTCTTCCCGGATGGCCATTGAGGATCGCTGGTACGAGCTCTTTTCCCGAGGTGCTCGGGACTGGCTGCGGCACAACGAGAAGGTTCGTGAGACAGTTCGGAACACCTTGCCGGAACTTATCTCAGGCTCTGATGTGCTCAGTCGGCCGAGTGACCGTACCGTGCAGGTCCCGGTCCGGTTCCTGGAACATTACCGTTTTCGGTTACGCGATGACGACAATGAGACCGGGGTAGGCCAAGGAAACGGTGAGCCGGGTGATGTGTTGCGTCGCTCTCGCCCTGGAGAGAGCGAGGATGGCTCGACAGAGGGCGGCAGTGGTGGCGGTGAGCTTCGATTTGTACTGGAGTTGAAGGTGGATGATATCGTGGATTGGATCTGGGAGGAACTAGAGCTCCCAGATCTCAGGCCCAAAACCACTGACGCCTTAACCGATGAGGACCTGGTCCAGGAGGGGTGGGGTAGGCGGGGACCTCGTTCACGACTGGATCGCCGGCGTACGCTCAAAGAGGCGATCAAACGCCGCTCGATCGATGAGCAGGCGGTGCCATTCTCTGATGAGGACTTGCGCTATCGGCAATTGACCCGCCGCAAACGCCCGGCCACCAATGCCGTGGTCGTGTTTATCTTGGATGTCTCTGCGAGCATGGATCAACTCCGGCGCAAGCTCGCCAAGGCGTTTTTCTTCTGGGCGGTCCAGGGCCTACGACGCCAGTACGGTGATGTAGAGACCGTGTTCATTGCCCATACTAACGAGGCTTGGGAGTTTACTGAAGAGGAGTTCTTCCAGGTAACCGCCACCGGGGGGACGGTCGCATCCAGCGCCTTCCGACTGGCTCAGGAGATATTTCGAGAGCGCTATGACCCTGCTCGATACAATGTCTATCTCTTTTATGCCTCCGATGGGGACAACTTTGGCGACGATCGGCGATCGGCCGAGATGGCCCTCATCGAACTCGGGAGCGTGCTCAACTATATGGGGTTTGTGGAGACGCCTCAGAACCCGTTAGAGACTTCGAAGTCTGAGATGGGCCGTCTGTTCAAGGCCCTCCAGGCCCGAGGTTATGCGGTCGGTAGCTATACTGTGCACGCCGATGCCGATATTTGGGAGGCAATTCGTAGTTTCTTCCGACGCCAAGCCGAGGAAGCGGCATAGCCCGGTTTGGCGGTTGCCCGGTCCAGGGGGAGCAGGAGCATAGCCATGTCAACCACCAATCAGCAGACCACGAGCAACAGCGTGTTGGTCGAATATCGACCCCGGCTCGAGGAGCTTGCTCAGGAGCAGGGGCTCGATTACTACCCCGTGGATTTCGAGCTCGTGCCGAACACCTTCATGATGGAGGTAGCGGTCTACGGGCTACCGGTCCGGATGCCGCACTGGTCATTTGGGGTCCGTTATATATATCAGTATGTGCAGCATCGGATGGGCAACTCCCGTATCTTTGAGGTTGTCTTTCCCGGCAACCCGAATCGGGCCTACCTGGAGGCCAACAACAGCCTCTCGGAGAATACCTTAGTGACCGCGCATGTTCTCGGACACGCCGACTTTTCCAAAAATAACGGGCTCTTTGCCCAGATGCAGTCTCAGGTGGGCTACCACGTCGTTGAACAGGCAGCGGATCGGGCGCATCGGATCGAGGCTGCAATCGAAGAGCATGGCCAAAAGCGTGTGGAGACCGCCTTGGATGCGGCCCTTGCTCTGGAGCAGAATGTCGACTTAAACCAAGGCATTAGCCGTCCTAACTATCCTACACGGATCACCAAGAAGGCCCCGAAGCAGAGTGATTCCGTTTTTCAGAAGCGCTATC
Source organism: uncultured Gammaproteobacteria bacterium (assembly GCA_964448275.1). Classification (GTDB taxonomy): domain Bacteria; phylum Pseudomonadota; class Gammaproteobacteria; order Thiohalorhabdales; family CAYUWI01; genus CAYUWI01. The sequence goes on along the minus strand of CAYUWI010000001.1, from coordinate 13,713 downwards.
AAGAGCTGCCCGGAAAAGATTTGTTCGATACCGAGAGCGACCATGAAGAGAAGACCGTACGGGCCCCTGTCCCTCCGCGTCCAGAATACGATCTCCTCTGGTTCATTGCCCGCTACGGACCCGAGCTGGAAGAGTGGGAACGGGATATCTTCCTTGCGGTGCGCGAGGAGTCCTTTTATTTCTATCCTCTATTCGCCTGCCAGATCATGAATGAGGGTTGGGCAAGCTACTGGCATGCTCGCCTCTTGCGAGAGGCCGATTTCTTGCCCCAGCAGCTCTACCTCGATGCCATCAAGTCCCATTCCGATGTCGTGCGGCCTTACGCAGGCCGGGAGGGGGTTTCGCTGGCGATTAACCCCTACCATGTTGGGTTCATGATGTGGGAAAAGATCATCGAGGAGAGTGGGCTCGATACCGCCATGCATATTCGGGCTGTAGAGGATGATTTTGGCTTCATCCGGAACTACCTCGATGAGGATTTGGCTTCCGAGTTGCAGTTGTTCACCTATACCCGTCAACAATCCCGGGCAGAAGAGCGCTTTATCGTAGAAGATCCGGATATTGATATCCTGCGTGAGACCCTGCTTGCCCCCCGATTCAATTACGGGACTCCTCGCATCTATGTCCATGGCTTGGGTGTCGATGGGAGTCTCGAATTGCAGCACGACTACAAGATTGATGGCCGGGGTGTAGATCTTCCCCGGGCCCAGAAGGTTGTTGAGTATATCCACCGGGTTTGGAGGCGCCCTGTACGGGTCCACACCGTGGACCATCGCGGCCACAAGAAGACCCTAGAGGTCAGTTAGATACACCACCTCATTTGATAAGGTCTAGGGACCCAATAAAGGGGTCCCTAGGTTGCTGTTGATTCCAGGCGAGGGCCTTCTTTAAGGGGTGATAATACGGCTTCTCTCCTCGCCGGCCAATTTGCTCATCATCTCGCTCATGCGGCGAGCCGTACCGGAGGGATCGGGGAGTTCAGAGCCTTGGGCCAGGCGGGCCTGGTCAAGGAGGAGCCATGCCCATTCGGCGATTCGAGGGTCACTCGGTTGGGTGGTATAGATCTCATGGAGCCGGCGGAGGACCGGGTGGTCCGGGTTGAGTTCGAGGATCGGCTTGCTTATAGGGACCGGCTGGTTAGCAGCGCGCAGGATCCGCTCCATTTGTTCCCCAAGGGCGTTTTCACCGGTCACGATGCAGCTCGGGCTATCTGTTAGGCGATGACTGAGACGCACCGATTCCACTGCCTCACTCAAGCTCCCCTGGATTGCTTCCAGAAGGCCCTGGAAGGTCTCGGTGCCTGTTTGTTGCTGCTCGGTGGCCTGCTCTTCTTCGCCCCCGGGCAGGGACTGCAGATCGAGCTCCCCTCGGGCTGCACTAGTGAGCGGGGTCCCTTCATATTCGGTTAGGTTATAGACAGCCCACTCGTCCACAAGGTCCGTCATTAGCAAGACCTCAACCCCTTTCTTCTTGAAGATCTCTAGGTGTGGGCTGTGTTGGAGGGTCGTTAGGTTATCTCCGGTCAGGTAATAGATGGCCTTCTGGCCCTCCTGCATATTTTGCTTGTAATCCTCCAGGCTAATCCAACTGTCCGGACGTTGCGAAGAGCGATACCGCACGAGCTTGGCGATTTGCTGCTGGTTGCTCTCGTCCTCGACAAGACCCCCTTTTAGTACAGCACCGAAATTTGCCCAGAATCGTTCATAGCGATCCGGTTCCTGGTTGGTCATCTCTTCTAGGCGGTTGAGGATCCTCCTAACGAGCCCCTTACGGATCCGCTCAATCTGTTTGTCCTGTTGCAGCATCTCTCGTGAGATATTCAGCGGGAGATGGGGGGCGTCTACCACACCCCGCAGAAAGCGTAAATAGTGTGGTATTAGCTCCCCTGCTTCATCGGTGATGAAGACTCGGCGTACGTAGAGTCGGATCCCGGGTCGAGCGTTGGGCTGCCAGAGATCGAAGGGGACATGGCTCGGAATATACAACAGGGCTGTATATTCGGTCGTCCCTTCGGCGTGGATGTGTAGATGGGCGAGAGGCTCAGTGTCTCCGTGACTTATATGAGCGTAGAAATTGCGATAATCCTCTTCGCTGATCTCGGATTTGGGGCGTGCCCATAGGGCCGAGGCGCTGTTTAACGTCTCCTCACCCTCGGAGCCCTCCAGGATCACAGGATAAGAGATGTGATCGGAGTACTTCTGTACCACCCGCCGAAGGGTTTCGGCTTCCAGGTATTCCTGGGCATCCTCCTTGAGATGGAGGGTTACTTCCGTGCCAAGCGCCTCTTTGGTGACTGTCTCCAGGGTGTAACTCCCGCTCCCGTCAGAACTCCAGTGAACACCCTGTTCTTTAGACGCTCCCGCTCGTCGTGTGAGGAGATCCACCCGATCAGCAACCATGAAGGCAGAGTAGAAGCCAACCCCGAACTGACCGATCAGCTCCAAATCCTTCTTCTCGTCACCGGTGAGTCGCTCCAAGAAGGCCTGGGAACTGGAGTGGGCAATGGTCCCGATATTTTCCGCCACTTCGTCGCGGTCCATGCCGATCCCATTATCGCTGACCGTGAGGGTGCCCTGATCGGGATCGGGTTGAAGTCGAATTTCCCTCTTCTGCTGCCCTTCAAAGAGGGTCTCATTCTTGATCCCTTCGAAATGCAGCTTGTCAAGAGCATCAGAACTGTTCGAGATGAGCTCCCGGAGGAAGATCTCCCGGTGGGAATAGAGGGCATTCACCATTAGGTGGAGTAACTTCTGCACCTCGGTTTGAAAGGTACGAGTTTCCTTCTGTGCACTCTCTGCGGTCAACGTTGTCTACCTCTCCTCGCAAACAGCACCTGAGCCGAGACCAATCACCATGAATTCAGTTTCGTTGTAAACCTAATATTCTATAACTATAAGGGGGATCGAGTTCAACTGCATTACTCTGCCCGATGTTCAAACCAAGCGGTAGATCAGGGGGAAACCGGGCGCTGATTCCTGCGGCTGGACGGTTGTTCTACAAAGGGAGGATTTCGCCTTGTTTCAATCCAGCATGCGCGCGCTTGGACCGGTAGGTGGTCCGAGTAGAGCTCAGGTAAGGGGCCATAGTAGCGTAATTCGAATTCGGGGGTGGCCAGGATGTAGTCCACTGTCACACGGGGGCGCCAGCTTGGGAGTGTCGCGTGGCTCGGGCGACTTGGGAGCTGCAGTCGAGTGTGTGTTCGTAGGTAGTTCAGCTCCTTTGAGCGCGGGGTACAGTTGAGATCCCCCATAATAATGCATGGACTCGGGGAGTTAGCCACCAGTTCTGCAAGAAAGCCGAGTTGACGCATCCGAGCCCGCCGACCTAATGAGGTGTGTGTTACCAAGATCCGAAAAGGGTGCCCGTCCATTAGGAAGCAAGCCTCGAGAGCCCCTCGGCCCTCTAGCGCTCCGGGAAGCCGATGCTCGCTGACTGAGATCGGTTCCATGCGGGTAAGTATCGAGTTGGTATGCTGCGCAAACAGGCCGAGATCACGCGTGATCATGCTAGTACAGTAGGCAAACCCTGAATTGTCAGCCAGATAGCGAGCTTGGTCAATAAAACCGGTGCGAAAACTCCCCGCATCGGCCTCTTGAAGGCCTACAATATCGTATGGCCCAATAACACGAGCAATACGCCTCAAGTTGGGCAGGCTTTGGCCGTGGGGCATAACGTACTTCCAGCCATGGCTCACGTAGTGGCGATATCGCCGGGAGCCGATGGCTACTTGGATATTATAGGTAAGGATGCGTAGACTGATTTGATTCATTGCGATTGTTTTGCCCCAGTGCCCTTTGTTTCGGGTAGCCGAGTAGTACCCTTGGGTTGATTTCGCCCGCCAACTTCATCAGTATTATTACCATATTAATCGCATGTCGATTTTGTGAACAACACGAATCATTAATCCTCCGTGCATCCAACTAGCCTAGGTGTTGATAAGGTGCGTCTCGGTACTCGGGCCAGCAAGCTTGCGCTCTGGCAAGCAGGCTGTGTTCGTGATCTGCTAATTGCCACACATCCAGATCTTGAGGTGGAATTAGTTCACATCACTACAAGTGGTGACAGGATTCGGAATCGCTCCTTGGTACAGGGTGGCGGCAAGGGTCTTTTCGTCAAGGAGCTCGAAGAGTCACTCTTGGCCGGAGAAACCGATATAGCGGTCCATTCGATGAAGGACGTGCCGGTTGAGCTGCCTCGAGGTCTCCATATTCCAGTAGTCTGTGAGCGTGGAGATCCACGTGATGCCTATATTGCCAACCATTACTCACACCCCCAAGAGATGCCTCCAGGGAGCTGCATCGGGACTTCGAGTCTACGCCGGACGTGCCAACTCCGAAAGCGTTATCCAGGGCTATCGATAGTGGAGCTACGGGGGAATGTGGATACGCGATTGCGCAAACTTGACGAGGGGGGCTACCATGCGGTCGTTATGGCGGCGGCTGGCCTGCTTCGCCTCGGCTGGCGGCAACGCATCACTGCCTTTTTGTCCCCTGAAGAGAGTGTGCCCGCCATGGCCCAAGGCACGATTGGGATTGAGTGTCGCGAGGGAGACGAGGAGACCTTGGCGCGTATCCGTCCTATCGATCACTGGGAAACCGCACTGCGCACGCGTGCCGAGTGGGCCTTCAATCGTCGACTCGGTGGTGGTTGTGAAGTGCCTATAGGGGGTTATGCCAAATTGGATGGTGGAACCCTACATCTCCGGGGTATGGTAGGCGAGCCTAACGGGAGCCAAGTGCTCGAGGAGACTATTTCGGGTCCTATCGAGGAGCCTGAACGCCTCGGCACTGAACTCGCTGAGAACCTACTTGCGCTAGGTGCAGGCTCTATTCTCAATCGAGTCACGGGCCATGACTGAGGCTCCTTTACAAGGCTACTGTGTACTAGTTACGAGACCGAGCCATCAATCCGCCCCCCTAGTGGAAGGAATTCGGAACCGAGGTGGGGAGCCCTTTCCCTTCCCTACCATTGAAATCGACCCCCTACCGGAGGGACCCGCCTGGGAGACAGTAGTCTCTGAGCTTGACTCTTTCGATTGGTTGGTCTTCGTCAGCCGCAATGCTGTCAGCGGGGTACAGCACCTCCTTGAGCGCTATAGGGCGGCTTGGCCTGCTCGACCCCGTTACGCGGCGATTGGGGCCAAAACAGCTCAGGCACTAGCGGATCAAGGGGTTGGGGAAGTCACGACCCCTGCGCAGTTCCGCTCCGAGGGCTTGCTCGAATTACCGGCCATGCAGACTGCAAACGTCGCTGGGCAGAGGATCGCACTCCTGCGAGGCGAGCGTGGCCGAGAGCTCCTTCCGGAGACGTTAGAGGCGCGGGGGGCAAAAATTGTGCGGTTGCCGGTTTATCGCCGTTCACCTCCTCCTCAGGCAGACCCGCAACAAGTTTCAGCAGCCCTTGAGAGCGGCAAGCTTCACGCAGCCGTCTTTACAAGCCCCGATACCTTCACAAACCTTTTGGCGATGCTCTCCCGTCCTGCCCAAGAGCTACTGCGCCGTGTACCAGCCTTTGTCATTAGTCCGATTACTGGGGAGGTACTCATCGAACGGGGGTTCCCTGCCCCCATTGTAGCCCCAGAGGCCTCTGACGAAGGGATACTGCGTGGATTGAGTGAGTGGGCGGTGTCACGGCCATTGACCCTTACAGGAGGGAGTTGAGATGTTCTATCGCCCTCGCCGGCTGCGGCGGACTCATGGTATTCGCCGTATGGTCAGCGAAACCCGGCTATCAACCGAAGACCTTATTGCTCCCTTGTTCGTAACAGCGGGTGAGCAGAGCCGCCAGGCGATCCCCTCGATGCCAGGGTACCATCGCTTGGGTCTCGCTCAACTCCTGAAGGAGGCCTCGACTGCGTTTGAGCTAGGGGTCCCGGCGATAGTGGTATTCCCCGTCCTTGAGGAGAAGCAAAAGGACTCGACCGGTAGTGAAGGCCGTAATCCAGAAGGTTTGTACCCCACTGCCATTCGAGCACTCAAGGAGCACCTTCCGGAGTTGGTCGTCATCACTGATGTCGCACTTGATCCCTACTCTTCCGATGGCCATGATGGAGTCGTCCGGGGGGGGAGTGTGGTGAATGATGAAACGGTTGAGCTACTGGCCCAAATGGCGGTCGTTCAAGCAGAGGCAGGGGCCGATGTTATCGCGCCTTCAGACATGATGGATGGCCGAATCGGAGCCATCCGACGTGCCCTGGATGGGGCGGGCTATAGCGAGACCGCGATCCTCTCCTACACTGCCAAATACGCCTCAGCGTTTTACGGCCCGTTCCGCGATGCCCTGGACTCTGCCCCGAGCACCCAGCAAGGTATCCCCTTAGACAAGCGGGGCTACCAGATGGATCCGGCCAACGGCCGGGAAGCATTGCGCGAACTGCACCTCGATCTCGCTGAAGGGGCCGATCTGGTCATGGTGAAGCCCGGCCTACCCTTTATGGATATCCTTTGGCGTTTGCGGCAAGAGACAGAGGTCCCAGTAGCAGCGTATAACGTATCCGGTGAATACAGTATGCTCAAGGCCGCTGCCGAGAGGGACTGGTTGGATGAACCAGCAGTCGTTTTGGAGACACTGACCGGACTTAAGCGAGCTGGAGCCGATCTGATTTTGACCTATCACGCCTTCGATGCTGCGCGTTGGCTGCACCAGGGATAGGGCGTGAGGCGTGCGATTCTGACCTTACACCCCGCTACACGGAGAGAGGCATGGTAGAGAGCAGGGATTCACAAGCCACTCCGGAGCGTCCGGAGTCAGAACGCCGCTCGGGAGAGGCCCAGACAAGTCCCACTGGGAGGCGAACTGCAGGATCATCCACGCAGGATCAGCAATCTCCCCAAGAAGGCCAGTCGTCGGAACAAGGGGGGGAGGAGTCCCCACCCGGGGACGGTCCACCAGCGAGCGATTCCGCCACGGGTTCCAACTGGCCCGGTTGGTTGGCCCTATTAGTTGCCTTGGGTGTTGCCGGAGCCGGGTGGTATCTCTACGGGCAATTCGACCAGCGCCTAGGGCAGCTCCAACAGCGGCTCGAAGAGGCTCGCACGGAACGCGTCCGGATCCAGGAGAGTCTCCCTGAGCTCAAACGTTCTGTGACCGATTTCCAACAGTCCCTCACCAACTTACAGAACTCTTTGGGTGAGCTTGAGAGCCGCCATGACAAGTTGGCTGAGCGGGTCCCGAAGTTGGGTGCCCCTATCGAACAGCTCCAGGCGCGAGTGGAGGAGCTGTTCGAACGGCTGGGGGAAAACCAACCGCACTGGACATTGGAGCGGGTCGAGGGGCTCCTAATCACGGCTAGTCGGTTAGCGCGCCTCGAGGGGGATGCAGATGCTGCCTACGCGGCACTTCAAGAGGCGGACAACGTCCTCGAACAACTCTCCAGCCCAGCTTGGTTGGATACCCGCAAGGCGATCCAGGAGGCTATGACCCACTTGGAACAGGTGCCCCAGCCGGATATCCCGGGAATGAGCTTCAAGCTGGCCAGTCTAAGCCAGAGTGTGATGGACTTACCTGTACAAGGGACCCGCCCACCCAACCTGAGCCCCTCCCAATCCGGTTCAACCCCTAAAGAAGCGGGAGCGACCTCTGAAGGGGTGTTGGCTCAGGTAGGGAGTGCCCTGAGTCAGTTTTGGGCCGATGTTAAGGCCCTCATTCGACTACGTCGCAGCAATGAGCCGATCGAGCCTCTACTTCCTCCCAAAGAGGCTTACTTCCTACGCCATAATCTCGTCCTGAACTTGCAAGCAGCCCGCCTCGCCCTCCTCAATGGTCAAAAGGAGGTCTACGAGCAGTCTTTGGAAAAGGCCCAAACCTGGATAAAAAGTTTCTTTGACACCGATTCTGCGGCGGTTCAAGGGGTAATGGAAGGGTTGGATACATTGCAGCATCGGGAGATCGATCGGGAGCTGCCCGATCTCCATACCCCCCTTGAGGTATTTCGCAGGGAGCGGAAAGGCTAATGTGGTTACTCCTCAAACTGATCCTCGTTATGGCCGTGGCAGCTGCAGCAGTGACCCTTCTGGGGCACGGGCCTGGCTATATGTTGATCCAGGTCGGTGGGTATACCCTCGAGACGACCGTCGCCCTAGGCGTCATCGTGGTCCTTCTCGTCTTAGGAGTCGGGTGGTTGTTGTGGGGGGCCTTGACCACAGTAAGAGAGGTACCGTATCGCTTTACGGAGCAGCGTCGACAAAGGAAGTTGCGTCGTAGCCTAGATCTGCTCGAGCGCGGGCTATTGGCGTTGGAACGGGGGGACTCGAAACAGGCCCAAACCCTGCTTTCTCGCGGGGCGAGGCTGTCCGATCGTCCCCATGCCTTCTATCTCGAGGCAGCACGTGCTGCCCATGCCAACCGACTGGAGCCGGATGCGGAGAGATTCCTCCAGATGGCCCAACAGGGCCAAGGTGAGGATGAGTTAGCCGCTACCCTGTTGCGGGCCGAATTCGAGATGGAATCTGATCGGTTTGATCATGCCCTTTCATTGTTATCGAACCTCGAACGGCGGGCCGAGGATTCTCCCTACATCCTGCGCCGACTACTTCGTCTCTATCGCAATGTGGAAGATTGGGAGGGGGTGCTCCGGATCCTTCCTCGTCTCCGGCGGTTGCGGGCCTTGAACGCAGAGTCCGCCTACGAAGAGGGTGTGCAGGCACGCTCTGCCTGTCTGGAGCAAGCCCGACGTTATGGTAATAGTGAGGATATGGAGCGCCATTGGGAAGCGACGGATCGCCGAGAGCGGCTCGATCCTCGGATAGTGGCGCCTCGGGTGCGGTGGTTTCTGGGGCAAGGCGAATACGAAGCTGCAGCCAGGCTGTTGGAGCAGACATTGAAGCGGAACTGGCGGGGTGATCTGGTCGACCTTTATCTCGAGTTCCCACGCCAGGGGACCGGGTTGTCAACACGACTCCAGCATCTGGAGGATTGGCTCGCTGAGCATCCGGAGGATCCTCACCTCCTCACCGTCTTGGCCCAGCTTTCGGCCGACCTCCAGTTATGGGGGAAGACCGACCAATATCTGGATTTGGCCATGGGGAAGGCCAACTCACCGGATCTGTTCCTCCGGCTGGCTCGGCTGTACCAGCAACGGGAACAGATGGAGAAGGGCTTGGTGTGTTACCGGAAAGGCCTCGATGCCCTTGAGGAGGGTGCAAGGGGGGTCTTACCTGCTCCTGCTAGCGGGACGAGTAGGTAAAGGAATCGGCAAAGATTTGACCTTCGGGGATCCCCAGTTCGATTAAGGTCTTGGTGCTTGCATCGACCATTGGGGGCGGACCGGCGAGGTACCCTTCATAGTCGCTCAGATCGGTACAGGAGCGTGCAATTACCTCGTGGATATAGCCTGTCGTAATGCCACCATCAGGGGTGTCCTCCGGTTCAGGGTTGGAGAGGGCTAGGACGTAGTGGAAGTTCGGGTAGGTCCGGGCCCACTCATCGAGCAACTCGGTCATGTAGAGATCGCGCTTGGCACGAACGCCGAAAAAGAGGTGGAATTCTCGTTGTGAGCCTTCCGTTAAGGCATGTTCAAGGATGGCCTTGATTGGTCCAAGGCCTGTACCGCCGGCTACCAGGATTGTCGGCCGATTGCTTGACCGCAGGTAGAGCTGCCCGAAAGGGCCTTCGGAGTTCCATACCTCCTTTCTCTGCATCCGTTCGAAGATGTGTCGAGTGAACTCCCCATCGGGGACCCGGCGGATATAGGTAGTCAAGAGCTTGTTGTTCAAAGGCGAATTGGCAATAGAGAATTCCCGGCGACGGCCGTCATCGAGGATGACCTGGATATACTGGCCGGGAGTATACTGGAACCGATCCCGCCGGGCTAGCTTGAGCTGAACCTCCATAACATCGTGGGTCAGCTTACGGAAGCTGTGGACCTTTGCTGGGAACCTCTTGACTTCTGTTTGGTTCTCCTTGACAGGTTGGGAGGTCTCGATCGTGAGGTGGGTGCGAGGTCGACTTTGGCACAACAGGGCCCTTCCCTGCTCTCGCTCGTCCTCCGATAGGGCCCACTCCTCGTATTCACCGTACTCTACTTGTCCGGAGAGAATTATCCCTTTGCAGTCTCCGCAGGCCCCGTTGCGACAGCCATGAGGTAGGTCGAGCCCTTGCTGGAGGGCGGCGTCGAGGATCGTCTGATCCGGCTCCACCTCGATGGTGTGACCACTCGGTTCGAGTTGAACAGTATAACCCATCTCCAATCTACCTTATGTTTAGAACCTGACCCAGAACAATAATCGTATTGATAATATACTACATGCAAGAGCAAAGTGAACGTTACCCTACAGTAGCGGTTGTTGGCTGCGGATACCTCGGAACGCGCCTCGTGCCCCACCTCCTTGAACGGGGACATCGGGTGCTGGCTGGGGCGCGAGATCTCGACTCCTTGCGACGACGCCTCCCCTCTGAGGTAACGACCTTCCGGCTGGATCTCGATACAGGGAGCGGTCTGGATCGGGTGGCACCGGCAGCCGCCGTGATCCACACGGCTCCCCCAAGCCGCTCAGGACGTACAGATCTCCGCACTGCCCGACTTGTAGCGAACCTCGGTTGTCATCGCTTCCCGCGCCGTCTCATCTATATAAGCACCACAGGGGTCTATGGAGATCAACGGGGTGCCTGGGTGAATGAGTCTACGCCGACCCGTCCGAGGACTGAGCGTGCCGACCGGCGAGTGAATGCAGAAAGGCGTTTGCGCGTCTGGGGAGGTCGTCAGGGCGCTCCTTGGGTCCATATCCTCCGAGTTCCCGGGATCTACGGCCCGGGTCGGCTACCCGTTGAGCGGGTCCAGGCAGGGCAGGGCTGGCGGGTCGCCTGGCCGGAGACCCGTTACACCAATCTGGTCCACATCGACGACCTTATTCAGCTCATCTTGAGGGTGTTGGAGCGTGGACGTCCCAATCGTATCTACAATGCCGGAGATGGCAATGCCCACCCGCAAGGCGCCCTCCTCGAAGCGGTGGCCAAGGCCCTCGGTCTCTCTCTGCCGCAACCCTTGACCCCAGAAGAGGCAGACAGACATCTTTCTCCCACCCGTCTCTCCTTCCTGGAGGAGTCGCGGCGTTGTGCCATTACCCGGGCCTTTCGGGAGTTGGGCTTTCGCCCGTTCTTTCCCGACCTGACAGCCGGAGTCCAGGCGAGTTGGAGCGCTGTTCAGGATCACCCGGCGGTGTAACCCCGCACCAAGGCAATGAGCCGCGAACAGCACTCGATCCGCACCTATCGGCTTCGCAAGGGGAGGGTGACACGGGCCCAGCGGCGCGCCCTGAAGGAGCTCTTGCCGCAGTACCAACTCCCTGAATCCCCGACTACGCTTGACTGGTCCGAGATATTTGGGCCCCAGGTCCCCATCGGCCTGGAGATCGGTATCGGCAGCGGTGAGGCACTACTCGAACTGGCACGGAATCACCTGCACTGGGGTTGGGTTGGGATCGAGGTCTACCCCCCAGGGGTAGGGAAGTGCCTCCTCAGGCTCCACGAGCAGCAGCTTGATAATGTGCGAATTGCCCTCGGTGATGCAATCCCATTCTTGGAGGGACGTATTCCCCAGAAAAGCCTCGATGTCTGCTATATCTTCTTCCCGGACCCTTGGCCCAAGGCCCGGCACCATAAACGCCGTTTGATCCAGAGGCCGTTCTTGGATCTCTTGGCTCGCACGCTGCGCCCGCACGGAGAGTTCTATCTCGCCACTGACTGGCCTGACTACGCGGAGTGGATGGTTGCTACACTTGAGGCCCATCCGCAGTTCGAGAATTGTTGGGGGGCGACTCGCTACGCCCCACGTTGCCCAGACCGTCCACTGACCCGGTTTGAGCTGCGGGGTCAGGGGCAGGGGCACCCGGTATTCGACCTCCACTACCGCCGGATAGCGAGCCCTTGATTGTGCTAATTCCGCATGTCAAGCGCGGATGATCTATCTAGCCCTCTCTAGATTTCCTCCCGGGTCCGGCGCTCCTCGGGCCGGTTTTCCTCGCTATCTCCTTTATGGTGTGACAACCCCCTGTCGCTAGGGCTTAGTAACTGACAAGTGCGTGGCCCAGAAGCCCGAGCATGAAGCCCGAGACGGCCCCAAGCGGCGGTGCCCAGTGTTGCTCCAGATAGGCCTGCGGGGCGATGTCTTCGAAGGTGAGATAAAGGATGCCGCCCGCTGCGAACAGCATGACCGCGCCTAGAATGCCCGGTGTTGAGTGCAAATAGATCACCCCCAACCAGGCAGCAGCGGGGCCGAGCGGCACAAGGGCGCAAAAGGCCAGTAGCACGGCGAATGATTGTATATTCCCTGTTGCCCGAAGCTCGCGATAGGCGTTGAAGCCTTCCGGATAGTTTTGCAGGGCGATCAGGATGGCCAGTAGCAGACCGATTGTTTTCTCACTTGCGAGCATGGCCCCCATGGCCATCGCTTCTGGCACAAAGTCGAGCAGCATCGCCATCAGCTGGGCACCACCGCCGCCGCGCTTCTCAATCAGCCGATCAACTAAAAAGAAGACGAGCCCGCCGCCACCAAAGGCGGCCAGGACCTTCCAGGTTGGCAGGTGGTGCATTCCCTCAGGCACGAGCACCAGCGCAACAGCTGCCAAGAGGACCCCGCCCCCCAAAGGCGATGACAGAATGGCGGAATTCGGTCTCGAGCCAGAGGGGCTGAATCTGCTCGATCTGAGCCGTTGCGCCGCCGAGCGGGATCGTTGCGCCGGCAAGTGTGGCGTAGAGGGCGGCTAGCTCAACTTCACTCAATGTGGGGATCCTTGAGGTTGTTCATCTGTTGTCTATGCAGGCTGTTGGGGCACTACTCCCTCATTCGGAGGAGCGCTCCGTCTCGAGCCTTGCGACAGGTTACGGCCGCCCGGGGGGCGGCCGTTCAGGGGGTCACAGCCAGAGGGCCGGCTTCAGCCGGGCGTAGTTAACTACTACATTCCCTCAGCTTCTGAGCCGGAACCCGAGGGGGGTCGGACTGGCCTTGTGTAGCCTGCTTGTACTCCGACTGGCTGATCTGGCCATCGCCGTTGGTATCGACCTGCTCAAGGCGTATCCCGACTGCATCGGCCTCCTGCTTGCTGAGGCTTCCATTGCCATCGGCATCAAAGTCGTTAAAGGTCTGGCCGCTGATAGCCCAAACTGGAGCGGACGCTAGGCCCAAGATCAACGCCGTGGTCAGCAATTGCTTTCTCATAATCCTCTCCTTCTCTGCTCATGGGAATCGTGTTGCTGTTGTCCCCGGAAGAGTTCTAGAAGGGCTTCTAGCAATCCCTGTGCCAGTGCCCATGGCCTGGCGGCATTGGCCACTCTCCAGCGCTGTGTGCCCTGAAGAGGGTGGGTGGAGCGTCCGGGTGGCGGGACACAACGCGCGAAGCGCGCGGAGGGACCGCTACAGCGGTCCCGTCCCCCGGGCCAAATTGGTGACGAGCATCACCAGGAACAGCACCAGGAAGATCATAAACAGGATCCGGGCGATGTCCGTGGCGGCACCGGCGATGCCGCCAAAGCCCATTACCCCCGCCACCAGGGCCACAACAAGGAACAGGATGGCCCAGCCTAAAAGCCCCATTGTCTCCCTCCATCGGTGGCAGTGCTGCGGGACGGTGCGCTGGATGGCCTCACTGCTCGGTGCCCTTCTGGATGGTCTCACCGCCCTTTTCCATTTTCTCGCCCATGGCCTCGCCGGCCTCTTGTGCCTTTTCCTGGGCCTGTTCGCCGGCCTTGTCCATCTTCTTGCCGGCCTTCTCCGCCGGG